>JAKSOG010000032.1 GCA_024405715.1 Victivallaceae bacterium | reverse complement strand
GAGCGCCGTATCGAAAATGTCAAACGTGGCACGTTTCATATCGAATGTTTTTTTCTCAATTTTTTCCACAAATATACGGCGAGCGGTTGATGAAGGATCGCCAAATAATACATCGCTTTCAATTTCCACGGATAACTCATTTCCCGCATAGAAAAATTCAGCGTTTTACGCAATCGGTGCCATTCTTCTGCGGATAATCCGTCGAGCATCAAAGAGGAAAGGAGAATACGAAAGAACATTAATTTAATGCCTGGCTACTGCCTGAAAAAAATAAGCATTGTCCTCTTCCGCCAAAAAACTTTTCCGCCCGCGATTTTCACAGGTAAGCGAAACGGGATTTACCCGATAATGATAGAAAAAACGGGGGACTTGCACGATTTTGTGGCATGCTTTCAACATCTGCACATTCATACGCAAATCCTCATTGATATTGATAAAATCCGGACAATCAAGCCGTAAATTTTTTATCAAATCGCTCCGGTAAAGTTTGTTCCACAAAGAACAATGCATCCGGCAACCGAACATTGCCTTGACGATAGCGTCATAATCGTGCAGTTCCGGCTCAATGCATTCAATTCTGCGGCCATTTGTCTCTTCGCGCACATGATGACAATAAACCATATCGGCGTTCTGGCGAACCGCTTCTGCGAACATAACTTCATACATATCCGCTTCGACCCAATCATCACCGTCACAGTGGATCATATAACGCCCGGACGCAATGCGCATTCCCTCCATACGGCTGAAAGTCACCCCTTTGTTGACCGAGTGGCGAATAATGCGTACCTGTTCACGGCGAGCCGGAAACGCATTCAGGATTTTCTGCAATTTTTCATTTCCCGCATCCGTCGAAGCATCATCGATAAAGATGTATTCCATACTCGAATGCATTTGTCTGAATAACGACAATGCGGTTTGTTCGATAAATTTTTCGTCGTTGTAAAATGGCACGACTACGGAAATATCCGGTCTGTTCATCGTTCCTCACCCCGTAGCAGATGCTGAAAAAACCGATCGGATTCATCCCACGAAAATTTTTGGATCGCGCGATTCCCGGCGAGCGCGATTCTTTGCCGCAAGGCATCGTCTTCAAAAAGCCGGATGACGTTTTGCGCCAATCCGGCAGCGTCCCGGATCGGCGACACCAACGCATTTTCTTCCGGGACCGCCATTTCCAGATAACCGGGATTGTCGGTACATACGACCGCACAGCCGCAGAGCATCGCCTCCCCGACGGTAAGCCCCCACCCCTCGGCGACGCTGCATCCGAGATAAACCGCCGATCCGTTGTAAAGCCGCCGCAACGTTTCCGGCGCCGGGGAACGGAAATACCGGATATACTCCGGCAGATTTTCCGGAGGCGGATAAACTCCGAAAAGCACAACTTCAAGTTGCGGAAATTTTTTATGGACTTCCTCCAATGCGGCGAAACCATACCGGCAACCTTTTTTTTCCATTTCGTGATACAGCATCATCACGCGAAAGCGTTTCTTTTCCGCGACGGGGATGTCCATCCCGAATTTTTGAAAATCGAATCCGTTGGGGATAACGGCGCACGATTCTCCGTCGGCGCGGATGATGCGCGCCAGCCATCCGGAAACGGCGATCTTGTGCATTTTATAGCGATAGGTCGCGTGAAGTTTCCCGTCGGTCACGGCTCCCCAGTTTTCATAACCCTGAATGAAGTAAAACTTTTTGTCCGCATCGACGGGATAATCATTGAGGTACATTGCGGTATAAGGACTTGTCGCGATATAGCGATCCGCCCGGGGAACATGACGGTAACAAAGCGAAAAAGCGTAATGTTCCTTGACTCTTTCATCCAACGGGAACCATTTCCGGCAGGAAAAGCCGCGCAGACGGTGTTGAAAATAGCGCACAACGTTGGTCAACTTATAAAAAAGCGTCTTTTCCCGCCAGAAGATCGAACCGGCATAGGCGATATGCACGTCGAAACCGTCCGCCGCGAAACGGTTGGCATATTCGGCGACGACTTTCAGTCCGCCGCAAATATTATCTCCCGCACCGGGGAAAAGGAAACAGACGCGCATCTTCTCCCCTTGCCGATCGGCGATCCAAGATTTCATCCACATTTTCGGGTACTGACTTTTCAGAAAGTTTATTTCAAATTGCACCCTGCTGAACAGTACGACTTACGGTAACTTCCCGCAACGGTTTGTTTATTGAAAGATTCGTCCACGCCCGCATTTCTTCTTTTTTCCCGCCGGGATGCTCCTTGAACGCGCCTCCCCGACACAACGGATATCCCGCGATTTTTTCGTACCGGATGATTTTGACCGCGTTTTTCCGCGCGGGATATTTCTGCAGCACGGATTGTACGATTCCCATGCTTTTATCCGGAGAAGCATCGTCGGCGAAAACGCATTCGATATATACTTCGAGTTTGCACCCCGGAATGAAAAGGCTTGCTTGCGGAATTTTTATTTTTAAATAGCAGGTACTCAAAGACGCATTATGCAGCAAAATGTTTTCGCTTTTTGCGGTAAATATAAATCATATGTATAATCGACGAACCGAATAATTTCATTTGCACCGGGAGCGGATAGCGCAAAAAAATCCGGGCGACCGCCGTCCATCCGTCGGAACGATGCAGAAACAGCAAATTTTCGTAACGGGCGCGCAATAGAAAATCCCGAATGATTTTCCGGGGAATGAAAGGAAATGTCTTCCCCAAGGCAGTATAATGACGAATCTGGCGGTCAAGCCATGCCGCGTCCTGCTTGCAATAAAATTGAGCCGTCGCACCGCTGTTTAATTGGCGGTAAACGGACATTTTTTCCGGCAACGCCCGGATTTTCCCGCATTGACTCATCGTCAACCAAACAATAATATCACCACACCAAAAATCATTCTTGGCTGGTATTTTAGAAATATATTTTGTCCTGAAAAAACTACTTGCGGTAGGAACAGTCCATTTTTTAAGCAAATCCATTCCTGCGTAATCACGACTTTCTATATGATCAAACAGATGGTTTTCGCATCCATTTTCATCAATAACTTTTGCGTTATGAAAACACATCGAATAGTCGGGGTGCGATTCCATAAAATCGTATTGGATTTGGAGTTTGCGCTGATCGGTCCAGAAATCGTCGCCCTCGCAAAGCGCGATGTATTTGCCTTTGGCGCATGGGAACTGAAATTCACACCAAATGAATTTCCCTTGGGAATATTGATTTTCCGTCTGATAAATCGGTTTGATGATGTCGGGATATTTCGCTTCGTATTCGCGGATGATATCCGCCGTACCGTCGGTCGAAGCGTCGTCGTGGATCAATATCTCGAAAGGGAAATCGGTTTTCTGCATCAGAAAACCTTCCAGCGCATCGCGGATGTACTTTTCGTGATTATAAGTAATGCAACAAATACTAACAGCGGGAATACTCATACCTGATCCCTTTTCCCGAACGGCAATTTCGTCCAGACAAGTTGAATTATGTCACGGGGGATTTGCTTAAAGACAAAGGAAATACCTAAATACAAAACGCCGAACCCCAGGGTGGTCAAAATCGTTTTACTCCATACTCCGGCACAATTTTCGCAGACAAACCATCCGGCTATTGAACAAAAGAAACTGATTGCAATACAAGGAGAGATATTCAAAATTTGTTTTACGAATCCGAATTGAATGATTTTTCCATTCATCCATGAATTTTCAACTGCACTTAAAAAATTAGTTATGACCAGACCACACGCCATCGCGAAAGGTCCATATCGGTAGGTCAATAAAACACAAACCACCGCTTGTACCTTTTTGATGATTTCCAAAATCAAAAAAACATCACTGCGCCCGCATGCTTGCAGGACACAAAGGTTTGAAGTATGAAAAGGCCAAAACATATAAAACAGACAAAAAAGCCGCATAAAAGGAACTGCCGGCAACCATTTTTCTTTGAAAAGCAGTACGATCAACGGTTCGGAAATCAGACAAAGCAGAGTCATTGTCGGAACAACAAAGAAAAAAATGCCCGATTGTACTTTTTTCATCACCCGTGCCATCTGCTTCGGGTCGTTTTGAATCCTTGAAAACGACGGGAAGAGCACGGAACTGATCGTATTATTGATAATCCCCATTCCTAAACTCGGGATATGATTGCCTCGATTATAATATGCCAACGTGGAGAAATCAAACAATTTCCCAAACAAAAGCGGATACATATTATTGTAGAAACAATCCAAAACGCCGGAGCAAAGAAGTTTCCAGCCGTATTGAAACAATCCTTTGAGTCGCTGAAAACGGATCCTCAAAATCGGACGCCATGTACCCCATATCCACAGTAGTGCCGCGCTGATTACCGACTTTATGAGTGTCTGCATAACCAATGCCCAGACGCCGAACCCACGATACGCCATCGTGATCCCGACGGCGCCGGAAATGCTTTGAGAAACCACCGACATACGGAAAAAAACATTCATCCGCAGATCGCGGTAGATCATCGCATTTTGAACCGCCGACAACGCGCCGAAGATCACCGCCAGTGCGGAAACGCGGATGCAGGGCGTCAAAATACTCTTATGAAAAAAATCCGCAATAAGAGGTGCGGCGAAAAACAATCCGATATATAAGGTGATTGCAATCGTCAAGTTAAGAAAAAAAACGCTTGAACAATCTTCCGGATGCAAATCTTTTTTCTGAATCAGCGATGCACCGAATCCGGCATCAATGAAAACCGAAAAAATGGCGATAAAAACACCGATAATCGCGACGACACCGAATTCTTCCGGCGTGAGTAAGCGGGCAAGGATGAGCGAAATCACAAACCCCACGCCCAAATTCCATACCTGCCCCAATCCGGACCAAAACATTCCGGAGAACATCTTGCTTTTTAACGGTTCAGCCATTGATTTCCTTGATCACTTTTGCAGGAGTCCCGACCGCGACGACATTCGATGGAATATCGTGGATAACGACCGCCCCTGCTCCAATGACGGTATTATTGCCGATTGATTTTCTCTCAATAATCCGGCTTCCCATCCCGATACAGCAACATTCTCCGACCCAAACACCTCCCGCCACGGCACTGCCAACGCTAACGTGCGTACCATTTCCGATGACGGAATCGTGAGAAACATTGACGAGTTTGTTGACAATGCAAAATTCGCCGATTTCAACGTCCGGGTCTATATTGGCCAACGCGCCCACATAACTTCCGCAACCGATTTTCACATGTTCCGCGATTTGTGCGGATGGATGAATGATCGTCGCAATGCGGAAATCATTCTGCAATGTCCTCCCCCGTTGCAAACGCATACGGTTGTCGCCAAAGGCAATAAAAATCAATGCACCGCGCGGAACATCATCAAAAGCGACAATTTTGCTCCCGAAAAAATCTTCATCGGCGCGGGCATCGGAATCTTCCCAAAATCCGGCAATCTCGTATCCGCAAAGCCGTGCTGTTGACGCCGCAACTTTGGCGTGACCGCCACATCCGTAAATATAAATTTTTTTAGACATATACCGAACGAAAAGTTGTTACAGCTTGCATCGACGGATCATTTTTTCTCCACATAATACCAACGGGAGAATCCGTCATCATAAATGAAGTCAATCTTTTCTGTTCCATCTTTCCGGCATTCAAAGACTTTTTTATCAATCTCGTCATCATTAAATCCAAAAACAAGTTTATGGTAGCCGACAATCAATTTACGGTCAATCTCCTTTCGGGTGAAATTCGCAGCCGTCTCGAACATATTTTCAGAATGATCGATTTTGCAGATCGTTGTTTTTTTACAATGGGACAAGAGCATACAGCTTTGAGTAAGCATTGAGTTCGGCCTTTCATTCCAGCAAAACGCAATTGCCGGACAATCTATTTTGGAAACACAATAATCAAAACGTTTCTGATTGCCACGATATGTTTTCGGCAATGGAGAAAAAATCGATTGGAGAATCACAACAGCGAGTGCCAGAATAAAGAAAATGCGTTCTCCTTGCGCACTATTTTTCAGCGATCCCAAACAAAATATCACTACATAGACCACATAGAGCGTGATGATCGGATAAAACCAGTAAACATAGCGTTGGGCAAAATAAATGCAAACCAGTGCAATTACCAAAAATGTCGGGACAACGGGAGCGAGAATCCACAAACTCTTGTGCCAAAATTTCTTGTATTGTTCAGAGCTACCCCTTTTGCAAGTGATAGCGAAAAAGAACAACATAAATAAAACGATGACAGCTCCCGAGATAAAACCATTCGCCCAACCGCAATGAATGCCGTTGAGATAATCCTTGCAAAAAAATAAAATTTTGCCCCCGGTATTGCGCGCGGCGGAAACACCGCCGTTCAAGGTAATATTATTCAATGTTGTCGCACCGACTTCTCTCCCCCCAAAGAGATGTTCAAAAACGGCAGGGAATGTTACAAAAAACAAAAGAACCGAGACCAGCATCGTTGCGGCATAGGCAATAAGTTTTTCCCAATTTTTACGATAAAAATAAAATATACAATAACTGCATGCCAAAAAGAATGCCAAAATCAGGAAATAATACTGCGTCATATATCCAAAATAAGCCGTCACCCCGATCAGAACAAGCAACAAAGGGAACTTTTTTGTTTCCAAGAGGCAACGATGAAGAAAAAAGAGAATAACTGCAAACATAGACAGCACTGCGTACATCCGCAAATAAAGGATATTCTGTATGCCCAGCATAGTCCCCCCCCACAGCAATATCACGGTATAGGCAGGGAAAATTTTTCCATCAAAAAAGCGCAGCGCTAGAAGATATAAAAAGACAATCGTCACTATGAATGCAATATAATTCACAGAAAGGCCGTACCATTTTGAATATGTCCCGGGGAAAAAGGAACAAGCCGTATGCAACAAGAAATAAAAAAGAGGAGGATGAACATCTGCCACCTGATTCCTATAAGGGATCCTGTAATCAAACCGGTGATCGGGAGATACTTTTAAATAGTCGGTAAAATATTCTCCCGATACCGAACGCGGCGATGTTTCCTTGTTATCGAGGAACGGATGGTCTGCACAATTCGCCAACCCGTAGGAATAATATTCATCCAGAAAAAGATGTGTCTTGGGAATGGAAAGATATGTCGCATTTGCGATAAGAAAAACAATTAAAAGGACTAAAAATCCCCAATGATGTTTTTGGATAAAATCAGATATTCTCTCCATTTTATTTTTTCCCGGCAACAAATTGAATGATTTTTCCCAAATCTTCTTCCGTCAGATCGGCGTACATGGGAAGACAGAGTATCTCTTGTGCGACGCGGGTCGCCACGGGGAGATTTTTCGCCGTCGCACTCGGCAAGCCGCGGTAGGTCGGAAAGTCGCTGCACAAGGGGTAAAAGTAACGGCGCGTCATAATGCCGGACGCCTTGAACTTTTCATAAAGCGCGTCACGCGTGATGCCGTATTTTTCCGCATCGACGAGGATCGGGAAATATGCGTAATTATGCCGCACGCCCGGCAAGTCGTACAGCATCGTAATCCCCGGCACGTCTTTCAACGCTTCGCGGTAAAACTCCGCCACTTTTTGCCGTTTCGCGATCTCGCCGTCTACAATCTGCAACTGCAACAATCCGTAAGCGGCACGGAATTCGTCCATCTTGCCGTTGCTCCCCGGCGCGACGACCGTAACTTCGTCGGCAAAACCGAAGTTTTTCAAAAAATCGATCCGCTTTTTCATATTTTCGTCGTCCGTCACCAGCGCCCCGCCCTCAAACGTGTTGAAAACTTTGGTCGCGTGGAAACTCAACATCGAGAGATCTCCCCAATTGCAAACGGAAACCCCGTCCTTGCGGACGCCGAAAACGTGCGCCGCATCGTAAAAAAGTTTCAGCCCGTAGGTGTCCGCGATCTTCTGCAATTTTTCGTGATCGCAGGGATTCCCGTAAACGTGTACCGGCATCAGCGCCGTCGTCTGCGGCGTGATCAACGCCTCCACCTTGTCGGGGTCCATTGTAAACGTTTCCGGCTCGATGTCGCAAAAGACCGGCTTGCAGTTATTCCAATGGATCGCGTGTGTCGTCGCCACAAAAGTAAAAGGCGTCGTGATCACTTCCCCCGTGATGCGCAACGCCTGCAACCCGACCTGCAACGCGATCATGCCGTTGGTGAACAAACTGACGTACTTCACGCCGAGATACTCCGCGAGACGCCGCTCGAACTCCCGGTGAAACTCGCCGTTGTTGGTCAGCCACTTGCTGTCCCATATTTTCTGCAGATACGGAATAAAATCTTCAAGCGCAGGCAAGGATGGTTGTGTCACAAAAATTTTCTTTCCCATCGGCATCACCTCTTTCGTATGTCACTCGAGCGTTTTGAGTTCAGCGGCGGAAATTTTGATGTCGCAACTCTGCCCGAAAAGCTCGAAGTTCACCGCGATACGCACCTCGTCCAGGCGACGGAGCACCACCACGCGCATCCCCTTGAAAGGACCCGATACGACTTCCGCTTTGCGCCCCGGCACCAGTCCGGGATTGATCGCCACGGGATTCGTCACCGACGCTTCTTCGCAACGGCGGATGTCCGCCAGTTCCGCCAGGAAATCCGCTTCCTGACACGCTTCCAGACGCCGGAAACACACCAATGCGTCGTTCCGCTTGACCTCGGGGATCTCGTCGTCCGACGGCGCCAGAAAAACGTACCCCGGAAACATCGGGATGTCCGCCGACACCTTGCTTCCGTGATGCAACCGCCATTTGCGCAGAAACGGCAGATACGACGGGATCGCGCGGCCTTCCAGAAAACCGGAAAATTTTTTCTCGGCGCGCGCCTTCACACGCGCATATCCCCAACGCCGACCGGGGAACGGACCGAATTCCACGCATTCACATATCGTTTGCGACATCCCGCAACTTCCGATTTTTTCAATGCGCAGCCCCGTCGCGGGAATCCCGCCGCGGCGCCGCATTCGTTTTTTCCGATTTTTTTACGGGGATCGTCATGGGACGAAAGACCGTTGCCGGAAAGAATTTCTTCCCTTTCCCTCCGGTTATGCTGTAAGATAACACCAAAAAGTCCGTTTATCAACCTTGTCCGTCCGTTTTATTATTAATAATTTAATAATAACGGCGCGGCGCGATTGTTTTTCCGTCAAAACGCGCTATAGTAGGTGCGGAATTCAAATCAACACGCCCGGAACCGTTATGAAAATCATCCATCTTGCCGATATCCATCTCGGATGCACGCTGGAAAATCTGCGCCGGAATCCGGAACTGGAATCGGTTTTCCGCTTCATCGTCCGGAAAGCACGCGAAGAACGCGTCGAAGCCGCCCTCTTTTCCGGCGACATTTTCAACAACGGGTCCCCGTCGAATGATTCGATGCAATTATATTATTCATTTCTCGCCGAATTGCAGAACGCCGGATGCCGCCAACTGGTCGTCATCGCCGGAAATCACGACGGCGCCGATTTTCTCGACGCGCCCCGCGCCCTGCTCGGCAAAATGGACATCCGCATTTTCGGCAAAGCGGACGCCGGACACCCCGAAAACGCCGTCGTCCCGCTCGGCGATCCCGCCGCCCCCGAAGCATACGTCTGCGCCGTGCCTTTCCCCCGGGGCGCCGATCTGCGCGACGGCGTCCGCGGCGGCGAAACGTCCGAAGAAGAAACCGCTGAAATGACGCATCGCATTTCCGCGCATTACCGCGCCGTTTACGACGCCGCGCTCAAAATGCGGGGCGTTCGGAACGTCCCCGTCATCGGGATGGGACACTTTTATGCGCGCGGAAGCGTTTTTTCGGGAAGCGGCGAAGCCGACGAAGTCGGCCGTCTCGCCGCGATCGACACCGCGGATTTTCCGCCTTTCGATTATTTCGCGCTCGGACACATCCACAAAATGCAATGCGTCGCCGGACACGACGCCTGGCGTTATTCCGGTTCGCTTCTGCCGATGGATTTCCGGGAAAGATCCGGCGGCACCGGATTTCTTTTGCTCGATACCGCCGACATCGGCAACTCTGTCGAAGTGGAAATCCCCGAAAGTTGTTTCCGGATGATGCGCATCGTGCAGGGCGACGAAAACGAACTCGACCGTCAACTGGCGGAGTTGGCAGCCGCCGGAAGCGAAGTCCTCGTCAAAGCCGTCTACACGGGCGCGGAAAAACGGGAAAACTGGTTCCCCGAGTTGCGCGAAAAATGGCGCGACGCCAACCTCCGGATCCTGCGTTGCGAAACCCGGCGGCCCGGCACTTCAGACGGCGACGGCTTCCTTGAAGAGGAAATGCGGCCGCTTTCCCGCTTCACGCCCGAAGAGATCTTCCTCGACCATCTGGAAAAATGCGCCGATGTTTCCGACGAAAATCAGCGGGAAAATCTCCTGCGCCTTTTTCGCGGCGTCCGCGCCGAAGTCGAAGATCCCGCCGCACGCCGGGAAAATCCTTCCCGCGACGCCGCCGGAAAAACGATGAAATTCCGCCGGCTTTACATCCGCAACGTCAATTCTTTGTACGGGGAAAACCTCATCGACTTCGACGATCGCCGCTTCGACAGCGGCATTTTTCTGATTTCCGGCAACACCGGAGCCGGAAAGTCGAGCATCCTCGACGCCGTGTCGCTGGCGCTTTACGGTTGTACGCCCCGCACCCTCTCCGAAGGTAAAAAAGCGATCTCCGATTCGCGGGACAGCGTGATGAGCGACGGCGCCGACGATATGGCGGCGGAACTGGTCTTTTCGCTCGGAAACGATCTTTACCGGGCGCTTTTCCGCCATCGGCGCCGCGCCAAAAAAGAGGCGAAAACGCCGTTTGCCCAACCCGAACGGCGGCTTTTCTGCAACGGCCGCGAAATTTCCGGCACCAACGGCGAGATCGCCGCGAAGATCGTCGAAATCGTCGGAATGGACGTCGAGCAATTCACCCGCTGCGTTCTTTTGGCGCAGGGAAATTTCGACGCCTTTCTCCGGGCGGACTCGTCTTCGCGCTCGGAGATCCTCAAAAACATCACGGACAGCGGCGTCTACACCGAGATCGGCAGGGCGATCGCCGCAAAATACGAAGCGGTCAAAAACGAACGCGAAATTCTGATGCGCGCACTCGGCGACGGTACGCCGCTGTCGGATGAGGAGCGGGCGCAACTTGAAAACGAGATCGCCGAAAACCGCGCCGAACGGCAACGCATCGAAGCCGCCGTCGGAACCGCCGCCGTCCGCGAAGCGGCATTCAACGCGCTCGGAAACGCCCGCGCCGCCGTCGAAAAAGCGCGCGCCGAACTGGAAACGGCGCGTCAAAACCTGCGGCAATGCGAAAACTTCCGTCCGGAAGCCGACGATGCGGTGCGCGCCCAGCAATGCCGTCCGGCATATGACCTTCTGTTGCAGACGCGGCGGGAGATCCGGCAGATGGAAGAGGAGGAAGCCATGTTGACCCGACGTCTGCCGGAAGCGGAAAAACGCGCCGCCGGAACCGGCGATGCGCAACGCCGCGCCGCCGAAGCGTTGACCGCGCTTCTGGCAAGGGAGCAGACCGAACGCCGTCTTTTTCAGGAAGTCCGCCTGCTCGACGCCCGCATCGGCAACGACTCCGCGCAGGCGGCGGAACTTTCCGCCGCGCGGCGGAAAATCGACGAGGATCTTGCGCGCCTCGCCCGGCAACTTGACGAAAACGCGAAACGTTTCGCGCTCCGGGAAAAGGAATTTTCCGATGCGGAAGCGCATCTTGCGGCTCATCCCGGAGATGCCGCGCTGGAAGAGAAAAAGAGAGCCTGGGAATCCCGCCGGCACGATCTCGCCGATGCCGCCGCGAAAAATCAACGCGACGCGGAAACGCTCGCGCGCGACCGGCGCGAACTTGACGGCCGCCGGGAAAAAGCCGCCGATGCCGCCGCGCACCTTGCCGAAATGCAAAAAACCGCCGCGGAACGCCGCCGTCTGCTCGACGGAGAAAAGGAGAAGCGCGCGCGCATCCTCGACGGGAAAAGCGAAAAAGAACTTCGGGAATCCTGCGCCGCCGCCGCGAAGTTGAGTGATTTTTTCCGCGACGGCGCCGACCGTTCGCTTTTTTTGACGGAAAAAAGCCCCTGCCCGCTCTGCGGTTCGGTCGATCACCCCTATTGCAACGGCGGCGCGCTCCCTCCGGAAAAGACCGCCGCAGGGATGGATGAACTTTACGCCGCATTCCGGAAGCGGCTCGACGATCTGGAACTTTGCCTCCGGCGCATCGCCGAAGCGGAAAAGGCGGCGACGCTCGCCGAAGCGGAAAAAAATGCGTGCGAAACGACTTCCCGAATGCTTTCGGAAGCGATCGCCGAACGGGAAAAGGAATTGCGGGACGCCGCCGCGCGCTTGGAATCGGAAAAAAATTCCGTCGCCGAAAACGCACACCGTCTGGAAGACGAAATCACGCGGACGCTCGGCGCCGCGTGGAAATTTCCCGATGCCCTGCCGCCGGAACTTGATGCGCGCATCAAACAATTCCGGGATGCGACGGCGCTCGGCGCCGAAGCGGAAAGTTGCCGCCGCCGTTTCGCGACGGAAAAATCCGCCGGAGAAGCGACGCAAAAGTGCCTCTCGGAAGAACGTGAAAAAACGCTCGAACGATCCCTCCGCATCACCGGGGCATTGCCGGAATTGCGTCGGCAACGCGCGGAAAAATTCGGCGACCGCAACGTCGACGCGGAAGAAGCCGCACTGACGGAAACCGTCGCGCGCCACCGGAGCGACGGCGAAAACGCCGCCGCGGCCGCCGCGACCGCCCGCGCCGAACTCGGACACATCCGCGAAGAACTCGGCACACGGCAGACCGCGCTGAAAACATTGCGTCCCGCACTCGCCGATCGGGAAGCGGAATTCGCCGCGCTGCTGAAAAAATCCGGCTTCCGCGATGAAACCGATTTCACGGGGAAATACCGGGAACCGCACATTTTGCAGGATCTTTTGAGCCGTCTTCAAAACG
The DNA here is from genome assembly GCA_024405715.1 of Victivallaceae bacterium. Classification (GTDB taxonomy): domain Bacteria; phylum Verrucomicrobiota; class Lentisphaeria; order Victivallales; family Victivallaceae; genus UBA1784. Next base: position 3,877 of record JAKSOG010000032.1, on the reverse strand, counting down.
CGGACGCCGAAGTCCGGCGGCGTGAAACCGCCTTCAACGAGCGCGCCGACGCCGTGCGCGCGCTCGAAAAAGATCTGCCGCCGGATCTTACGCGCGAAAAAAACGCCGAAGTCCTCGCCGCGCTCGCCGCCGAAAAAAACGCGGCGGATGAAATCTTCGCGCGGTTGCAGACCCGGAAGACCAACGATTTCACCCTGCGCGCCCGCCATCGGGAAACGGCGAAAAAACTGGAAACGTTGCGTCCGCTTTTCAACGACTGGACGATCCTTTACAAACACTTCGGCTCCACGGACAGCGCGGACCGCTTCGGGCGCATCGCGCAGGGGTACACATTCCGCGAGTTGCTCCGCTTCGCGAACGCCCGGCGCCCCGCCGCGTTCAGACGGCATTTTTCGCTCGTCGGCAATGCCGCCGACCCGCTGGATCTGGACGTGATCGACCATTTCCGCGGCGACGCCCGCCGGACGGCGAAAACGCTTTCCGGCGGCGAACGCTTCGAAGTGAGTCTTGCGCTCGCGCTCGGCATGGCGGAAATGAGCGCCGACAGTCAAAACGCGCGTCTGGGCAACGTCCTGCTCGACGAGGGCTTCGGCACGCTTGACGACGACGCGCTCGACGATGCGCTCGAATTGCTGACGCATCTGCACCGTTCCGGAGGAAAACTCGTCGGCATCATCAGCCACGTCGAAAAACTCCGGGAAAAAATCGACTGCTGTATCGAAGTGAGCAACAGCGCCGGTTCCGGCGAACTGCGCGGCGCCGGCGTCGCGACGAAAGAGGAGATCCGGCGTTTCCGCAGCGAGGAGAAGGGGAAATCCTCTACCACAGCCCGGTGACGTCGGGGTACTTTTCGACGATCCGGTTGAGGATCTCGGCTTCGTCGTAATCGTAATGGATCGGCATGAAACGGCGTTCGAACTGCTTCAAAAAATAATGGTCGGTCATCCCCGAAATGTAATCCGCGACGATCCTTTCGGGCGTTTCGTTTTCCAGATATTCGTCGCCGAGACGGTCGATCAGCCGCCGGAAAATGTCGGATCTACGATCCCTCCGGACGACATCGTCGAGCAACACGGCGAAAAGCGAACGCATCGACCGGAAAAACATTTCCTGCTGTTCGCGGAGCATCGAGCAACGGTAGATCCGGTCGTAATTGAATTTTTTGAGCTGCTGAAACGCCGCGAAAACCTCCGGAGAAAATTCAAGGTGATCCTTGCCGTAACTGCGGCGGATCAGATCGTCGCACAGGCTCCGGATGATGTCGCGGTTGTCCGGTTTCAGGATCCGCGCGACGGATTCCGGCATATCGTCGCGCCGGATGATCTTCAGCGTCACGGCGTCCTCGAAATCTTTGCCGATATAAGCGATGATGTCCGCGACCCGCACGACGCATCCTTCCAGCGTCGACGGAAAAATATACGCATCGTATTTCGGTTCGGAAAAACAGCGGCGCAACCGTTCGTCCAGCACTTCCCAGCGGAGATTGGCAGCTTCATAGCGATAGACCGGAGATTCGATCTCGCCGTTGTGGCCGAGGATGCCGTCGAGTACCGGAAGCGTCAGATTCAGGAAGCGTCCGTTGCGTTTTTCCAAAGTCCGCAACACGCGCACGGATTGCGCGTTGTGGACGAAACACCCCTTGCCCCGTTCGATCAGGATCTCCGAGAGCGCCCGTTCGCCGACATGACCGAACGGGGTATGCCCGATGTCGTGTCCGAGCGAGATCGCTTCGATCAGATCTTCGTTGAGTCTCAAACAGCGTCCGATGGTGCGCGCGATGCGGGAAACCATCTGCACATGCAGCGCGCGCCGGGCGATGTGATCGTTTTCGACCTGAAAAAAGACTTGCGTCTTGTCCATATAGCGGGCGAAAGCGTGCGAATGGAGGATGCGGTCCGCATCGTGCGCGAAAGCGTTGCGGAAATCGTATTCGCCGGGAGATCCTTCCGCAAATTCGCGCCGCGCGTCGCGGGAATTGAAAGCGAAACGCGGATCGATCGCACTTTCTTCCAGCGCGGAATTTTGCCGCCGTATTTCATCGCCGATCATTCGTCGAACTCCTTTTTTGTAAACGGGAAAATATAAATCAGGATCGCACTTTTATCAAATGCGCAACGAAAAAAAAACGCCGCACCGGTTTCCGGTGCGGCGCACGGGCGGCGGCATTCAGGGCTCTTTTTCGACCAGCACGGCGACGACCGCGTGTTCCTCGAACGTATGCGAACCGTTGTTCGACGCCAGCCCGATGAAAGGCACCAGACAGATGCATCCGCCGATCACGTCCATCATCCCGCAACTGCCGAGCGTGACAAAAAGCCGCTTGTTATACGGGTGATATCCTTCCTTGCGGATGGAAAGCGATGCGTTTTCGCCGCAGGGCAGTTCCACGGCGCAGGGAGTCCGGAAGCATTTTCCGCCTACCCACACGTCGGCGCCCTGCGGGATCGAATTGACCGTGACCGTTTCGCTTTTCGGCGCGAAAAGCGAACATCCCGCAAGTGCGACGGCGACGGTCGCGGATGCCGTGATCCGGCAAAACCGGCGGTGCAACGTTTTCATCGGTTGTACTTCACCGCGAGTCCGCGCATCGTCACGAGGACCTGCTTGTAGGCGACGAAAAAGACGCCGACGACGTGCGTGTCGATTTCCAGATTGACGATGTCGTCCGCTTCAGGGTAAGCGGCCAGCGCTTCGGCTTTCAGCGCGTCCATCGACGTGTCGCCGCCCGTAAAACAGCCGAGTACGGAAACGATCGACCGCCGGGCTTCCGCTTTGCCCAGGACCGTGACGCCGTCCAGCGAGGGAAGTTTGTGGTCGACGTAGGTCATCTGCGAAGCATCGCAGAAAATGCCGACGCCGAACATATCGTCCACGAGCACATTGGTGCTTCCGGCGTATGCGGCGACGCCGACCGCCATCATCGTAACCGCGAGTAGAAATTTCTTCATTTTTTTCTCCTTGTTGTAAAATTCCGGTTTCCGTTTTTATGCATTTCCCGATCACCGACCTCCTTTCCCGGTACTTTGCGCGGTCAATATAATTCACGCGAAAGACAAAAAGCGTCCGTACGGCGCGAACCGAAAAAATTTTTCGTTTTTTTATTCCCGGCGTACAACGCAGACGACACGCGGTAAAATCGCCGGGAACACGTTGTGCTTCATCCTTTGAGGACTGCGAGCGGCGTCAAACGCACCTCGACTTCGACGAGGTCGTTTTCGGCGGAAATCACGTCGTCGATCGGTTTGTACGCCTGCGGCGCTTCGGAAAGATCGAGCATATCGCGCGTCTTGCCGAATTTCCGATAAGGTTTCCACCGCTCGAAAACGATCCCTTTCATCGCTTCGTCGCATTCGGCGACGGTCAAAACGTTGCACGCCGCGCTGCGGCTCATCCGCCGTCCCGCGCCGTGCGAAAAGCTCATAAACGATTCCGGATTTCCCAGTCCGCGCACGATGTAACTCGCCGTCCCCATCGACCCCGGAATGATCCCGATCTCGTTGCGTTTCGCGCTCGTCGCGCCTTTGCGGTGAATGCAGTACGTTTCGCCGAAATGTTCCTCGAACGCCGCGTAGTTGTGATGGACGTCGATCTCGCGCAAAAAGGAGCTTCCGGGACAAAAATCCGCGAAAATTTCCTTGAGCGCGGTCATCATCCGCCGCCGGTTTTCCCGCGCATAGCGCAAAGCGTAATTCATATCGCGGAAATAATCGTGCCCCTCCTTTTCGGCGATCGGCAGAAAAGCGAGATCCGCATCGCGCAACGGCGTATGGTAGCGTGCGTTGAGTTGCGCCGCCCGGTCGTGATAATGCTCTTCGATGCGCTTGCCGAGGTTGCGGCTGCCGGAATGGATCATCAGCCAGACGAAGTTTTCGCCGGA
>JAKSOG010000031.1 GCA_024405715.1 Victivallaceae bacterium | reverse complement strand
GCGTGCGGGGTTTCCGTCGGCGTCGAGTTTGACGGAACCGTCTTTTTTATGATCGAGCATATCGTCGGCGTTGCCGTGGTCGGCGGAAATGACGAGGACGCCTCCGGCTTTTTTGATGGCGGCGCAGAGGCGATCGAGAGCGAGATCGACGGCTTCCATGGCGACGACGACGGCTTCGAAGTTCCCGGTATGTCCGACCATGTCGCCGTTGGGAAAATTGAGGCGGATCATATCGGCGCGTTTTTCTTCGATGGCTTTCAGAACGAAGTCGGTGATCTCGGCGGATTTCATCCACGGGCGTTCCTCGAAGGGGACGACATCGGAACGGATTTCGGCGTATTCGTCGAAATTCTCGTCGAATTTTCCGGATTTGTTGCCGTTGAAAAAGTAGGTGACGTGACCGTATTTCTGGGTCTCGCTTACGGCGATCTGGCGGATTTTAGTAGCGCAGAGATATTCGTCGAGGGTGCGGTCGATTTCGGGCGGATTGACGAGGTAGTTTTTGGGGGCGTGGAGATCGCCGTCGTATTCCATCATTCCGGCGTAATAGACTTGGGGGACGGTGCCGCGGTCGAATTTGTCGAAATCGTTTCCGGCTTCAAAGGCGGACGTGATTTCCAGACTGCGGTCGCCGCGGAAGTTGAAATAGATGACGCTGTCGCCGTCGGTGATCTTGCCGACCGGGGTTTTACCGTCGTCGGAAATGACGAAAGGCGGCAGATCCTGATCGATCGCGCCGGTACGTTCGCGCAGCGCGGTGACGGCGGAATGTGCGTCGGGGAAAAATTCTCCTTCGCCGCGGACGTGGGTTGCCCAGCCCTTGGCGACCATATTCCAGTCGGCTCCGTAGCGGTCCATCGTGATGACCATGCGTCCGCCTCCGGAAGCGATGCGGTAATCGACGCCGGAAGTGTTGAGGTCTTTGAGGAAATCCTCAAAAGGATCGATGTATTCGAGCGCGGACGTTTCCGGCACGTCGCGTCCGTCCAAAAGGATATGGATGCGGGCGCGTTTGACTCCGGCATTTTTGGCGCGGCGGAGCATTTCCCTGAGGTGGTCGATATGGCTGTGGACGTTGCCGTCGGAAAAAAGTCCGATGAAATGGAGCGTCGAAGAATTTCCGGTCACGTTGGCGACGGCGTCTTTCCAGGTTTTGCCGTCGAAAAGTTTGCCGCTGGAAACGGCTTCGCCGACGAGTTTCGCGCCTTGTGAGAAAACGCGACCGCATCCGATCGCGTTGTGGCCGACTTCGCTGTTGCCCATATCGGCGTCGCTGGGCATACCGACGGCGGTGCCGTGGGCTTTGAGTCTGGTCGAGGGGCATTCCGCGAGCAGTTTTTTGAAAACGGGCATACGGGATTGTTTCACGGCGTCGCCGTCGGCGAATTTTCCGAAGCCGACGCCGTCGAGGATCGCCAGTACGACGGGACCGCGGCGGGGAGTGAATTTCGGATTTCTTTTCAGTGCTTCCAACATATTTTTCTCCTGTAAAAAGAATTGTCAAGACAAAGAAAAAGCGGAAAATCCTTTCGTTTTTTCCGCTTGTGCCATTTTCAAGGCATCCGCTTAATTGCGGCGTCCGCCGCTGGTGCCGCCCATGACGCCGCGTTCACTCGTTTCACAGAAGCGGATGAACTCGACGACTTCGGGGGTTTGCGGGACTTCGGCGCGGATCTTTTCGATGGCTACCTTGGGGATGAGACCCTGACGGTAGAAAATCATGAAAACATGTTTGATCGCGTTGATCGCTTCTTCGCTGAATCCGGCGCGCTGAAGTCCGATCTTGTTGAACATCCGCACGGCGCCGTTGCGTCCTTCGGCGATCATAAACGGCGGGATATCCACCGAGAAAACCGAACAGCCGGAAATGAAAGCGAAACGTCCGACGCGGCAGAATTGATGGATCCCCACCAGTCCGGAAAGGATCGCGCCGTCCTGGATTTCCACATATCCGGCGGCGAGCGAAGAGTTGGCGAAAGTTACATAATTGCCGATCTTGCAATTATGCGCGACGTGGGAGCAACTCATAAAAAGATTGTTGCTGCCGATGGTCGTCGCGGTGCCGGGATGGGTACCGAGGTGCGCGGTGAAACTTTCACGGAAAACGTTGTTGTCGCCGATGTTGAGATAACTGACCGTATCGGGCGCGAAAGCGTGATCCTGCGGCGCCTGACCGAGCGCGGCGAAAGGGTGCAACGTATTGTTTTTGCCCAGCGTCGTGTACCCGTCGATGTTGCATTGGGCGATGAGTTTCGTGCCGGCGCCGATCTTGACGTGAGGCCCGACACAGCAAAACGGCCCGATTTCGACGCCGTCGTCGAGTTGCGCCCCGTCCATAACGATGCTTGTAGGATGGATTTTAACCATTTTTCCCCTCCGTTGGCGATGTTTTGGTATAATATAACACCTCTTGTCGTCGGAAACAAGCGCGAATCATTTGTAAAAGCGCGAAAAAGGTACTACTTTAAAGAAGAGAAAATTGTGGCAAAGAGGTCATTTTTTGTACGAAATCACGATCGTGCTCGACCGGTTGCGCAGTGCGTACAACGTCGGAAACGTTTTCCGCATCGCCGAAGCGATCGGCGCGAAGGAGATCATCGCCTGCGGTTATACGCCGTCGCCGCCCCATCCGAAACTCGCGAAAACGGCGATGGGCACGGATCTGCTCGTGCCCTGCCGGACGATGCCGGATTCTTCGGCCGCGGTCGATGCGTTGCGCGCCGAAGGATGCAAAATGATCCTCTGCGCCGACGCGCTTCCCGGAAGCGTGCCGGCGTGGGAAATGCGTTACGAATATCCGCTGGCGATCGTTTTCGGAAACGAGGCGCTCGGCATTCTGCCGGAAACGCTGGCGAAAGCCGACGGCATCGTCGGGTTGCCGATGTTCGGCGCCAAAAGTTCGATCAACGTCGGCAACGCGGCGGCGGCGATCCTTTACGCCGTCGTCGGACGCCGCGCTCCGGAGGAAGAATAGCGAAATGAAAATCAAACTGCTCGGCAAAAATCTCGACGACGTCCGTCCGCTTCTGAAACGATACGGTTTCGAGGAAAGCGAAAATTTCGAGATGATCGTCACCTACGGCGGCGACGGCGCGCTGCTCGGCGCGGAACGCGATTTCCCCGGCGTTCCCAAACTGCCGTTGCGCGATGCGGCGACGGCGCGTCCCTGTCCCGCGCACGATCCGGAAAAACGGTTGCAGGATTTCCTGCTCCGGCGCGAACTTGTCCGGCTGCCGAAACTGTGCGGCTCTTTCCGCGACCGGAGCGTCGTCGGCATCAACGACCTCATCCTCTACAACGGCGACCGGTTGAGCGCGCTCCGCTACCGGGTGAAAATCGACGGGGAACTTTACGCGAGCGAAATCGTCGGCGACGGCGCGGTGCTGGCGAGCGTCCACGGCAGTACCGCTTATTACCGGAGCATCACGCACAGTATTTTCCGCGTCGGTCTCGGCCTTGCTTTCAGCAATTCCACCGAGGAGATCAACCATCTCGTCCTCGGGGAAGATTCGGTCGTCGAGATCGAAGTCCTGCGCGGTCCGGCGATCCTCGCGGCGGACAACGCTCCCTGCCGCATCGAAATTCCCGAACACGGCGTTGTCACGCTCCGCCAAAGCGCCGACGAAGCGCAGATTTTCAATCTCAAGGAATTTATGTGTCCGGTCTGCCGGATGTTGCGGCATCCCGACAAGCATCCGGCGGCGTTTCCGCTTTAAGCTTTGCCGCCGAGCGACGTCAGCACCGCCGCATCGCTGAAAAAGCGGCGCACGCCGTTGATTTCCTGATAATTTTCGTGTCCTTTGCCCGCGACGAGGACGATGTCGTTGCGGTGTGCGTTTTTGACCGCTTCTTCGATCGCGGCGCGCCGGTCGGCGATGCGCCGGAAGGCGCGTCCCGCGGGGATCCCGGAAACGATTTCATCGAGGATGGTTTGGGGGTCTTCCGAACGGGGATTGTCGCTTGTGATGTAAAGTTCGTCGGCGAATCGCGCGGCGACGCATCCCATCCGCGGACGCTTGGTTATGTCGCGGTCGCCGCCCGCTCCGAAAACGACGGCGAGTTTCCCTTTGCCGATTTCCCGCAAAATGCCCAGCACGTTGGCGAGCGCGTCGTCGGTATGGGCGTAATCGACGAATGCCGTCGCCCCCGACGGCAGATCGTATCGTTCCAGTCGTCCGGGGATCACGACGGGACGCGCGGCGGCGGCGACGAGCGTCGCATCCGGTACTCCGAGCGCGCGCGCCGCAAGGATCGCGCCGGTCAGGTTGCGGATGTTGTGCATTCCGACGAGCGGAGTGGAAATATGCAGTTGCGTTTTTCCGGAAATCAGCGAAAAACGCGAACCGCGGAAATCGAATCCGTCGGCGGCGATTTTCCATTGCGCCGCCGGATCGTCGGCGCCGAACGTGACCGTTTCGCGGATGCCGCGCAACGACGCGGCGAGTTCCCTGCCGCGGGGATCGTCGACCGAGATCACCGCCGTGCCGTCCGGCGCGAGAGAGTCGAAAAAAAGCCGCTTTTTCGCCGCGAAATAGGCGTCCATATCGCGATGATAGTCGAGATGGTCGCCGGTAAGATTGGTGAAAATCGCGACGCGCACGCGTATGCCCGCCGCCCGTTTCTGGTCGAGCGCGTGGCTGGAAAATTCCATCGCCGCGACGCCGAGCGCGTTTTTTTTCATCGTTTCCAAGAGCGGGAAAAGCGTCGCCGCACCGGGCGTCGTGCCGGATGCCGGAACCGTCGTTTTTCCGTCGAAGATCGCGATGGTCGAAATCAATCCGCAGGGGCGGCGCGCCGCTTCGAGAAAGTGGCGTACACAATAGACGGTGCTGGTCTTGCCGTTGGTACCCGTGACACCGACGATGTCAAGCGTTTCATCGGGGGCGCCGCATTTTTCGCGCATCAGAAGCGAAAACGCCGCCGCCGCATCCGTCACGCGGAAAAATTCCGCTCCGGGAAGCGTGGGAATGGCTTTTTCATATACGATGATTTCAGCGCCTGCGGCCAAGGCGCGGCCGATGTGGTCGTGCCCGTCGTGATGCACGCCCCGGATCGCGACGAAAAGCGCGCCCGGCGTTACTTTCCGGGAATCCGCGACGATCACGTCGGGCAGGGGGCGATCCGGCGGCGCTTCGCCGGGAACGAGCAGATCGCCGAGCGTCTGACGCAACGTTTTCATCGCGCTTCGGGGGGGATGAGTTTTTCCAGCGCGATCCCCCGCGAACCTTTGAGGAAAACCAGATCGCCTTCGCGGACGAGGGAATGCAAGTCGCCGCTTTCACTGTCGGCGAAATGGCGGTATGCGGGGAGAGCGGCAAATTCTTCCCCGACCGTCACGATGCGGCCCGCGGGGAAAAGTTCCGCCGCGAGCGCCGCGATCTCGCGGTGCGCCGCTTCCGAAAAAGTTCCGAGTTCGCGCATCCCGCCGAGTACGAGTACGAGCTTCCGGGCGTCGATCCCCGACGCCGCCAATTGAGCGAGCGTCGCTTTCATACTCGCCGGATTGGCGTTGTAGGCGTCGTTGAGATAAACGACGCCGTCAAAAACCGTGCGTTTCATTCGCATCCCCGGCAACCGCGTTTTCGGCAAGCCGCGGCAGATCGTTCCGGCGTCGATGCCGAACGCCCATGCGGCGGCGGCGGCTCCGGCGGCGTTGCGCGCCTGATGCGCCCCGCCGAGCATCCATTCGACGGTGTGGACTGTCCCGTCGGGAAAACGAAGACGGAATTTGCTTTTCCCCAGGTCGCCGCCGAGATATTCGGAACGGATCGCACAGGCGGGATCGTCGCCGAAAGAAAGGATCTTTTTGCCGTGCCAGCATTCGGCGAGGACGGATTTTTCCGGCGCGTCGAACGGCAGGATCGCCGTGCCTCCGACCGCAAGCGCGTCGGCGACGGAAGCTTTTTCGCGCGCCACCCCCGCGAGGTCGATCAATTTTTCCAGATGGCACGGGGCGATCGAGTTGACCAGCGCGACGTCCGGTTCCGCCGTCCGGCTCAACGGAGCGATCTCGCCGGGGGCGCTCGTACCCATTTCGATCACCGCGTATTCGTGGTCCGGCGTCAGGCGGAAAAGGTTTTGCGGCACGCCGATCTGGTTGTTGGTGTTCCCCTCTGTCGCCAGAACTTTTTCCGGCGCGGAGGATTCCGTCAGCACGGCGCGGAGCATTTCCTTGACGCTGGTCTTGCCGACGCTTCCGGTGACGGCGACGACTTTGAGACGGGGAAATTTCCGGCGGAAAGCGCGCGCCAGACCCTGATATGCCGTCAGCGTTTCTTGGACCGTCAGGACGGGGACTCCGAACTTTCGCGCGGCATCGGAGTGATCGGCATCGACGCAGACTCCGGCGCATCCGGAACGCACCGCCGCTTCCAGAAAATCGTGTCCGTCGAAGCGTTCGCCTTTGAGCGCGAGAAAGAGTTTCCCGTGTCCGTCAAGACGGCTGTCGGTGTAGACGCCGCCGAAAACGTCCGCAGCGCCGTTTCCGCTCCAACTGCCGGAAGCGGCGCAGGCGGCTTCCGCCGCGGAAAGCGTTGCCGTTGTCATAAATTGATGTTCAGGATCTGACGGACGGTGTCGCCGCGGAAAATCAGCCGGATCGTTTCCGAAGGCGTGACCCAGTAGATCCACGTTTCATTCTGGAGATCGGGCGTCCGCGCCGCCGGAGGCGGACCGTAGGCGAGCAGAACTTCCTTTTGCGTCATCCCCGGCACGACTTCGCCGCGGCGGATCCGCGACAGCGCCTTGGGCTGGATGCCCTCGAAAAGTTTTTCCGGTTTTTCGGTCGTGAACGTATATTCGATGTAGTTGCGCATCGACGTGATGCGATACCCGTCGTTGTAGTGGATCGCGTATTCTTTACCTTCTTTATCCCGGAAACGGATCCGCTGCGTCCAGTAATCGGTGCCGATCGGTTCGATTTCCGTGCCGATCGGGATGAAAGTCCCCTGCTGGATGTTGAGACAGCTGATGTCCTGGGGATCGGTGTACCAGATGTTGTACTTGGTGTAAAGGCAATCCCCTTCGCCCAGCTGGAATACTTCGGAACAGACCACGGGGTCCGGCATACAGCCGGCAAGCATCGCCGCGACGGCGGCAACCGCCGCGAAAACGATACCGGATTTCAACGCTTTCATAATGTTCCTTTTTATTTCAGCAGCCGAAAACTTTTTCCAAATCGACTTTGGCGTAGGAATTGAGCGTCACCAGCGTCTTGGTGTGGACGATGCCCGCGATCCCCGTCATATCGGCGGCGATGATTTTCGCCAGTTCCGTGTTGTCGGCGACGCGGATCACCGCGACAAGGTCGTATTCTCCCGCAACGGAATAGACTTCGGAAACGCCGTCGATCGCCATCAGACCGTCGATCACCTTTTCGACCATCGTGCGTTCGACGTTCACCAATACAAATCCGGTCACCATACCACGTTTTCCTTTCCGTTGTTGTTTGTCCGGCGGGAAAATCCAGCCGGAGATATTATAACGGCGTTTCGCCGATAGTTCAAGCGGGCGGGGACGATAAAATCCCTATTTTTTTTCCGCTTCGCGCAGTTTTTCCGCGTCGGCTTCGGCGAAACGGATGACGGCAGCGAAACGTTTTTCGTTTTCGGCGTCCGCCTGCGCGAGAGTCCGGTGCGCTTCGACGACGGTTTCCGCCACTTGCAACGCCGCCGCGGCGTTTTGTCCGGCGGGAAGTTCCGGCGTTTCCGGCGCGTTTTCCGCGCGCTCGGTGAAAACGAAAAGTTTGAGGATGCCGAGCCCGCGCAGAAGCGCTTTGAGCGTTTCCGAAGCGTTGCAGAGCGTCAACGGGCGGCGGCTCCTGTGCAACGCGACGGCGAGCATCGTGAGCACGCCCATGAAAGTGCTGTCCATCGCCGTACAGCCGCCGAGGTCGATTTCCAACGTGGAGACCGCGTCGATCTTGCGCGCAAGATCCCGCAACGGGACCGCGTATTCAAAGTTCGCGCGCCCCGTCACGCGCACGGAACAGACGCCGTCGCGGTTCGAGATCAGCAAATCCGATGCGTTCATTTTTTCGGCTCCAAAACCGCCTTGATCCGGCGGATGCCCCGGCTGGAACTTTCCTCTTTGAGGATGCGGAAATGACCGAGTTCGCCGGTACGGGAAGCGTGGGGGCCGCCGCAGATCTCGCAACTGACGTCGCCCATGCGGTAGACTTTGACGCGGTCGAAATATTTTTCACTGAAAATCGCCATCGCGCCCGTTTTTTTCGCGTCTTCGAGCGCCATTTCGGTGCAAGTGATCTCCAGATCGCGGTCGATCGCCTCGTTGACGAGTCTTTCGACTTCGGCGAGTTCTTCGGGCGAAACTTTTTCGGGATGGCAGAAATCGAAGCGGAGCCGCTCGGAGGTGATGTTGCTGCCGCGCTGTTCGACGTGCGTGCCGAGCACTTTGCGCAACGCCGCCTGAAGCAGGTGCGTCGCGCTGTGCAACCGCGCGGTCTGTTCCGAATGGTCGGCGAGTCCGCCTTTGAATTTCTGTTCGTTGTTGGCGCGCGACATTTCCTGATGCTTTTTCGCCGCTTCCTCGTAACCGGCGAGGTCGACCGAGAAATTCTGCTCTTTCGCCATTTCGACGGTCAGTTCGATCGGGAACCCGTAAGTTTCGTAGAGATTGAATGCGTTTTTGCCGGAAATGACTTTGTGTTCGACGAAAGCGGGAACCCGGTCGACGAGTTTCTGAAATTCCTTCATCCCGTGATCGAGCGTCGCGGCGAATTGTTTTTCTTCGCGTTCCAGTTCCGCCAGGATCGTCGGGGCGTTGGCGCGCAGTTCCGGATAGAATTCCCCGTACTGGTCGATGACGACCTGTGCGATGCGCGCCGTGAAAAGACCTTCGACCCCCAATTTCCGGCCTTCGCGGATCGCCCGGCGGATGAGCCGCCGCAGCACATAGGGCGCGCCGATGCGTCCCGGAATGACGCCGTCGCCGATGATGAACGTCGCCGCCCGCAGATGGTCGGCGATGATCCTTTCCGAAGCGGAACGTTCCGCTCCCGGCGCGACGCCGCGGATCTTGTCCAGTTCGGCGAAAATCCCGCCGAAAATTTCCGTGTCGTAGCAACTGGCTTTGCCCTGAAGCACCGCCGTGATGCGTTCCAGTCCCATCCCCGTATCGACGTTTTTCTGGGCGAGTTCCTCGTAGGTGCCGTCCTGACGGCGGTTGAACTGCATAAAAACGTCGTTCCAGATCTCGACCCAGCGTTTGTCCGCGGGATCGAACTTCTGCGGCGCGGGTTTCGGTCCCGTCCAGTAAAACATTTCCGTATCCGTGCCGCAGGGACCCGTTTCGCCGACCGGTCCCCAGAAATTGTCTTTGCGTCCGAGTTTCGCGATCCTTTCCGCAGGGATGCCGAGCGAATTCCAGATGCGGAACGCCTCTTCGTCGGAGGGGGCTTCCTCGTCGCCGCCGAAAACCGTTACCGCGAGCATATCGACGGGGATGTTCAATTCCGAAGGCGAAGTCAGAAACTCGAAGGAAAAACGGATCGCCTCTTCACGGAAGTAATCGCCGAGCGACCAGTTGCCCAGCATCTCGAAAAAGGTCAGATGCACCGCATCGCCCACGTCGTCGATGTCCCCCGTGCGCACGCACTTCTGGCAGTCGGTCAGCCGTCTGCCTGCTGGGTGCTTCGCCCCTTGCAGATAGGGGACGAGGGGTTGCATCCCCGCCGTATTGAAAAGACACGTCGGATCGTTTTCCGGGATCAGGGACGCGCTTTTGATTTCCGCATGACCGTGGCGCTTGAAAAAACCGATGTATTTGCGCCGCATTTCCGCCGCAGTGATCATCTTTGACTATCTCCTAATGTTTCCGTAGCGTTGACAGAATATCCGTAATATATATCTTTCGGACGGACTTTTCAACCGTCCCCGGTGTTCTTTTTCGCGCGGGCGGGCGTGAAAATCCTGTTTTCTCCGCGCGCCGGAAAAGATTCCGGACTTGCATTGCACGCCGTGCGTTGCTATATTACCCCGCGATTATGATTGCCAAAGTGATAACGGACGTTTCGCTCGACCGCGAATTCGAGTATGTGGTGCCGCCGGAACTGGAAAAAGTTCTCCGTTGCGGTTCGGCGGTCGTCGTCCCTTTCGGGCGGAGCCGCCGTGAAGGGTATGTGCTGTCGCTGGGGCAACGCGCGGAATTCCGGGAAGACAAACTCAAAGCCGTTTCCGGACTTTCCCCGGTGCGCGCGTCCATCCCGGAAAAACTCGTCGAACTCGGACGGTGGATGGCGGAGTATTATTGCTGTCCTCTGGAACACGCCATCCGCACCCTGCTTCCCGCCGCAGTGCGCAACGGCAAAGTCCGCCCGCTGGTGCGCCGGATCTATTCGCTCGCCGATCGCGCCGAGGCGGAAAAATTCGTCGCGTCGCATCTCGCCGACCGCCGCGCCGAAGGCCGCTGCGCGTTGTTGCGCGCACTGCTTTCCGGCGGCGACGCATCTTCCGAGGAATTGAAACGTCTGCCCGGATTCGGCGATTCCGCGTTGAAAACGCTTCTCCGGCACGGCTTGCTGGTCTTCCGCGAGGAAATGTGCCGGCGCGACGTTTTCGGCGACGTCGAAGTGATCCCCGATTCGCCGCTTGAACCCACGCCCGATCAGGCAAATGCGCTCGCCGGGATCGACCGGATGCTCGAACACCGCTCCGGCGTGATGCTGCTGCACGGCGTGACCAACAGCGGAAAAACGGAAGTCTATCTGCAGGCGATCGCTTCCGCGCTGGCGCGCGGGCGTTCCGCGATCGTACTCGTCCCCGAAATTTCGCTGACGCCCCAGACGGTGCGCCGTTTCCGGGCGCGTTTCGGCGACGATTTGAGCGTATTGCACAGCCGCCTTTCCGACGGCGAACGCTTTGACGAATGGATGCGCATCGCTTCCGGAAAAGTCAAAATCGCGGTCGGCGCGCGGTCGGCGCTTTTCGCGCCCTTTTCCGATTTGGGACTTATCGTCGTCGATGAAGAGCACGAATCGACCTACAAACAATCGGAATCCCCGCGTTACCACGCCCGCGATGTCGCCGTCATGCGCGGAAAAATGGAAAATGCCTGTGTGATCCTCGGTTCGGCGACGCCGTCGGCGGAATCGATGCACAACGTTTCTCTCGGAAAGTTTCTGCTCGCCGAAATGCGTTCGCAGGTCGGCGCGCGCCCCGCGCCCCGCTTCACGGTCGTCGACCGGCGCATCGGCGAACCCGGCGGGGAGAACGGCATCTTTTCCCCCGAACTCGTCGAAAACGTCCGGCGGCGTCTCGCCGGAGGGGCGCAGGCGATCCTCTTTCTCAGCCGACGCGGCTACGCCCGCACGTTGCGCTGTCCGCAATGCGGCTACGAGGCGTGCTGTCCCGACTGCGATGTCAACTACGTTTACAGCAAAAGGCGCGAAACGCTCAGCTGTCACCTTTGCGGAGCGGTCGTCCCCGCGCCGGAAATTTGTCCGCAGTGCAAATCGCCCGAGATCCGTTATCTCGGAAGCGGCACCGAGAAAATCGAGAGCGTCGCCCGGGCGCTTTTTCCCGACGCGCGCATCGCCCGTATGGATTCCGATTCGATGCGCGGCGCCAACGATTACGAAGCGGTGCTCGACCGTTTCCGCCGCGGCGAGATCGACCTTCTTGTCGGCACCCAGATGATCGCCAAAGGGTTGCATTTTCCCAACGTGACGCTGGTCGGGATCCTCAACGCCGATCAGAATTTGAGCATGCCCGATTTCCGCGCTTCCGAACGGGCGTTTCAATTGATAACCCAGGTCGCGGGCAGGGCGGGCAGGGGTGATCGTCCCGGCGAAGTCGTTTTGCAGACCTTTTCGCCGGAAAACGACGTGATCCGCTATGCGGCGGAGGGGGATTTCGCCGGTTTTTCCCGCTTCGATCTGGAATTCCGCGAAATGATGAAGTTCCCGCCTTTTTCGCGGATGATCGCCGTTTTTTTCAAGGGGGAGGACGATGCCGCCGTCGAAGCCGCCGCGCGGACGTTTTCCGCCGAACTTGCGCCTTACATCCGCGCCGGGGTGACCGTCGCCGGACCGCTGCGCGCCCCGATCGAGAGGATCCGCGGCAAATACCGTTATCTTCTGACGCTGCGCGGCGACCGGCTCGGGACCGTCCGTCGTGCGTTGAGGGTGCTTGCGCTTCACCGGACGTTTCCGGGGAACGTGGAAATTTCCGTTGACGTCGATCCGCTGGATTTTATGTAAAAGGAGAAAAATGCAGATTCTTTTCGAGCGCGCCGAAATTGCCCGCCGGGTCGCTGAACTCGGTCGCGAGATCAGTGCTTTTTATCGCGGGAAACCGCTCTTGTGCACGGCGGTCGTCAACGGAGCGATGTTTTTCGCCGCCGATCTGGTGCGCGAAATTTCCCTGCCGCTGAAATTCGATTCCATCGCCGCCGCAAGCTACGTCGGGGGATCCTCCTCCGGGGAACTTCACATCCGGACACCGATGAAACTGGATCCCGCCGGAATGCATGTGCTTCTCATCGATGAAGTCCTCGATACCGGATTGACGCTGGCGCGTCTGAAAGCGGACATCGAAAAACGCGGTGCGGCAAGCGTGCGGACCGTCGTCGCCGTCGATAAACGCCGTCCGCGCGTGCCGGGAGGACTTGAACACGCCGACTGGACCGGATTCGAGGCGCCAAACCGCTATCTGATCGGTTACGGAATGGACGCCGATGAACTTTACCGCAATCTGTCCGGCATCGCCGTGTTCGACCCGCGTTTGACCGAGATCAACCCTTTCAAGTAAAAGGTCTCCGGCACCGCCAGCGCGACGGGGTGGTCGGCGCTTTGCCGGACGGCGCCGACGATCGATGCGGCGCATCCGGCTTCGAGCGCCGCGTCGGCGGTGATTTTCTGGAAAAGTTCGGCCGTCATCAGTCCGGAACAGGAAAGATTGAGCAAAATCCCTCCGTCGGAAAGCAATTCAAATCCGCGCCGCGCCAGCATGGAATAGGCGCGACAGCCGCGCAAAAGATGACTTTTGGAATCGACGAGTTTCGGCGGATCGAGGATGACGAGGTCGAATTTTTCCCCCGCGTCGCGCAGACGGTCGAGTTCCCCGAAGGCGTCGGCGGCGCGCAATTCGCACGGTTTGTCCTGGAATGCGTTCAATTCCAGATTGCGCCGCGCCCGTTGCAATGCCGGACGGGACGAGTCGACGTTGAGCAACGATTCCGCGCCGCCGGCAAGCGCGGCGACGGCAAATCCCCCCGTGTAACAAAAAACGTTGAGTACGCGTTTGCCCGCGGCAAGTTCTTTCACTTTCCGCCGGACGTCGCGCAGATCGAAGTAAAATCCCGTTTTCTGCCCGTGGACGGGATCGACGGAAAAAAGCATTCCGTTTTCGCGAATGACGATCTCGTCGGGCGGTGTCGCGCCCGCGGCGACTCCGCTCCGCGACGGCAGATTTTCGTAACGGCGGATCGAAACGTCGCTGCGTTCGTAAACGCCTTCGATCCCCGGCAGGCGCATCAGCGCATCGACGATTTCCGTCCGGAAAAATTCCGCCCCCGCCGACAGGATCTGCAACGCGACGAATTTCCCGTAGCGGTCGGCGACGACGCCGGGAAGACCGTCGGATTCCGAGAAGATCAGCCGGCAACCGGAATCGGCGCCGGCGAGGCCCAGTTTTTCCCGCAACGCGGCGCCCGCCGCGATCCGTTCGCGGAAAAATGCGGCGTCGATGCTTTCCGTTTCATCGAAACTCCACGCCCGCGCCGCGATCTGCGATTTCGGACTGAAAGACGCCCAGGCGAGAAATTTCCCGTCGGCGCTCAAAACACGGCAGACTTCGCCTGTACGCACTCCATTTGAAACAAAAGCGATCGCGCCGGAAAAGACCCACGGATGGCGGCGCAACAGCGACTTTTCCCGTCCCGGCGCCAGCACGATTTCCGGATGCGTCATTTTTTCAAACCTTTGACTTCGGAAATGAAGTCCCGGACGTCTTTGAACTGGCGGTAGACCGATGCGTGATGCCGTCGACGATCCGCTCGATCGTTTCGGCGGATATCGGTCGTTTGAAGCAGGCGCTGACGATCCCGTTGCGGACTTTGCTGCGGTCGTATTCTTCGCGTTCGCCGGAGCGTTTGACGACGTGCAGTTCTTCGGGCACGATCTCCTCCACCGTCGTGAAACGGTAGGAGCAGTTGAGACATTCGCGGCGGCGCCGGACTCCGGAATCATCGCTGATCCCGCGGGAATCGATCACTTTGTCGTTGTTGACGCCGCATTTCGGACAACGCATTTACGGCTCCATCTGCAGGATTTTGAAGAGCACCAGCGGTCCGGTGATGAGACCTCCGAAATTGCGTTCATTGCCGACATTGTCCCGGACGTAACGGGTGATGCGGATGAAATCGTTCCAGTCCCGCCGCCGCAATTGTGCGTCGCTGACCGCTGTGTGGTTGGCGATCCTTTGCAGCAAAATGACGCTGCCCGGCTCAAGCTCCGGATTGGTCATTTCGTCCTTGACGCGGCGCACTGTGTCCGTCGGACGGTTCCCCTGGCTGAGCAGGATGATTTTCGCCGGAGGATTGCGGACCGCGGCGAAATCTTCCGCCGTCCCGCAGGAAAGTTTCCCTTCGTGGACAAGTTCGGAATAATGGTCGGGCACGCCGATCGTCAACTGCAGATCGTCGGGGAAGGGCGGCAGTTCGCGCAACATTTTCAGCGTCATTTTCATCATTTCGTCGTTGTCCAGTCCGGGGCCGAAAGAGTTTTCGTCCCAGACGAAAAGTCCGTCCGCAGGGTAATCGAGGTTGGAACTGTTGAAAAAATGCACGTTCGCGGCGATGGTGATCCCTGTGAGATTGCGATACGCGCTTCCGGAAGATGCTTTCAATTCCAGAATTTTTTTCACCATTTCCGGGATGCCCGGAGATCCGGGCCGGACGTGGCGCAGAAACATGTTTCCCGCCTTGCGCGGATAGAAGTGAAAAAGATCCATCGCGATCTCGACCGGGATCCGCCGTTTGCCGACGGCGATGAGAAATTCTTCAAGATCCTCGTCCATCTGCGTTTCGCTGGTGATGAAACAATAGATGCGGTTGAAGCCGCATTCCTCGATGCAGTCAAGCAGTTTTTCCTTGGAAATGCGTCCGTCGTAGGCGCCGATGAAAAGCCCGACCCCGCGCACGGGGAAGCCTTTGGTGATCTCGCGGTACTCGGCGATCCGCGCCGCCTGGACTTCGGGTGCGGCCGCTGGCGAGGGCAGCACGAGCGGGTGTACCGCCTTTTCCGGATTGTTGACGGAACACCCGGCGAATCCCAGCGACGCGATAAAAAATGAGATGAAAAAAGAACGCTTCATATCTATTTAACATACCGCCGGAGAACGTAAAAATCAAGTTTTTCCGCTTTTTTTTTCGCAACGGTGGATTTTTCGCGAAAAAAAGCTATATTATCCGGGAAAAGGAGGAGTCGATCCGATGACGGGGGAATTCTGCGTCAAAATCGCGATCCTGGGCGCGGTGATGCTCGGGGGTGCGCTTTCCAATAAATTTTCCAGCCGGTTCAATATGCCGGTTCTGCTCGCCTTTCTCGGCTTCGGACTGGTACTCAACGTCTAC
The DNA here is from genome assembly GCA_024405715.1 of Victivallaceae bacterium. Taxonomy (GTDB): domain Bacteria; phylum Verrucomicrobiota; class Lentisphaeria; order Victivallales; family Victivallaceae; genus UBA1784. Next base: position 1,390 of record JAKSOG010000031.1, on the reverse strand, counting down.
ATCCCCAGCGCCAACGACCGCGCGATCAACGAACTCGGCACCGTCGCGATGGCGTTCATCCTTTTTTCTGGCGGGCTCAACACCCGTTTTCACGCGGTGAAAAAAGTTTTCGTTCCCGGCGCCGTCCTGGCGACGCTGGGCGTACTGATCACCGGGGTGATCCTCGGGCTCGGCGCCTACTGTTATCTCGACTGGTACGATCCGGACAGCGGCATTTTCGACTGGAAATGGTGTCTTCTGCTCGGGGCGATCATTTCCTCCACCGACGCCGCGTCCGTTTTCGGCATTTTGCGCGGCCGCGGCGTGGCGCTGGAAGGCAACCTCAAGGAATTGCTCGAATTCGAGTCGGGCAGCAACGACCCGATGGCCTATTTTTGCACCCGGCTGATGATGACCGTCGTGGCGGGGAGCGCGGTGGTCTGGTACGCGGCGGTCGGGGAAATGTTTTACTCGATGGCGATGGGGGTCGCTTTCGGCGTTCTTTTCGGTCTGCTCGGACGGTACTTTTTCCGCTGGAAAATGGAGTACGAAGGGCTTTATTTCGTTTTCGGCGTTTCCCTCGTGCTGCTGACCTACGGATGCAGTGAAACGTGCGGTGCCAACGGGATGATGGCGTGCTATGTGGCGGGGATCACGATGGGACATCTGCGCTTCAATTATCAACGGGGCATTTCCCGTTTCAGCGACGGCGTTTCCTGGCTGATGCAGGTGGCGCTTTTCACGACACTGGGATTTTCCGTTGACCGCGGCGCGCTTTTCGCGCCCTCCGTGCTGGTGCCGGGACTGCTTCTGTCGCTTGTTCTTATGTTCGTAGCCCGACCGGTCGCGGTATTTCTCTGCTCCATCGGCAGCGGGCGTTCCGCCGGCGACAATCTCCTGATCTCCTGGGTAGGGTTGCGCGGCGCCGCCCCCATCGTGCTGGCGACATTTCCGTTGGCGCAGAATCTTCCGGGGTCGTCGATGATGTTCAATATGATCTTCTTCATGGTGCTGACGTCGATCCTCATCCAGGGAGCGACGCTGATGCCGGTCGCCCGGATGCTCGGCAAGGCGCGGCGGGCGGACGACCGCGTCCGGTTGCCGTTGGAACTGGAAGTCACCCGTGCGAGTTCCGGCAGCGACATGTACGAATTCACCGTTGCGCCCGGAAGCCCCTGCGCGGGGCGCACGCTCGCTGAAATCGGTTTCCCTGAAAACGCATTGGTGATGATGATCCGGCGCGGCGAAGAGTTGCTTTCTCCGCGCGGCGGCTCGAAAATCGAAGCGGGCGACGGTGTCCTTGTGATGGCGAAACGCGAAACGATGTCCCGTCTGGCGCGGACGTATTTCCCCGAACACGAATACGTCGCCGGACCCGATCCCGAAGCCGCCGCGCTGCCGTGGATCAAAA
>JAKSOG010000030.1 GCA_024405715.1 Victivallaceae bacterium | reverse complement strand
GAACTACGCCCGACACGCGCCGCGCCGGCGTTGGCGGCGGCACCCTCCGACGCCGCAGCGACGTTGGCGAGCGCGGTAACGAGATTGAGGTAGAAAATCGGATAAAGATGAAGCGCTTCGATCACGCAGACACTCCAAAACGTCCCGTTCCCTCCGAGAAAATCAACGGGCGTGCAATGCAATTTGACCAACAGCGTGTTGACGATCCCGTAATATCCCAGAATCTGCTGAAATCCGAGCGCGCCGACGAAAGGCGGCAGGATCATCGGCAATAACATCAAAAACGAACATCCTTCCCGTCCGGGGAAACGGAAACGGTCGTACAACAACGCCAGAGGAAGCGCGATCGCCGCCGAGATCAGCGTCGTCACACACGCGATGAGCGTACTGTTGCAAAGTGCGCCGAGATAGACGCGGTTGCGGAAAATTTCCGCTGCGAGATGCAAGTCGCAACCGTTGGCGACGATCGTCGCGACGGGAAAAAGCAGAAAAACGCCGAGAAAAAGCGCCGCCGCCGCACAGCCGAAAATTTGAAGGATTTTTTGTACGCGCATCACAACCCCGCTTTCGCCAGTTCCGCCGCCCGGCGGTAATGTTCACGGGCGAAGTCGCTCCACCGGCGCATCGTCCGGGCGACGGCGGCGGCATCGTTTCCGGGGCGGACGGTCAACGCCGCCAGCGCCGCGTCGGCATCTTCATACGAAAAAGGCAAGGCGTCGAACTCCGCCGCCGCGCGCGGGACTTTCTGCGGGCCTCCGGCGAGCCGGATCGCGCGGGAAGCGGCGACCAGATCGTCGCGGCAGTCGAGCATCAGAAGTTTGATCGTCTGCCGGATCAGCGGATAAAAACGCCCCGTCCGCTCCGCGTGATAAACAAAATTTTCTCCGGCGCGGTAGGGATCGGCGTCGGGATCAAATGCGTAACGCCGGTAATTTTCGTCGTAAATGTCACGGCGCACGGGAGGACGGTTCAGCGGATAGATTTCCGGTCCTCCGGGCGTGCCGACGCGATAACAGTGAAGCGTCTGACCTTCGCGCGAAAAGAGGAAATCGAGAAAATCGTCGGCGACCCGACGATGGGGGGCGCCGCGCAGCACCTGCACGGGATCGCCGGAAACCGCAGTACCGCCTTTCGGCATGATGTATGCCAGACGCGCGTCGCCGTCGAAAAGTTCTTTGCGGTATTCCCGCTCGCTTATCGCATAGGAATCGATCGCGATGGCGGCGGCGGAATTGCCCTCGCCGACCTCGCGGACGATCGTCGCCGCGCTGTCGGAAAAACTCCGGGCATTGCCGAAAATGCGCTTGACGAGGTTGATGCCGCGCGCCCACCCTTCGGCAGGGGAATCCGCTTCATTCATCGCCTGCTGGATGATGATCTCGAAACACTTGGTGACGGAACCGGATTTAGTCGGATCCGCGACCGAGATCATCCCGAAAAATTCCGGTCGCGCGAGATCCGCCCAGGTTTCGGGGACGGGGATATTTTTTTCCTTCAACCGGTCGAGATTGCAGACGATGCCGAATGTGGAAAGCACCACGGAATAATAGCGTCCCTCACGGTCGTATACGGGAGAACCGCCGAAATCGGCGGGAATATCCCGGAAATATTCGGGATGGCGTTTTTCCAGATCTCCGGGCACGGCGAAACCGCGCCGCGCCTGTTTTTCATGATCGAAAACGCCGCCGCCCGCCATCACGTCGATGCCGATGCCGACGTCCGAAGCGAGAAATGCGGCACGCGCCGCGCGCACGGCTTCGGGCGCGTTGCTCCGGTCGCTCGCCGGATCGGAAAAAGTCCGGGCGATCTCCTCGCTCCAAACGGCTCCGGTCGCGGTGTAATAACGGCGGAATTCCGCTTCAAAACGGTCGGCGACATACCGCACGGCGTCGGAAGTGCCTCCGGGCACGCGGAAGTCGATGCGGACGTCGCGCCCGCGCTTGGCAAAATAATAACGGCGGAAAGCCCGTTCGTATTCGTCGCGGATCGACTTGCCGTGCGGCGTGATTACGACCAGAACATCGGCGTCTTCGGGGACGGCGGAAAACTCATCCGTCCGGAAGCGGAAAGAAAAAGGCAGCGCCGACAGCACCGCCAGCAACGCGACAAAAAAGAAAAATGTTTTTTTCATCGCGCTTCAAAAAGATTCAGCAGTTTTCCGGCGGCGAAATCCAAATGCACGATTTCGTTTTCGCGGCGCGCGCACCCGGCGCATTCGCGGACTGCGAGTCCGACGTTTCCGGCGAGCGTTTCCGCTTTGAAAACGCGGCTGTCCCCCAAGTAGAGAACCGACCGGATACGGGCGGGGAAACCGCATCCCGGCGCGACCGCCTTGATCTCTTCCGGACGGATCATCGCGGTCGCGGCGCCCGGGATCTCGCGACCGAGCCGGAATTTGCCGAACTCCGTCGTGAAAAAACCGTCCGCGGTCGATCCGGAAAGGACGTTGACGTCACCGAGAAATTCGGCGCAAAACCGATCGCGCGGGAAATCGTAAACTTCCTCCGGCGTACCCGTCTGACAAATCGCGCCGCGCCGCATCAGCGCGATACGGTCGCCGACGGAAAACGCCTCCTGCCGGTCGTGCGTGACGTAAAGCGCCGTGAGATGCTCGGAACGGCAGACGTCGCGGATCTCGCCGCGCATCGTTTCCCGCAACCGTGCATCAAGATTGGAAAGCGGTTCGTCCAGCAACAGCAACCGGGGTTTCAGCGCCAGCGCCCGCGCCAGCGCCACCCGCTGCTGCTGACCGCCGGAAAGCGCCTGGATCTTCCGGTCGGCGAACTCCCGCATTCGGACTTTTTCAAGGACTTCGTCGGCACGGCGGGCGGCGTCGCGGGCATTCATTTTCGCGCACCGCAAACCGAACGTGACGTTTTCCCGCACGTTCATATGCGGCCAGAGCGCGTAATTCTGGAAGACCATCGCCGCGTGGCGTTTTTCAGGCGGGAGCGACCCGATCGGTTCCCCGTCGAAAAAAATGGCGCCGCCGTCTTCTTTCAGCAGTCCGGCGAGAATGCGCAAAAGCGTCGATTTCCCGCATCCGGAAGGTCCGAGCAAAAAAAAGATCTCGCCGTCGGCGATTTCCAGCGACAGATCATCGAGAACCGTTTCGCCGCCGTAACTTTTGCGGATCTTTTCCAGAACGACGCGTGCCATATTTTTCCGCCTTCGGCGGGAACGGTGCGACGCCCGGAAGTCCGCCGCATCGTTCCGCACGAAAGATCAGTAGCGTTTCTGCCGGCTGCGCGCGAGCACTTTCAACCGCAAAGCGTTGAGTTTGATGAAACCCGCGGCATCTTTGTGATCGTAGGATTCGGTGCCCTCGAAACTGGCGATCGAATCATCGTAAAGACTGTAAATACTGCGACGGCCGGTAACGTGGCAGGCGCCCTTGAAAAGTTTCACCCTCACGTCGCCGGTGACGAATTTCTGACTTTCGGTGATAAGCGCCTGAATCATTTCGCGTTCGGGGGCATACCAGAAACCGTTGTAGATCATATCCGCGTAACGGGGGATCAGACTGTCGCGCAAATGCATCACTTCGCGGTCGAGCGTGATCTCTTCAAGACCGCGGTGGGCTTTCTGCAGGATCGTGCCGGCGGGGGTTTCATAGACGCCGCGGCTTTTCATCCCGACGAAACGGTTTTCGACGATGTCGACGCGGCCGACCGCGTGGCGGCTGCCGATCTCATTGAGTTTACGCATAATGTTGGCGGGACTGTATTTCCTGCCGTTGATCTTGACGGGGATGCCCTTTTCAAAGGAAACGATCACGTCTTCCGCCTTTGCCGCCGCCTTGGAAAGCGGCGACGTCATCACGGCGATCTCCTCGGGGAATTCATTCCACGGGTCTTCGAGGATTCCGCCTTCAAAACTGATGTGCAAGAGGTTGCGGTCCATGCTGTAGGGCTTTTTCGCCGAAACGCTGACCGGGATATGGTTCTTTTTCGCGTATTCGATCATATCCAGACGTCCGGTGAACGTCCATTTCGGATCACGCCAGGCGGCGATGACTTTGATCGAGGGGTCGATGGCGTTGGCGTTGAGTTCGAAACGCACCTGATCGTTGCCTTTGCCGGTCGCACCGTGGCAGATGGCGTCGGCGCCTTCGGCTTTGGCGACTTCGACGAGGCGTTTGGCGATGAGAGGCCGGGCGATCGACGTGCCGAGCAGATAATTGTTTTCGTAGATGGCTTCGCCCTGCAACATCGGGAAGATGAAATCGCGGGCGAATTCTTCGTTGAGGTCGTCGATGATGCACTTGCTCGCGCCGGTGGCGATCGCTTTGGCTTCAAGCCCGTCGAGTTCCTCCTGCTGCCCCACGTCCGCACAGTAGCAGACGACTTCGGCCTTGTATGCTTTTTTCACCCACTTGACGATCACCGAGGTGTCAAGTCCACCCGAATAAGCGACGACGACTTTCATTTGAAAAACTCCATTTTTCGGCGGTTGTCCGCCTGTTTGATTGCTCTTCTTAAAATATAATGCTCCGGCGGGATTTCCGCAAGAAAAAAAAACGGTTTTTTTCAATCCGCCGCGCCGAGAAAACGCGCGAAAACAAGTTCGCTTTTTTCGTCGAGACCGGGAATTTCAAGTTCCCGTTGCGCCGCATCGACGATCTCCCCGACGGCGACGGCGCCGTCGTCGCTCTCGAAGCCGATGCGTTCGACCCCCGTCCGTTTGAGAAAGGAGGACAATTCTCCCCGCCGCCAGGCAAACGGGGCAAGCGATACGAAAAAACCTTTTGCAAGCAGGGTCTCCAACCGGCGCGGAGTATGGCAAAACCCGTGGATGAGCACGTTTCCCGAAAAGTGCGCGAGCACCGCGAAGATCTCGGCGTCGCAACGCACCGCGTGAACGACCAGCCCTTTGCGAAGCGTTTCGGCGAGGAGGCAGATCTCCTCAAAGGCGCGCATCTGCACCGTGAGCGGCGCGCCGCGCAGGCGGTCGAGCCCGCATTCTCCGAGAGCGGCGGCGCGGGGGGCTTCCCGTATGAAATCCGGCGGCAACGCGGTGAAATTTCCGGGAACGCGCCAGGGATGATATTCGAGTGAAACGCACGGTGCGATGATGTGTTCCGCGGAAAGCAGTTCTTTGCCGCCGCGCGCGATATGCGTATGGCAGTCCGCCGCCATTTACAGAGGATTTCCCAGTTTCCCGTATTCGGGATGCATCGCCCGCTGGGCGTGGCAGATCGCCAGCGCGAGCGCGTCGGTGCTGTCAAGCGGGATCGATTCGATGGAAATGCCCAGTTCCGAAGCGAGCATCACCGCGACCTGTTCCTTGGTCGCGGACCCCCTGCCCGCCGCCGCCTGTTTGCCCGCGCTCGGCGTATAACTGAAAGCGGGCACGCCGGCATTGCTCAAAGCCGTCAGCAGCGCACCGCGTGCCATGCCGAGGATGATGGCGGTCGACGCGTTGCGTCCGACGAAAGGACTTTCCACCGCCGCCGCGTCGGGATGATATTTTTCGACGAGTTCGGAAATTCCTCCGTAAATCCGGCGGACGCACTCCGAATGCGGCAGACGCTGGGAGTTGGTTATCGTCCCGCAATCGAGGATCCCGATTTTCGCGCCTTCGACGCGGATCACGCCGTACCCCGTCGTGCGGATCGCCGGATCGATTCCGAGTACGACCATATCAGCACCCGAAAGGCGCGGGACGGAACGAAAACACGTTCTTTTCGTACGCCGCCGCCGCCGCAAGCAGACGATCTTCGGCGAGATCGGGCGCGATCAGCTGGATGCCGACGGGCAGATCCGTTTCCGCATCGACGCCGCCGGGGATGCTCACGCCGCAATTTCCGGCGAGATTGAGCGCGATCGTGAAAATGTCCGACAAATACATCTGCAACGGGTCGCTCTTTTCACCGAAACGGAAAGCGACGTCGGGCGTAACCGGAGTCAACAGCAGATCGCATTTCCGGAAAACTTCCTCGAAATCGCGCCGGATGAGCGTGCGCACTTTCTGCGCTTTGAGATAATAGGCGTCGTAATAGCCGCTCGAAAGCACATATGTGCCGAGCAGGATGCGGCGTTTGACCTCGGCACCGAAACCTTCCCCGCGGCTCTTGAAATAAGTATCGACAAGATCCGCGCCTTTTTTACGGTCCCCGTAGCGGATACCGTCGAAACGCGCGAGATTGGCGCTCGCTTCGGCGGTGGCGACGATGTAATAGACCGCAACGGCGTATTCGGTATGGGGGAGCGAGACTTCCACGACGTCGGCTCCGAGTTTCCGCAAGGCGGCGACGGCGTCGTCCATCACTTTGGCGACTCCGGAAGAGATCCCCCCGGCGCCGAAATATTCTCCGGGCAGACCGATTTTCATACCGGAAAGAGGATTCGTGCGGGCGACGGCACGCACGGCGGCAAGCGTTTTCGCGCCGGGCAGTTCCAGCGAAGTGCAATCCAGCGGATCGTGTCCGGAGATCGCGTCGAAAACGGCGGCGGCATCCTCGACGCAGGGGGCGAGCGGCCCGATCTGGTCGAGACTCGACGCGAAAGCGACCAGTCCGCTGCGCGATACGCGCCCGTAGGTCGGTTTCAATCCGACCGCACCGCAAAAGGCGGCGGGTTGACGGATCGAACCGCCGGTATCGGAACCGAGCGCGGCGGGGACGAATTTCGCGGCGACCGCCGCGGCGCTGCCGCCGGAAGAACCGCCGGGCACACGCCCGACGTCAAGCGGATTCGCGGTCGGTCCGAAGGCGCTGTTTTCACAACTGGACCCCATTGCGAATTCGTCCATATTGAGCCGCCCGAAGGGGATAAACCCCTGACTTTTGAGCCGGGTGATCGCCGTCGCGTCGTAGGGCGAACGCACGGGCGCGAGAATTTTTCCGGCGCAGGAAAGCGTCTCGCCTTCGACGGAAATGTTGTCCTTGACGCCGATGGGTACGCCGTCGAAATCACTGAGCGGCGCGCCCGCGGCGCGGCGCGCATCGGAAGCATCCGCCGCGGCGAGCGCGGCGTTTTCGTCCACGTTCAAAAAGGCGTGTATTCTGCCGTCCGACCGGCGGATATTTTCCAGCATCGCCGAAACGAGTTCACGACTGGAATACTTTTTTTGCGCCAGAGCCTCAGCGCAGGAAACGACGCCGAGCGTCGCGAAATCGACGTTTGCCATTTTTCAGTTGCTCCCTTCTCCCGGCAGGACCTGCGGCACTTTGATCAGATCGCCGCCGATCGTTTCCGGTGCATTCGCGAGCATTTTTTCCCGCGGGAAAGAATCTTTCGCGACGTCTTCCCGCCAGACGTTGCTCCTTGAAAGAGCGTGCACGGTCGGTTCGACGCCGGAAACGTCGACCTCGTCGAGCTTGGCGATGTAGGAAACGATGTCGCCGAGTTCCCGCCGGAGTTTTTCCGTTTGCGCCGGATCGATTTCGAGCCGGGCGAGTTGCGCCACATAGGCGACGTCGATCGAAGTGTCCGCCATAGTTTATTTCTTTTCCAGTTCGAGCGTTTTGGTAATCTGGTCGCAGACTTCCGACGGTCCGAAATACTGGATCGGGCCGGGATAGACGTAATCGGTCTCGATCGCCCACTTGTCGCGGACGGAAGCGAAATAGCGGAACGGCGCGCCGGAAAGTTCCACCAGCGCCTTGCGGATGACCGGCTTGTCGACGCCGTGGCGGCGTTCGACGTTCATCATCATCGTGATCGGGATGCCTCCGGCGATCCATTCCGCGGCGTCTTTCGTCGTATTGCGGACGCTCGACATATAACCGGTGCGCCCCGCGCCGATCAGCGCGGCGGCATTGTAACCGAGCGCGTAGCAGTAGTCGGCATCGTAATTCGACGGCGCGGCGCAGCGACCCTCGTATCCGAAAAAGTGGGTCTGCGTGGCGAATTTGCCTTTGTAGGCGTTTTCGGCTTTCATTTCTTTGAGGCGGTTGCCGACCATCTCGGCGAGCATTTTTTCGGTTTCGATGAGCGAGACCTGCACGTTGCCGTGGGGATCGCGGTCGTTGCAAAGCTGTTTGCGGATGCCTTCGGGAAGCGCCTTGAAAGTCGCCCCGGACGCCGCGCTCAATTTTCCGGCGGCGAAATCCGCTTTGCCGAGGGCGTCGAGTTTTTCGATCTCGGCGGCGTTCGCCGCGAGGAGGTCGTTGAGTTCCGCGATCACATTTTTGATGTCGGGGATGAATTCGACCAGTCCTTCGGGGACGAGCACGATGCCGAAATTCAGTCCCGCATTGCCGCGGGCGGCGACGATCGAAGCGATCTTGCCGACGATTTCTCCGAGCGTCTGTTTTTCGGCGGCGACCTCTTCGGAAACGATCGCGGCGTTGGGATGGGTCTGCAACGCGCATTCCAGCGCGATATGGCTCGCCGAACGTCCCATAAGTTTGACGAAATGCCAATATTTTTTGGCGGAATTCGCATCGCGGCAGAGATTCCCGATGAGTTCGCTGTAAACGCGGCAGGCGGTGTCGAAACCGAAACTCGCTTCGATCCACTCGTTTTTGAGATCGCCGTCGATGGTTTTAGGACAGCCGATCACCTGGATGCCCGAATCGTGCGCCTTGAAGTATTCGGCGAGTACGCAGGCATTGGTGTTGGAATCGTCGCCGCCGATGATGACCAGCGCGGAAATACCGCGCGATTTGCAATGTTTTTCGGCGAGCGCGAATTGTTCGGGCGTTTCCAGTTTGGTGCGTCCGGAACCGATCATATCGAATCCGCCGGTGTTGCGGTACGCATCGACGGAATCGGCGGTCAGTTCCACGGCTTCATCCCTGACGAGCCCGTCGGGGCCTTTGAGGAAACCGAAAAGGCGGTTGCCGGGATTCAGGCTTTTGAGTCCGTCGAAAAGTCCGGCGATCACGTTGTGCCCGCCGGGCGCCTGTCCGCCGGAAAGGATCACGCCGACGTTGATCGCGGAGCGTTCCGCGGTGTTTTCACCGGGGGAAAACGTCAGCACGGGACTGCCGTAGGTTTTCGGAAAAAGCGCGGCGATCTTGTCGCAATCGGCGACGGATTTCGTGGCGGCGCCTTCGGCGACGGCGACGGCGGCGCCGTTTTTCAGGGCTCCGGGCAGTTTCGGCGCGTAAGCGGCGCGCGCACGTTGCAAAGCGGAAATCGGACTCATTATGAAAAACTCCTTCCTTAAAGAAAATGCTCTATGGGACGATGCTTTCTCTTAAAATAACCCGCGCGGAGCGATTTATCAAGGTGGAAAAATCGTCTTCGCGCATATATTTTATGAGCATGAAAACTTTTCCCGAATGTGAAATCTGGCCCGGTCCGATGGAAGGCGTCGCGCGCGCCGCTTTTGTCGCCGCGGTCGCGAAACTCGACCTCGCGTCGCGGTGGATGACGCCGTTTCTGCGCGTTTCCGCCGCCGCCGTCCCGGGCAAAGCCGTCGCGCGGTTTCTCGCACCGTTTCTCGCGACGGGCAGACCGGCGACGCTTCAGCTTATGGGCGACGACCCCGACAAAATCGCGGAAACGGCGCACGCGGCGGAAACTTTCGGCATCGCGGGGATCACCCTCACTCGCGGCTGTCCGAGCCGGCGGGTCGTACGCCGCCGCGCCGGCGGCGCCGTGCTGGCGGACGTTTCGATGATCGGACGCATCGCGCAAAGCGTCAGGGAAAAGACGGGAAATCTGCCGTTTTCGGTGAAGATCCGTTCCGGCAGGAGCAACTGGCGCGAGATCGAAGATTTTTTGCCCGAACTCGCCGCGTCGCCGGCGATCGACTGCATTTTTTACCATTGCCGCACGGTGGAGGAATCCTATCGCGCCGTACCCGACCGCAGGGAGCGATTCCGGCGTTGCGCCGAACTCGCGGGAGGAAAGCCGCTCATCCTCAACGGCGATCTCGGTTTCGACGAAGAAACGATCGCCATCCTCGGCGAATGTCGCGCCGCCGGAGCGATGTTCGCGCGCAACTGGATGCGCGATCCCTTCCTTTTGCGCCGGTGCGAAAACCGGACGGCGCCCTCCCCCGAAGCGGGACGCCGGATCTTTTTCGATGAATTCCGTGCGGCGGGAGCGCCGCGCGGCGCGGTGCTTGAGATCGCGCGGATGCTCTGGGGCAAAGAGAGCGCGGAATTCGCCCGCGCGCTCGCCGAAACGCGTTAAACGCTTCTCTCCTCGACGGCGCGGCGCAAACGCTCCAAAGCTTCCGCTTCCGGATAGACGCCGAGAGTCTTGCCATGCGAAAAAAGCAATACTTTGCCGTCGCGGCTGCCCGCCAGACCGAGATCCGCTTCACGCGCTTCGCCGGGGCCGTTGACGGGACAGCCCATGACCGCGATCTTTTTGAGGGAGATCTTTTTTCCGGATGCTTTGACGGAATCGACCAGTTCTTCGACTTTTTCCGCGAGCATGAAAAGATCGATTTCCGTTCGTCCGCAAGTGGGACAGCTGACGATCTCCGGCGTTGCGTCCCGCAATCCGCACGCTTCGAGGATGCGGATGCCCGCCGTGACCTCCTCTTCGGGCGGCGCGGTCAGACTGACGCGGATGGTGTCGCCGATGCCTTCGTTGAGAAGCGTGCCGATCCCGACGCAGGATTTGACGACCCCCGTGCGGGGCGTGCCCGCTTCGGTCACGCCCAGATGCAACGGATAATCGGTGCGCGCGGCGAATTCCCGGCACGCGGCGAGCGTTACCGGCACACTGCTGGCTTTGAGCGCGACTTTGATCGCGCGCACGCCGAAACGCTCCAATTTTTCGCATTGCCGGAGCGCGCCTTCGACGAGGGCGGCGCCGAGCGCGGCGGGGAAATCCAGTCCCCGGCTCAAACCCCGTTCGATGGCCGGCTTCCCGATGCTTCCGGAATTGGCTCCGACCCGGATCGGGACGTTCCGTTCCGCCGCGAGGCGCGCCATCGTTTCAAGTTCGGCGTCGTCGCGGAAAAGTCCGGGATTGACCCGCACGCCCGCCGCGCCGCAACGGATCGCGGCGGCGGCCGCCGCCGCGCAGAATTGAATGTCCGCCACGACCGGACAGCCGACGCGGCGGCAGACTTCGCCGAGGATCGGTGCGTCGGCTTCCGAATCGAGCGCCACACGCACGATGTCGCATCCTTTTTCTTCGAGTCGCGCGATCTGGGCGATCAGATTTTCCTTGAAAGCGAGCGGAACCGTCGCCATCGACTGGACCGACACGGGGAAATCCGAGCCGACCCCGACGCGACCGAGCATCAATTGTCTGGTTTTACGGCGTGTCATCGGGTTTTCTCCACGGGAATATACCGGCGATAAAACCGTTTCCCGTCGGAAACGGTCACGAAGATCATCAGCGCGACAAGCAGAATCACGAAAACCAGCGACAGCGTCTTGACCACCGACGACGGCAGGGACCGCCGGAGAACGATCTCCAACACCCCGAAAAGGATATGCCCGCCGTCCAGTACCGGAAGCGGCAGGAGATTGAAGATCGCCAGCGCGAACGAGATCGCGACGATGAAATACAATGCGTATCCGAAAGAGGAATGGCGCACGCTCTCGTAAAGCACCATCCCGATTCCGAGGGGGCCCGACATATGTTCGACTTTGAGCGAACTTTGTTTTTCCGTCCATCCCAGACGGTGACCGATGCCGACGGCGATGCCGCGGAGACTTTTCCAACTCATATCCAGCGCTGAAACCAGTTGATGCCAGGGCGTCGGATGGTCGATCGACAGAATTTCGGCGCCGATCGAATGCGGATAAAGGATTTCCGGGTGAAGCGTCGCGTGCCGGATGTCGCCGTCGACGCTCCAGACGATCTCGACCCCGTCCGCACCCGTATCACGGAGGATCTGCGACAAGTCGCCCGTTTCCGAGATCGTCCGGTTTCCGGCGGAAACCAGTTTCGCTCCGGAGGGGATCCCCGCCCGGGCGGCGGGACCGTCCGGATCGACCGAAACGACGAAAACGCCGTCATCCGTCTTGCGGATCGAGAGCAACGCATAGGCGCGTCCCGCACCGGAAATCTTTTCCGGGACAAGCGTCACCGACACGGGCTGTCCGTCACGGTAAAGATCAAGCGCGACCGCCTTCCCCGCCGACCGGTCGAGCGCCATCTGGTACTCGGCGAAACCGAAAACGTCCTTGCCGTCGACTGCCGCGAGGAGGTCGCCGGAACGCACTCCGGCGCGTTCGGCGATCGAACCTTTTTCCGGATGCAGTTCCAACGGGATCCAGACAAGGAAAGAGGGCGTCCCCGCGTTTTCCATCAGCGGATCCGCGCGCGGAACGTAGGAAATTCCGAAACGGCGGCCGTCGCGTTCAACGCCGAGCGTCACATTTCCGACCGAAAAAACCACTTCCCGGAAAAAATTTTCCCAGGTAAGGCGGAACTTTTTCCCGTTCAACTCGACGATCCTGTCGCCGACGCGCAGTCCGGCGGCGTATTCCGGTCCCGTCGGATCGATGGCGCGCACGGTCATTTCGCGCATTTCAGGGGAACTTTGCGGCATTCCGAGTGCCCACACGGCGATCCCGACGAGAAGACCGCCGAGGATGTTGAAAAGCGGTCCCGCGAAAGCGACGAGAATACGGTCGAGCGCCCTGGCGCGCGGCAGTTCCGTACCGTCGGCGGCGCGGGGAACGTCGTCCGTCGCGTCGATCTGCGGGATCTCGCAATAGCCGCCGAAGGGCAGCCATCCGATGCGGTATTCGACCCCGCCGTACTTTTTTCTCCAGAACGGCCGGAAACCGAAAGCGAAGGCGTCGACGCGAAGCCCTCTCCACTTCGCGGCGAGAAAATGACCGAATTCATGCGAAATGATGCAAAACCCCAGTGCGACGAAAACAAAAACGACCGCCGCGACGTTCAATAAAAATCCGCCGATCGAACTCCACATGACGACAAACCCTTTCTTTCGCTCAATAACGGCGCAGCACGTCGCCGAGTACGGAAACGAAGCGGCGCGCTTCGTCTTCGGTATTGGAAAAATCAAAACTCAACCGCAATGCGCTGTACGCCGTTTCCCGCGGAAAACCGAGCGCCAGCATCGCGGGGGACGGGCGGTCGCTTTCGGAAGCGCAGGCGCTCCCCGCCGAACACATGATCCCCGCATCCGAAAGCATCCGCACGAGGATCGCCCCCTGCCGGTCGGGGAAATGAAAATGCAAAATCCGGCAATCCGTCTTTTCATACGGGATCGTCGGAAGCGCGCCGAGCGCCGCGCAATTTTCCCGCAGAAAGCGGTTGATCCGCCCCGTCCGGAAAAGTTCGGAACTGCGCTGTTTGATCTTCAGTTCGAGCGCGCATTCGATCGCCAGACACGACGGCGCGAAAAGCCGGTCGCCGAGATAAAGTTCGCTCCGCCAGCGGCGGCGAAGTTCCATCCATTCGCGCAACGCCGGATGCGCGGCGTCGTAAATCAGCGCCGCTCCTCCTCCGGGAACGCCGAGTTTGCCGCCCGAGATCACGAAAATATTTCCTTCGCGGGGAAGCGGCCGTTTTCCCGCCGATTGGACCGCATCGACCAGAAACAAGGCGTCGGGATAAGCCGCTTTCAAAACGGAAAAATCGGGCGTCGTGCCCAATTCGCTTTGCAATTGGTGAAGCGCGACGCATCCCGTTTCGGACGGCGCGTTTTCCGGCAAAACCCCGCCGAACTCGTCGCAGTCGAGCAACGCAAGTTCCCCTTCGCGGGAAGCGAGCGCCGCGTGCAGAGAAGGATGTTCCAGCGGACTTGACACGACCCTTTTCCGCACCAAAGCCGGCGTCGAAGCGGCGAAACGGAAGGCCTCCGCCGCGCCGCCGAACCAGAGCACGCCGAAATCGTCGGGCAGATCGAGCAGGGAAACGACGCGCCGCGCACAGGCGTCGAGCGCCCGGCGGGTCCGCCGTCCGAGCAGATGCGCCGCTTCACCGTTGGTGGGAAATTCCCGGATCAGAGCAAGGTAGTGCGACAGCACTCCTTCCGGCGGGTACTCCCCCGCCGCGTGGTCGAAATAGATCATCGCTCCGAACTTCCTTTCCGCGGCATTGACATTGGCGTAAAATACCATTTTTTCCGCCATTTATCAAATCAAAAAAGTTGACTTTTGCGAAATTCGATGATTTATTTTATGGATGACAAACGCAAAGGGGAGTTTTTCCTGCTATGAATACGATCTATCTCGACAACAACGCGACCACGCGGGTCGCGCCGGAAGTCTTTGAAGCGATGCGGCCCTTTTTCTGCGAACGGTACGGTAATCCGTCGAGCATCCACCGGTTCGGGGGCGCTGTCGCCGCCGAGATCGAAGCGGCGCGGCGGCAGGTCGCGGAACTTCTCGGCGCCCGTTACCGCGACAAAAACGGTTGCGCGACCGAAATCGTTTTCACCAGCTGCGGCACGGAAGGCGACAACACCGCGATCGGCTGTGCCGTCGCCGCCGCGAAAGGCAAAAAAAAGATCATCACGTCCGCCGTCGAACATCCGGGGATCAATCATTATCTGGAAAATCTCGCGCGCCGGGATTACCGGATCGTCAGGATCGGCGTCGACGGACGCGGCCGCCTTGATCTCGATGCGTACCGCGCGGCGCTCGACGGGAACACCGCGCTCGTCACGATGATGTACGCCAACAACGAGACCGGTACGATCTTTCCGGTGCGCGAACTTTGCCGCCTCGCCCACGAAGCGGGCGCGTTTTTTCACACCGATGCCGTTCAGGCGGCGGGGAAACTGCCGATCGACGTCGATGAAGAAGGCTTTGATTTCCTCTCGATCTCGGGACACAAACTGCACGCGCCCAAGGGCGTCGGCGCGCTTTTCGCCCGGCGCGGAATCCCTTTCACGCCGCTTCTTCTCGGCGGCCATCAGGAGCGGATGCGCCGCGGCGGCACCGAAAACGTCGCGTCCATCATCGGACTCGGAGCCGCTTCCGCGCTCGCCCGGGGAAACCTCGCTTCCGAAGCCGTCGCGCTCCGCCGTCTGCGCGACGGTTTCGAGCAAAAACTGCTGGCGACGATCCCTTCCATCTCGGTCAACGGCGACCTTGAAAACCGTCTGCCCAACACCTCTTCGGTGAGTTTCACCGACATCGAAGGCGAATCGATCCTGATGTTGCTGGATCAATACGGCATCTGCGCGTCGAGCGGGTCCGCCTGCACGACGGGAAGTCTCGAACCTTCCCATGTGATGCGCGCGATGAACATCCCTTACAACGCCGCGCCCGGCACGATCCGTTTCAGCATCTCGAAATACAACACGGCGCAGGAACTTGATTTCACCGCGGAAAAACTCGTTCCGATCATCGCGAAATTGCGCCGGATGTCCCCCTACTGGAATGAAAAATGAGTACGCTTTCGATCCCCGGCGGGGGGAAACCGTCCGAAGTGCAATTTCCCGCGCCGTGGGAATTCCGCATCATCGTCGTCGCCGCCGAAGCCGACGCCGCCGCGCCGAAAATCGCCGCATTGCTCTCCCGTTTCGGGACCCCCTCCCCGCTGCGCAAGACCGAAGCGTCCAAAACGGGAAAATACCAGACGCTTTTCACCTCGATGACGATGCCCGACCGCGCGTCGCTGGACGCCATCGCAAAAGAACTCGCCGTCATCCCCGGCGTCAAAATGGTTTTATAAAGAAACGGACGCGATGAAAATTTTGCTGTTGATCGGGACCGCCGGATTTTTCGGTTCTCTGTTGCGCTTTTTCTGCACGAAAGCCCTCGCGTCGCTCCTGCCCGGTTTCCCCTGGGGGACTCTCGCGGTCAACGTCCTCGGCGCGGCGGCGGCGGGATTCTGCTTTGTCTGGCTGAACGCGCGTTTCCCGCAATACGCCGCATATTTTCCGGTTTTTTTCGTCGGATTTCTCGGCGCATTCACGACGTTCAGCAGTTTCGCGCTGGAAAGCGTCCGCTTTCTCGCCGATGCGCAATGGGGCAAATTCGTCTGCAACGTCATTCTCCAAAACGCGACGGGGATCGCCGCCGCGTTCGGCGGATTTCAGTTGGCGCGCCGGCTGTTGCATTTCTGATGCTCCGTTTTTTTGCAAAGTCCGGATTTTTGCGTAAAAAATCAAAAAATCCATAAAAATAAAATAAAAATCCATAACAGGCGTGGATTTTCCTTCGTCGCGGATTATATTAATGGAAACGGAATATGGATGATTCCGCCTATCCTATGTCGGATTTGTCAAGTTCGTTTGCAAAGTGCGTCTTGACGGGATATTTTGATTTACGGAACCGGAAACGTCTTCAAAAGGAGGATCTTTATCATGGAAGTCATCGTTCGTCCCGACACCGCTTCGGCGGTAAACCTCACCGCGCGGCTGATCGCCGATCTCGTCAAAGCGAAGCCCGATTGCAATCTCGGACTCGCCACCGGAGGCACGATGGAAGCCGTCTACGCCGATCTCGTCAAAATGTATCAGGCGGGGGAAGTCGATTTCTCGAAAGTCACGAGTTTCAACCTCGATGAATACATCGGGCTCGGTCCCGACGATCCGAATTCCTACCGTTATTATATGAATCACCACCTGTTCGACCACGTCAACATCGACAAGGCGAAAACGAATCTGCCGAACGGTCTGGCGACCGATTACGACGCCGAGGGCGAACGCTACGAAAAAGCGATCCGCGACGCGGGCGGCGTCGATCTTCAGCTGCTCGGCATCGGGCGCGACGGTCACATCGGTTTCAACGAACCGCTTTCCTCTTTCGCTTCGCGCACCCGCGACAAGGCGCTGACGCCGGAAACCTGGCGGCAGAATTCGATTTATTTCAATCCGCCGGAATCCATGCCGATGAGCGCGTTCACGATGGGCGTCGGCACGATCCTCGATGCGCGCAGCGTATTGCTTCTCATCACCGGCAAATCCAAAGCCGACATCGCCGTCAAGGCGATCGAAGGACCGCTTTGCTCGATGGTCACGGCGAGCGCGCTGCAACTGCATAAACACGCGGTCGTGATCCTCGACGAGGAAGCCGCCGCGAAACTTTCGATGCGCGAATACTACGACTGGGTCTTCGCGCACGACCGCAAATGGGCGAATTACCGATAAGGGATGCCAAACGATGAAAACCCTCGAAATCCGCGATTTCGTCGTGCCGGAACTTGATCCGCAATTCGTTCCGGCGGTGCTTTGGAACCGTACCTACCGCGCGCAGGTCGCCGCGGGGACGGAAAAATGCGAAGTGGCGCTGACGCTCGAACGCGTCAACGGCGCGATCTCCCGCTTCGACACGGCGATCCTGCCGGAAACGGCGGAAAACGCCGCGCTCAATCTGCGTTACATCGAGCGCATCGTCAAGATGATGCTGTGGAGTTTCGGCGGCTACCGGGTCGGCGTCTACGGCGCGCCGGAAGTCGCGGCGGAATTGAAAAAAATCTACAGTCCTCAAGGCGAACGCGCCTTCGACTATCAGGTCATGGGAGAACGCATTTACGACCGCCCGTTCGAGATCGTCGCGGGGAA
>JAKSOG010000003.1 GCA_024405715.1 Victivallaceae bacterium | reverse complement strand
CTTGCCTCGTTTGACATTTTCGATACGGCGCTCGTCCGGAAATGCGGCGCGCCGGGAATCGCGCGATCCAAAAATTTTCGTGGGAAAAATCTTGCCGAGCGCTTTTGATGTACTTGATGGAGGGGTGAATCGTGATTGATATCCGTGAAAATTCGAGTAATGGACGCAATAACGGTATCGACTTATTGCGTTTGTTTTCGATGTTTCTGGTGGTGGTTCTTCATATCGCCGGCTATGGTGGCATCGGCAATGAGCGATGCGCATTTCTTTTGTGTGCGATTTCCGGCTGCGCGGTCAACTGTTTTGCGATGATCAGCGGCTATGTCGGTTGCATGTCGGCGCAATTGAAGCCGAGTAAAATCCTCGCGCTTTGGTGTCAGGTTGTCTACTACTCTTTGCTGATTGCCGTGATTATGCCGCTTTTTTCGACTGGAGGGAATTGGCATGGGCTGTGGAAGTATTTGTTCCCGATCTTGAGTTGCGAGTATTGGTACTTCAACGCATATGTGATCGTTTTTGCCGCAATGCCGTTGTTGAATACGGCGATCCGAAACACCGATGCAAGGAATTTATTCTACAGTTTGATTGTTTTGTTTATCTTTTTTTGCATCGTTCCGATGTTTTTCTGGAAAACATCCACCTTTTTCGAACAACGGCATGGGTACAATGCATTGTGGTTGGGGTATTGTTACCTTGTCGGCGGGTTTTTCCGAAAATATCGATTGCCCGTCAGGTGGTCATGGCGTGGTAATCTGCTCGGATATTGCATAATGGTCGCATTGTGTTGTGTGTGGCGTGAAACGTTGATGCAGCTGCATCATCCGCTTGGAAGTACGAGCTGCCTTATGTATATTTCTCCGATGATGTTTTTGGGCGCAATTTTTTTACTGCTTGCTTTTGCCGAAATGCCCATCGCGGGAAACGGCGGATGGGGGCGGTTTGCACAGATTTTTTCGCCGTCTGCATTTGCTGTTTACCTGATTCACGTACATCCAATCGTATGGGAATTGGGGAGTAACGGGAAACGATTCTCTTTTTTGGCATCGCTAACTCCGATCGCATTGTTTTTGACGGTTTTGTTTTTGGCATTTTTGATTTTTATCGTCTGCCTTTTGTTGGATTTCCCAAGGCGGTGGATTTTTGAAAAATTATCACTGCAACGTCGTTGCGGCTTTGCGGATCATTTGATAAAATGATGAAACTTGCCTCGTTTGACATTTTCGATACGGCGCTCGTCCGGAAATGCGGCGCGCCGGAAAATATCTTTTATTTTTTGGCGGAACGCCTTTATCCCGACGATCCGGCGTTGCGCGAAGATTTTCTCGTCTGGCGGAAATATGCCGAGGGCGACACGATCGCCGGCATTTATGCGACCGCTGATTTCCCCGGATACGCCAAAGAAGATTTGATCGCCGCGGAATTGTCCGTCGAAAGCGAAAATCTCGCCGCCAATCCCGCCGTCGCGCAAAAGATCGCGGAACGGCGCCGCACGGGATATGCGATCCTTTTCGTCAGCGATATGTATTTGCCTTCCGCGTTTTTGGAGGAGATCCTGCGTCGAGAAAAATGTCTTGAAGGCGGGGAAAAAGTTTTCGTTTCCTGCGAAGAAAACGCGCGCAAGGATACGGGGGATCTCTACCGCCTGCTCCGCGAAAAATACCATCCTTCCGAGTGGATCCATTGCGGCGACAATCTGAAAAGCGACGTCAAATGCGCCCGGCGCGCCGGAATCGGGACGGATCCCGCGGACGCCGCCTTTTCCGATGCGGAAATTTTCTGCCGGAACGCCGCGAAAATGTTGCCCGATCCCGCAGAAGTTTCCGTGCTGACGGGATTTTCCCGTTATGCGCGGATGCGAAAAAAGAATGACCGCGCGGCGGTACTGGCCGCCGATTTCATCGCGCCTGCTTACTTGCCTTATATTGAGCGGATCATGCGCGAAGCGAAGCAGGAAAATGTCCGGCGGCTTTATTTCCTTTCCCGCGACGGCTACGTTTTGAAACGCATCGCGGAGGAATGGCGGGATGGTCCCGAACTGCACGAACTATTTGTTTCGCGCGCTTCGTTGCTCCTGCCTTACCTCGCGGATGATTTCAGCCGCACCGCCTATTTGAGGGTGATGGAGCACGGAACGCTGCTCGGCGGCAAAGTGAGTGAACTTTTGCAGTCGCTTCAAGTCGGGGAAATGGATTTGAATTCCTGCGGGATCACGTTCCCCTATGAAACGATTCATTCTCGCGACCTGGAAAATGATTTCCTCGACAAAATTTTTGCGTCGGACTTGACCGGGATCGTAAAGGAAAAAGCGCAAAAAGCGAAAAATCTTGTGTTGCGTTATTTCCGGCAGGAAAAACTTTTCGACGAAGGGGAACGCCGTTTCGTCGACGTCGGATGGCTGGGGACTTCGCGCCTTATGCTCCGGGATATTTTACGCAGCGCCGGACAAAAGGAGGCGGAATTTTATTATTACGGCGTCCGGCGCGACGTTTTCCGCTGTTCGGCGGGGAAATACCGGAGTTTTTTCCGGGAAGGCGGGCTTTCGACGGAAACGACCATTCCGGTCGAACATTATTTTTCCGCAAGTTGCCGGCCGTCGACGGCGTCGTACCGGGAGGAAAACGGGATCGTTGTGCCCGTATGGAAAAATCAGGACGGCATCCCCGAGGAACTCGTTGAAACGCATGTGCAAATTTGCGGAGAGATCGCCCGTCTGATGAATGACTTTGCGCCGTCGGAAGCCGCGTTGTATCTGTGGGCGAAAAGTTCGCTTGATTTTTGGACGGGAATGCACGGTCCCGTCGATTGGACGCCGCTTCTGCAATTGCCCGATTTCGACGGAGTCCGTTTCGTCAAAAAATTGTCGGTCGCGGAAGTTTGCCGGATCGCCGCCGGTTTCCGGGTGACGGCTTTCGACGTGGCAAGTTTGCAAGTGACGCTCGGATTTTTCGCGGCGAAACAAGTGATGCGCTGGCATCGTCTCGCCATCCGCTGTTTTTACCCCCTGTATAAAATTTGGAAAAGGCACCGGAATCATCGGTTCATTTTTCCGTAAAATGTTGTCCGGTTTCCAGCGGATATTTTTCCGTCAAAGCAACTATGAAACGACGCATTGAATTTGATATTTTACGCGGCATTGGAATTATTGCCGTCGTATTGGGGCATTGCAGTATCGGAAATAATGTGGTCTATATGTTTCACATCCCGCTTTTTATTTTTGTTTCTGGAATGCTTGCGGGGAGGTGTGATAAACAAAACAAAGCAATAACACAAGGGGCAGACGCAACCGCAGAATTTTGGAGAAATTTACGCAAGCGAACTGCTCGGCTCTATGTGCCGTTTGTGATGTTCCAGTTGTTTTTCTTGATGTTCCACAATTTGCTTGTAAAATATCATTTGTATTCGTCTGAAACATTGTCATGGTGCGGCTTTTTCAAGAATGTGCTTCGGATTTTGACGATGGGCGGCGGCGAATCTTTGGGCGGCGCACTCTGGTTCCTTATTTGCCTCTTTGAAATTTCTGTTTTGTGGGAAGTTTTGAGATTTCTACGCCAATATGTTTCGGATTCTTTTTTTCAAGCTGGGATTGCGGTTTTCTCCATATTGTTGTATTGCGTAGGCGCGAATTTTTATTTTCCTCGCTCGCTAAACATATCTTTTACGCTGTTTATCTATTATGTGATGGGGTGGTTTTGCACATATCATTCGATTGGAAAGCGTTTCAGAAAACGGGAATTGAGATGGAGCATTTTTCTTGCTGCTTCCGTGTTGTTGTTCCTGGGAGCTGAAAAGGGGATCTCTTACAACGATATGAAAAATCCGAATGCCGCATTGGCGGTTGCAACAGCGGGAATCGTATGTGCAGTCATGCTGACAAAAAAGATTCGGCGAAGTTCGTTTTTTACAAAAATATTTCGTGTATGCGGAGTTTATTCTTTTTCGATTATGGCATTGCACTTTGCGATATTCAAGGCGATTACCGCGGGCGGTTATTTTTTGCGGCATGATGCATCTTCATTAGCGGAGCTTTGTCCTCCCGCAACGCTTGATTGGAAAATAAGGATTTTATATGCGGTTTGCGGTGTGGCTTTCCCGATTGCCTTGTCTTATTGCTTTTTCTATGCGGGACGATTTTTTCCCGGCGTGATGAGATGCCTGACCGGACAATGGCTTTGCCCGCAAAAAAGATAATGCGTTTTTTGAGTCCGTTTGTGGGTCCTTTTTCAAATATCATATAGATGTATGAAAGTCGCCGCCGTCATCCTTAATTACAATTCCGCCGACTTGTGCAAGAAATGCATCGGCGATCTTTTGTTGCAGACAAACGTCGATCTTGAAATCGTCGTCGTCGATAACGCATCGCGTCCCGACGACTGCGAAAAGGTCCGCGCGCTTTGCGAAGAAAGAAACTGCACGTTTCTTGCCGCTGAAAGCAATCGCGGCTACAACGCCGGAAACAATATCGGCTTGCGTTACGCGGCGGAAAAAGGTTTCCCGTATTCGCTGATCTGCAATCCCGACATGGAGTTCCCGAACCGCGATTATCTGCAGATCCTCGTTTCAGAGATGGAAAAGGACGCCCGGACTGCCGTCTGCGGAAGCGATATCCGAACGCCGGAAGGTATTCACCAAAGCCCGCGGCGTTACGAGGAAAGTCCCTGGTATCGCAGTTTCGATTGGATCGGGGACATTTTTAAGAGAAATAGATCCGATGTCCCGGACTGGATCGAAAATCCGGAAACTTCCCGTTTCTGCCGCGGCGTAAACGGTTGCTGTCTTTTGCTTCGCACCGCCTGTTTGCAGGAGACCGGATTTTTCGACGAAAGAGTTTTTCTGTACGGCGAGGAAGCGATCCTCGGCCGTCAAGTGGAACTTGCGAAGTGGAAAATCTATTATACGGCATCGACTTTCGCCGTACATCATCATCGAAAGTCCCGGGAAAATTATTTTGCGATGAACAATCGCCATTGGTGTCATTCCCGGTTGCATTATATAAAATACTACAGCGGTTATCCGTGGTACGGAAAACTTTTCGCCGCGTTTTCCATACGCGTTTATTTTTTCATGTTGAATTTTTCCAAGAGGCATAAAAATGGCGGCAACGCAAAATAACGGGGCGCATTTGTCGCGGGATACCGCCGTCGCCAATTTGAAAGCATTGATGCTTTGGGGAATCTTTCTCGAGCACGCTTTCTGCACCGTCGCCGTCGTTCCTCAGGCGCCGGTTGTTTCCGGTATCAACTGGGTGGCCGGACGGATTTCGGTGTGGGTGCTTGGCGCATTCTTTATGATTTCCGGCTATTACACACAGATGTCCCCGTTTGATCGGCGGGGATATGTGAATTTGCTTGAAAAAAGATTTTTTTCGTTGCTGATCCCGTTTTTTACCTGGAATGCGATTTATATCGCCGCCTTTCTCGTCAGCGCAAAATTTATGCCGGCAATGCAACAAAAGGTCGCCGAATTGAAGTTGAACACTTGGGGCGGGATCGCAGACGGATTTTTCGGGGTGACGCATCATCCGGCGGATGGTCCGCTCTGGTATATCCGGAGTATTTTTTGCTTTATTGTGCTTTATCCTTTGTTGCGCATCGGGTGCCGTGGAAAATACGGTTGGTTGTGTCCCGTTGGCATTGCGGCGGTTTTGGCGTATTTTCAGCCGCGTATGCCGTTGAGCGTGCACGAACATCTCAAGCCCTATATGCTTTCGGCATTTTGTTTCGGGATATGGTTCCGTGAAAACAAAATTTCGCTTCATTGTTTTGAGTCCGGATGGCCGGCGTATGCGGCGATGGCGCTGACGGCGGTGATGATCGCCGGAACTTTTGCCGGAGTTTCATTGTGTACCGAACTTGCCGAACGTCGGTTGGATTATCTGTTTTACGTTCCCGGTACTCTTTTTCTGTTGCGTTTTTTGCGGTTCGGGACCGGAAGCCGCTACGACCGTTTTTTCGTCGAACCGGTTTTTTTCGTGTACGCGGCGCACGCACTCGCGGGCACCGCGCTGTTGCGGATCGTCGGATCGCGCATTTCCCCGACATCATATTATCTTTTGCTTCTCGGCGGTCTCTTCTTTTTCGGCGGCGGCATGATTGTTTATGCCGGTTATTTTGCTCTGAAGCGTTTTATGCCGGTTGTTTTGGATATTTTGACCGGGCGGATCCATCGGAGCGGAAAAAATGGCGAATGAGCGTTTAACGTTTCTTGATGCCGTGAAAGGCGTCGCTGTTTTGTGCATCGTATTACCTTATTTCAAAGACGGTGTATGCTTCGGGCCGTTCAATGTTTTCATGACCGACGGCTTGGGCGGTCACGGTTTTAACGAAAAATGGTGTTTTGTGTCGGGAAAAAGTCGATGACATCGATCGAAATCGTCACAACTGCCGACGACCGTTCGACGGCAAAATACACTCCGTTTCTGACGAAATGGGGAACTTTTTTTCTTGTCGCTTTCGGCATCTATTATATGCCGATCGAGGGAGGGGCGGGATTCGGACCGATCCATTTCTTTTTGATGGTTGCCGCGACGGGGATGATGCTGGCGACGATCACCTTGTCCCGTGCGCTGATGGTCGGTATCTTATATCTTGGATGGCAACTTTTTGTTTCCTACTGGAACAGTGATTTCGCACGTCCGATCCGTTGGGACACACTCTTTTTTTCCATCGGACTGACTTGTACTTATATCGGTTTTTACAATCTGATTTTCCGGCACCGGATCTTTACGCTTGAGCATTTCATCAAGATCCTGAAATTTTTGATTTGGGCGTATTTCATCGTCTGCGTTTTGCAACAAGTCGTCGTTGCGACGGGGCGGACGCTTCCCGTCATCAATTTGACGTATAATTTACAGCGCGGACTCGGTTGTAATTCGCTGGCACTGGAGCCGAGTCATTTCGCCCGGATCATGTTGGTTTGCTTTTATTGTTTCGTCAAGTGTATGGAATATCGTCGCAAACGGGGACGTTTTTCCGTGAAAGAATTGTTTTGCGACAAAGAATTGCGCCGGGTGACCATCCCTTGGCTGTGGATGATGTGTACGATGGGAAGCGCCACCGCCTATTGTTGTCTGATCGTTTTTTCACTTTATTTTGTGACGGGTAAAAATTTTGTTTATATGTTGCCTGCCGTCGCAGGGCTTTTCATTTTTATGGACAATCTGGATGCCGAACAATTTGAACAGGCGCATCGGGCGACTTCGACAATCAATGCCACGATCAGCGGAAATCCGGATGAAATAAAGGGGAAAGCGGGTTCATCGCGTATTGCACCGTTATTGAATTCTTTGCAAGTCGATTTTTCCGATATGGACACTTGGCTTGGCCTCGGGATCGATTATGCAAAGGATAATAATCTCATTGTTTCGGAACGGGCGACGCTTTTCGACGATTACGGGTTAATCTTTTATCTGATTGGAATGACTTTTAATTTTCTGTGCGCGTACCGTTTTAAATCGTTAGGATCCATTTTTATGCTGCTCGCTTTAGCCGGCGGAACGGGGACCAACATTCATTATGCGTGGGAATTGATGATGGTTATGACTTGCGAGAATTACTTTTTCTGGGAAAGAGAAAAAGAAAAAAAGCGGGGAATTGAAAAAAAAGAGGAAATGCTATCATGACGGTTTCCCGTGCAAAATCTTTGCGGCAACTTTTGTTCCGGCGGTTGCGTGAGACCTGGGCGATCGGCCGTTATTACAGTTGGCGCTTTGCTTTTTACAGTCTGCTGTGGTGGACCGCTTTTTATTTGCGGGGGCGCGGTCGTTATCGGCTTTCCCGATTCGCCTTGGACGGGAAAACGAAATATCTCGACCATTTTATTGAAACGAAATACGGCGATTTGGTTCAAAAGCTGTTGCGGTCTCCGTCGGAAACGACTCCCGCCGAACCGTACCGCATTTGGGTTTTCTGGGGGCAGGGCGAAAAAGCGATGCCGCTCCTTGTGAAAGCGTGTTTTGAAAAATTGCGAAAAAATCATCCGGAAGCGGTTCTGGTCACGACGGAAAACCTCAAAGATTATCTTGATTTGCCGCCGGAACTTTTTGAAAAGTTATCGCAAAAAAAGATCACGTTCGCCCATTTCAGCGATATTGTCCGTATGAATTTGCTCGCAAAACATGGCGGACTTTGGCTTGATGCTACGGTTTATGTTCCCGAACGGTTGCCGCTGGAAACGATACGATCGTTGCCGGTTTTTACCGCCGGCGGATGCATCTATTCGGATCCTTCACCTGATTCGGTTTGCTTTTGGACATCGCGGGATTTGAATTGGAGTACCTGGTGTATCGGTTGCCGTCGAAAAAATCATGCGCTTTTTGCGTTTGTAGGGGAAATGCTTTTGACCGTCGCCTTGAGGGAAAAATGTTGGCCGGATTATGTTTTTCAGGATCATCTTGTTTATTATGCCGTCCGCCATTTGCCTGGTTGCCGGGAGGAATTGCAAAACGCTTTTTCCGCTTTGCCGTGCGAAAATCGTGTCGAATTGGCGAAATGGATGGATTCCCCGTTCGACGAAAAAAAGTATCGTGATCTGACGAAAAACGATTTTGTTTTTAAATTAAGTTTCCGTGTGCCGTGGCGATCCGAAACGGAGGACGGAAAAACGACTTTTTACGGGAAGTTGATCGCGGGGAAAGAATGAAAACGTATCCGTCCTTGTTGTCTCTGTCCGAATCAACGGCGATCAAGGGATTGCTGATCGCATTGGTCGTGCTCGGTCACAATCCTTTGCTGATGGATGCGACGGGGGCGTTCCCATACATCTATTCTTTCCATATTTACTGTTTTTATATGCTGCCTTTTCTTTACGGAATGTCCCCCATGCCGACTATGGAAAAAACGGCATTTTTTCTGAACCGGCAGAAGAAAAATCTTTTCCGTTTTTATCCGTTATATTTCTTTTGGGCTTTGGTTTCCATTGCGTGCCGTTGTTTTATCGGAAATTTTACGGTCGACGTTGCGGGGATCATACGCGCCCTTTTGACGGGCAGCGAAAATTTGCTGGCACAGTATTGCGGCGGCGCGTTTCTTTGGTTTTTGCCGACGCTGGTCGCCGTGATGTTTTTCCGCGACCTCTATTTTTTGTTCCCGCGGACGGGAAAAGCCATTCTTTTCGTGTTGTCGCTTTTGCTTTGGATATTGCCGGTTTGCGGAGTTCTTGATTATTGGTTGCCGTATGATATGATACCTTTTGCTTTACTCGGCGGACTTCGTTTTTGCACCGCCGGGATCGCGGCGCGTTTTATTCTGGAAAAAATACCTCTCCCGAAAAAGAAAGTTTATTGGGCGATCCCCGTGTTTTTACTGGCTCCGGGATTTGTCGCGCTACGTCGATATCTGCCGTGGAATTTTCATTATCTGACCTGGCTTTGGTCGCCGATCGCCGCATTCTGCGGCATCTATCTGGGAAAGGAAAAACTCGTCCGATTGTCCGCGTTTTGTCTGCTCGGAGAAAAATCCCTCGCGATTTATTGGTTGCATCCTTTTTTCTACAACCTCCTCCGGCGTGGTTTCCCGCGGCAAAGTTTCGAGTCGGGATTGGTGATTTTCGGAATATCGTTGATGCTTTGCCTTCTATGTGCAATAACGGCGAAGCGGCTTCATGCAGATTTTGTTTTCAACGGTTGGAAGCATTCGTCAAATGCAAAAGATCAAGGGAAAAAGAATGGCTGAAAAAATTCTTATCTATTACACCGGAACGATCGGCGATACGATCATCGCCTTTCCCGCTTTTCAGATGATCCGGCAAACGTACCCGTC
Organism: Victivallaceae bacterium; assembly: GCA_024405715.1. Classification (GTDB taxonomy): domain Bacteria; phylum Verrucomicrobiota; class Lentisphaeria; order Victivallales; family Victivallaceae; genus UBA1784. The sequence continues at coordinate 27,541 of JAKSOG010000003.1, read as the reverse complement.
GGCGCATATTACTCTCCTGAGCGCGCTGCAGGGGCGTTTTTCCGCTACGGAGGCGTTGCTGAAACCGACGGATTATGTTGACGAGTTTTTAAGTTATACGTTGCCGAAACACCGTTGGATGCGCATATTGATGGCGGGGAAACTCATTTGCAAACTCCGGTTGAGCCATTTTGACGAATTGGTTTATCTTGCCCGGGATGATGATCGGGAGCGACGCAAGCGCGATAAAATCTTTTTTGCCCGCGCCGGGATTCGTGTTTTTCATGGTATTGATCAATATGTTTCGACGTCGGTCAATGTCGCCCAACGGATGATCGATACTTTGGCGGCAGACGGCGTGGGGTTCCCTCATACCGTGGAAGACTACGGAAATTTTCAACTGACCGAAGCGGAAAAGCAAAAAGCCGGTCAATGGTTTGATGCGCTGAATATCCCCCCCGGTTCAATTCCTGTCGTTTACGGAATGGGGGGAAAAAGCAGAAATGGCAAATGGCCGGTCGCCAAGCATCGTGAAGTTCTGCGGCATTTGGCGCGGAGAGATCATTTTTTCCCATTGTTTTTCGGAGATGACACGTCAAAGGCCGAAGAGGAGCAGATGATACGGGAACTCCGGTGCGGTGCGCGTGCGGCTTCACAGGGATTTGACTTGCGGGAATCCATCGCCGCGATGATGCATTGCAAACTTTATGTCGGGCACGACACCGGAACAATGCATATGGCGGCGGCGGCGGGGCTTCCCTGTGTGGGGATTTTCAGCGCACGTAATCCTGTCGGGAAATGGTATCCTCCGGGAAAAAACCACGTTTTTTTGCGTCATCATTGCGAATGTGAAGAATGCGAAGTTCCCGTTTGTTCCTTTGATCCGGCGCGTTGCATTGATTTGATTACCCCCGATGAAGTGTGCGATGCCGCAAAAAAAGTAATAATATCATTGCATTGAGATTATAACTTACGGATTTCTTTATCGGTGATGCAAATATCCGAAATAAAATCAGATATAAACGTTGGGTTACGGATTTTGTCGTTTGGGGCAACATTTACTGTACCGGTAAAAGTTATTTGGGCCTGTCTTATGCCTCCCGACGGAGGATTCAGGTACAGGAGTTCTTTTGCGAAGATTGGATGATCGGGGTTGTTCCTTATTTTTTTTCATCATTGGGTTTCGGTTTGATTCTGTGTTTGAATTAGGTGCAAGCGATGTCTACTAAACCAACTGAAGTAACAGAACAAACAAGCATTGCACTTCGCCTGTTATCATATTGTGCAGTGATTACTGTTTTAATAATCCATTCCAAGAGTTATCTGAATCTTCCCCATACGGAACATTGGAATCTTGTATTTCAAAAGAGCATTTGTGATATTTGGACGGGATGGGCAGTCCCTTATTTCTTTCTGGTATCAGGTTTTTTCTTTGTTTCTGCCCACAAGAGGGATTATTTTTCATTGATAAAAGTTAAAATTCATACGTTGTTTATCCCCTATGTCTCTTGGGCGGTAATAGGTGCAATTGTACAAGCTTTTTCCTCAATACTTATTAGCTGGTATATGCATAGGGATATCTTTGCCAATACCATTTTGCAGTATCGCTCCTGGTCAGATGGATTGAATGCGTTGTTCGGAATAACGAGTTATGATATGATTGGGAATGGGCTGGTCGGTCCGTTAGGCAATCGTCCGCTTTGGTATGTAAGGACTTTATTGATTATATTTTTATTTTCACCGTTGCTGAAAAGTTTTTATATTAGAGTTAAAAAAGGGTTAATGCTTTTAAGTCTTTTGTGCATTTTTATCTGGCCGGATTCTTTGCTCCCTCTGATTGATGTCAAACTTTTTGCGATTGGATATTTTTGTCTTGGCATGGTGTTGCGAGAGTACCTCCACCGAATTCGGATTGATAAAATTTTTATGGCGGCAGATTTTGTTTTTGTATTGCTTCTGTTGTTACTGTCGTTTTATGATGATTCACGCATTATGCTATATCAGCGTTTGTTACCGTTGAGTACAATTTATTTGTTGTGGTGTGCCGTTTGCCGGATTCACATTCGGCAGAATGTTCTTTTTCTTAATTTTTCGTTTTGGATTTATTGCTCGCACAGTTTGATCATAGGCAATATTATTGTCGGATTCTTTTTGCTATTCGGGAAAAGCAATCCTGTTTCGTTGATCGCGACTCTTTGCGCTCCTGTAATAGCATTACTGATTTGTGTCTTTGCGGGGAACTTGTTAAAGAAAATACACGCTCCCGCATATGACGTCCTTACCGGAGGACGTTAGCGGTATACGAAAAATAGTTCATTGGTATCAATTTTATTTATGAGTACGGAAATTACGGTTTGCGTTTGCATTTACAATGCGGAAAAGTATCTCGTCGATACGTTGGATAGTCTTGCGCACCAGACGAAAAAAGATTTCCGCTTGATTTTGCTGGATGATGCGTCGACGGATTCTTCGGCGGAAATCGCCCGGGAATGGCTTGCCGCGCATCCGCAGATCGCTTCGGATTTCATTCAAATGCCGGAAAATCGAGGAATTGCTTTTTGCCGCCAGCGGCTTCTGGAAAAAGCCGGCACGCCGTTTTTGATGTTTTTCGACTCCGACGACATCGCCAAGCCGGAAATGGTACAAACTCTTTATGAAAAAATTTCCGGCGACGATTCGCTGATCGCCGTCAGCTGTTACTGTAATTATATGAGCGCAAACGGGAAAGTTTTGTCCGGCGGTATTTATCTCGGACCCGTCACCAAAGAACAGTTCAGAGAAAAAGCCGCCGCAGGCAAACAGATGTTTCTCTTGCCGCCGACGCTTTTCCGCAGGGAATATGCGTTGCGCGCGGGCGGGTACCGTCAGGCGGAATGGTTCCCGGAAGGCAGGATCCGTTACGAGGATATGAGCGAAGACGTCGATTTGTGGAGCCGTATGTCCGACTTTTTCGCCGAAGGGAAGGTGATCGTGACGATCCCCGAAGTCCTTTTTTATTACCGGAAAAACACCGCGTCGCTTTCCACCGGATTCGCCAAATCGCGGGCGATGGGACAGAAATTGATGTACATCAAGTCCAATCTGCGCCGCCGCCGCGCCGGACTGCCGGAATGGAAATTTTCCGAATTTTGGGAAAGCGTCGGCTTTTGGAAAAAGTTTCATTTTGAACGGCGCAATCTCGGCGCCTACTTTTTCCGGCAGGCGTGTTTCGCCTGGGTCAACCGCCGGATCTTCCGGTGCGGCGGAAATCTCGCGCTCGGCATCGTCTGCGCGCCGCTCTATCCGCTGGAAAAGTATTCCGCGAATTACAAGAAAAAATAGGATCCCGCGAGTATGACTGAATTTCTTGTTGCCCTGTTTGAATTGCTCAACGGTCGTTTCCGTTACGCCGTTTTGCGCAATTACGGGAATTTGCCGGAAGCCGGCGACAGCCGCGATATCGACATTCTCATTCCCGCGCGTGAGTTGCGGCAACTCAAAAAAGAATTGCCGGATTTTGCCGCCGGACACGGATGCCGGATTTTGTACACCAATGAAGACCATCAGTTTTTCACGATCGTTTTCGTCGACCGGACATACCGCGTCTTTCAACTGGATTTTCAATATAATTTCGCATGGATGGGGATCGATCTCCTTGACGAGGAAAAGGTATTGGAAAAACGCATTTTCAACGGGAAGATCTATCATCTCCCGCCCGGATTGACGTTCCTGCCGAAATATCTCTACTGCCGTATCCTCGGGGCGGCGTATCCGGAAAAATACGCTTCCGTCCGGCAGGCGGCGGTCGTTTGTGATGCCGGTGCGATCGAAGCGGAATTGAACCGTCTTTCACTCGGGAAAGGCGGTCTGGAATACTGGGACAAAACGGGGAAATGGACGCTCCGGCGCCGCGCCTTTTTTGCCGCCTTGAAAAGTCATTTCGGACGTGCCGTAAGCCGCATGGCGGCGTTTCTCGGCGGCTATTTTCTCGACCTTTTCCGCCGCCGCGGTCTGATGATCTCCTTTTCCGGACCCGACGGGTGCGGCAAAAGCACCGTCATCGACTTGCTTTGTGAAAAATTGAACGTCAATTCCCCCGTCCTTTTTCATTTCCGCCCGGCTTTGCTTCCCAATCTCGGCGAAGCCGCGCACAAGGCGCATCTGACGAAAACGGTCGACCGCCGTTTCGAGCAGCCGCACCGCGGCAAGCGGCACGGCGTCGCGAGTTCGCTCTGCCGTCTTGCGTACTATATGAGCGATTACGTTTTCGGTTATTTCGTCAAAATACTGCCGCTTCGCCAACGCAAACACATCGTTTTTTTCGACCGTTACTTCACCGACGTCATCGTCGATTCCGAACGCAGCGGCATTTTTCTTTCGCATCGTTTCATCGGGACGATGCGTCATTTCATCCCTGCGTGCAACTGCAACGTCCTTTTCAAGGTCGCGCCGGAAACGATTTTATCCCGCAAGCGGGAATTGAGCCGCGAAGCCATCGACCGCATTTATGCGCGGCTGGAATATCTCGCCTCAAAAGATAAAAGTTATGTGTGGATCGGCAACGAGGGCACTCCCGAAGAAGCGGCGGATCGGATCCTCGACGCGCTCCTCGCGCGCCAAAGCAGAAAATATGCGAAACTCTGAAAAAATTTTTCTGCGCCTCGATGGCAACAACGGCGCGACTTATTTCTGGAATGTATCTTCCGCGCGCGACTGGCGGCAAAGCATTGACTTTTACCGCACCGTATCTTTTTCCGCAAAAGTCAAAAAAACGGTGCTGCGTCATTCGCTTTTTTACTGGGAAAGGAAACCTCTTCTTTCCGGAAGCGAAGTAAAAGAGGCGATCGGCGCTCTTCTCGACTGGGAGTTGCCTTTTGCTTTTGACGACTCCTTTTCCGCGTTGATCTCGCCGACGCGCGACAAGGCGGTCATCCATCTGCACGGGAAAGGGTATTTTAAATTTGCCGTCGGCAAAAGTTTTTCCGGCGTGAAAAAAGAGTTGGAAGTTTACCGTTTGCTCGCGGAAAATACGATCCGTTCATTCGCCTTTTCCGCGCCCGGAGAAAACGTGGAAAAAACGGGGAAGATCGGCTTTTTCATGCATTACGCCGCCGGAAGTTTTTCCGGCGCGGTCCCGTCCGCGAGATCCCTGATTTTTCCGCTGACGGAATTTTTCCGTATCGGCGGCGGCCGGGAGATCCCGTGGCGCGCCGTTACGGAAAAACTCACTCCGGAGATACGGGAAAGCGTTTCTTCCGACGGGATGACGCCGGTCGGTATGGCGCACCGCGATTTCAAGCCGTGGAACGTGATGGCGGGAAATGATCGTCCGCTCTTTTTTGATTTTGAATCGGCATCGTTCGACGGTTTGCCGTTGGAAGACCTTTTCAATTACACGGTCGATCCGGCGTTGCGGACGGTTTCGCCCGCGAAGGTGTGGGAATGCGTGCGCCGCCGGGAAAAAGAATACGGACTTTATCTGCGAACGCTCGGTCTTCCGGAAGAGGCGTGGCGGCGTTACTGGCACTGTTATCTCGGCGAACGCTGTTCTTTTTGGCGCGAGCGCGGCGAAACCGCATTCGCTGAAAAATTTTTGGAGTTGCATCGTGTCTCCCGTGCGTAAGGAAAAACTTTTGAATCTATGTGTGCTGATCGCGACGATGCTCGGCGCGCTGGCGTTGCGCCTCACCTATCTTGCGCTGCACCCTCTGGAAACGCGGGACGGGATCGGTTATGTACGCTTCATCGAAAAATTGCACGCCGAAGGTGCGGCGGCTTTCCCCGATCTGTTGCAGACGCAACCGCCGCTTTTCGTTTGGCTTTCGTGGAAACTTACCGATTGCGGTCTGGATGCGGCGACGGCCGCCGTTTCCGTCAATATCGCGGCGGGCGTGTTGTTGCTGATTCCTGTTTATTTTGCGGGGAAGCGGCTTTTCGGCGAAGTCAAATACGGTTTTATGTCGTCCGGCATTGCGGCGGTGATGCCGCTTTTGGTAAGGTTTTCCTGCGAGCGGTTGCGCGAAAGTCTTTATCTCCTGTGTGCGGCGATCGTGCTTTGCTGCTGGCTTTACGCGGTGACGCGCGTCTGCGCAAAACGGAATTTTTTCTTCTGCGGACTTTTCGGCGTTGTCGCGGTATTCTGCCGTTATGAAGGATTGGAATTGCTTCTGCTCGGCGCATTTGCATTGCCGTCGGCGTTGCTGGCAAAACCGCGGCTGAAAAACTTTTTCTTTGCGCTTCTCGCCTTTTCGGTCGGCGTTTTCGTCGGCTATTTCGTGATGCGCAGTCTTCCCGGTATGCCGGATATTTTCGTTATTTTTTACAATCGGGTCAAAATATTTTGTCTTGTTCAACAATTCAAGCCCTTTTAGGCGTCAGCGATTTGCTGTGGGAACCGGTGGGGATCCTTTTCCTCATCGGTATGATCTATTTTCTCGTCCGCGACGGGAAAAAATTCCGCGATTTGCGTTTCTGGTTCGGCGCGGCGGCGCTCTGCGCGATTTTTTTCGGTCGCGTTTATTTTCATATCACGCCGGGGCGTTATTATTCGATACTGGTTTTCCCCGCGCTTTTTTTCCTTGTCTATCTGCTGAAACGGGGACCGTGGCATTTTTTGCCGGAAAAAAATGCGAAGCTCGCGATGGATCTGCTTTTTGCGGGTTGTCTGCTTGCGGGCACGCTCCGGTGCTTATACTATAATCCGCAGGAAAAAAAGATCGTGGATCTTTGCTCCCGTATAAAGGCAGACGCCGCCGGGAAATCCGTGATCGGACTCGCGTACACGTCGCGGTTTTCGCAGATTTCTTATTACAGCGGCGTCGAATGTATCGCACCGGAAAGGCCACTGCCGTTATCGGAGTTGCTGATACATCTGCGCGGCAATCTGTCGGTTTACGACGGCGATTTCGACGCCGTTTATTGGGTCGTCGAAGTCAAAAAAAACGAGACGTTGACTCCGGAAATGCTGCGGATGATCGCGCCGCCGGAGCGTTTCGGCGTTTTCGGCGGGGAATATCTCGACCGGCACCGCAAGAAAAAACTTGTCGTCCTGCGTTATTTGCCTCTTCCCGAGCGGCAGAAAATGCCCGAAGACCGGGGAGAACTCGTCAAAAACGGCGATTTTTCCAAGGCGCAAAGCGAAAAAGATCTTGCGCGCATTCGCAATGATATGGGCAAGCGGATGACGCGCCTGCAAACGGAAAAATTCGTTTTCCCCGCCCATTGGGTGATCGAGTGCAGTTTGGCCGGAAAAAACAATTCGTTCGCATCGGTGGTCGAACGCGGCGATACCCAAGCGTTGCGCGTCGATGCGAATGGTTACGTTTTTTGCATTGTGCCTTCTTTTCCCGTTGAAACGGAAAGGACGTTTTCATTTCACGTCAAAGCGGAACGCGATGCCGTCATACAGATTTCCCGTAACGTCCGTTATCCGGATCAAAGTCTGGGGTTGCATCCTTTTTATCTTTTGTTCATCAAAGCGGGAAAAGAACGCGATTACCGGTTGCAAATTCCGGCTTATTCCTTTTTCCCGTTCGGGGAATTGTATTTTTGGATCCAGTCCGGTACGGTCGAAATTTCCGACGTCAGGGTAAAATGAAAAAGCGGCGCAAAATTTTTATTTCCGCCTATGCCTGCGAGCCGGAAAAAGGATCGGAACCGGGCATCGGGTGGAATGTCGTCAATCAACTGGCGCGCTCTTTTGAAGTACACGTTTTGACCCGCGCCAACAACCGCGAAGGCATCGAAAAAGCGTTGGCGGGCAAAACGGAAAACGTCCCCGTGTTTCACTATTACGATCTGCCGGAATACCTTTCCTTCTGGAAGAAAAAACGGCGCGGGTATCATCTTTATTATTATCTGTGGCAGTTCGGCGCATATTTCCGCTACCGCAACTTCGTCAATGCGTCCGGTTTCGACATCGTCCAGCATCTTACTTTCGCCAACTTCGCGACGCCGTCGCTTTTTATGCTGGCGAAACCGTTTACGGTGTGGGGGCCCGTCGGACGGACTTCGACGCCGCGCGCGATTTTTTCGGCGTTGCCTTTCAAGGTGAAAGTCAAGGAATTTTTCCGTGCCGCCGCGATGACGCTGATGTGCCGGCTGGATATTTTCCGCATCCTGACGGAACGCCGCGCCGATCTCATTCTGGAAAGCGGCTTCCCGCCGGGAAAGAGCGGTTTCCCGGCACGGCTCCGGAACAAGATCATCGCTCATACGCAGACGGGGATCGAAACCCGTGAACCGGAATACGATACGACCCGCCGCCGTGCCGCCGACGGCAGGGTACGTTTTTTGATTTGCAGTGAATTTCTGCATTGGAAAGGCGTTACTTTTGCCGCCGAACTCTTTTGCCGCGTCGCCGCGAAACGGCGGAACGCCGAGCTTTTCATCTACGGCAACGGTCCGGAAGAAGCGGCGATGAAAAAGATTTTTTCCCGTCACGGGATGAACGACCGGGTCTTTTTCAAGGGGTTCGTCGGCAAAGCGGAAATGATCCAGGCGCTTTTCGATGCGGATGTTTTGCTCTATTTGTCGTATCATCACGGACTTGCGACGGTGGTTCTGCAGGCGATGTATGCGAAACTTCCGATCCTCGCGCTGGCGGGCGACCCCGTCGGGGAAACGGTCGCGCAGGGCGCCGGGATCGCCGCCGGAGGCAAGACGATGGCGGAAAGGATGGATAAACTTGAAGACGCGGCGCTGAAATTCGCGGATTTTCCCGACTTGCGCCGCCAATACGGCGAACGGGGACGGGAATTGATCGAAACGAATTACGAGTGGAACGTGCTTTGCCGCAAACTCGCCGAAAAACTGGAAAGCGTTTTGTGATGCGTATCCTCCATTATTTTCTGGGATTCGACCGGCAGGGCGGCTTGAACCGCTACGCCAAAGATCTCGCCTCGGCGCAACGCGCGGCGGGGCACGACGTTTTCGCGCTTTTTCCGGACGGCGGCATTCTGCCGCGGAAAAGACCGGAGATCAAAAAAGCCGGATGCCGCGGCGGGATCGAATGTTTCCGCTTGACCGGCGGCGCGGTCGTGCCGCTTCTGGAAGGGATCCGCGATCCGGACTACATCCTTTTGCATCCCCGGCTGGGAATCCCGGAAATGGAAGCGTTTTACCGGGCGACGACTCCCGACGTCCTGCACGTCCACTCCTGGATGGGGTTTCCCGACGAATTGTTCGATGTTCTGAAAGCGCACGGTGTGCGCATTGTGTTTACGACGCATGATTATTTCGGCATCTGCCCCAAAGTCAATTTGTTGCGCGGCAACGGGATGCTTTGCGATGCGCCCGGCGATATGGCGTGTACGCTTTGCAACGCGGCGGCGCCGTCCCCCGGTTATTTGCACTTGCGCAACTGGCGGGTGCTTTTCCGGTTGAGATCGCTCCTTTTGCCGTTGAAAAAATGTTTTTTTCGGCATCGTTCCCGTCCGGTTCCGGCGACGGCGCCGCCGAAAGATTTCACGGCGTTGCGCGCGTACTACGGAAATTTGCTCGCGCAATGCGACAAGATCCATTTCAACAGCGACGTTTCCGCATTGATCTACCGGAAATATTTCCCCGCGCTTGCCGGAAAAGTCATTCCGATCACGCACGGCGGCATCGCGGACCGGCGCGTTTTCCGCAAAACCGATCCCCGGTGCGTCGCGTTGACCTACCTCGGCGCGGATGCTTTTTACAAAGGGTTGCCGCGTCTTGTCGCGGCGTTTGCCGGCATCGCGCGGCGCAATCGGCGACTGGATATATGGGGCACGGACACGGCAAAGAAGTGTGACGCCGCACCGGAAATTTATCGGCACGGTCGTTTCTCCCCGTCGGAATTGACCGGGATTTTGCGAAAGAGCGATCTTGTGATCGTGCCTTCCGTCTGGTTTGAGACATTCGGTTTCGTCGTACCGGAAGCGTTGTCGCACGGCGTTCCCGTGCTTGCGTCCGACACCGTCGGCGCGAAAATGCTGTTGCCGGAAAGAATGATCTTTCACGGCGATGCGGAACTGGCGGAAAAACTGGATTCCTTTTTGGCGCATCCCGAAACTCTTGACGCGGAAAAAGAAAAGATATGTTCCGGCGCGGCGGCGTTTCCGGTTTTGCGCGATCACGCGGAAGCGATGACACGTTTTTACGTTTCATAAAAAAGTTGCATTTTTTGAAAAGTTGTATATATTTAAGGATTAGAAGAAAACTCCGGACGATATGAAAAAAGTCGCGATCATCGGCATCGTCGGAATTCCGGCGCAATACGGCGGTTTCGAGCGCTTTACCGAGCAGCTTGTTCTGCGTTTGCGCGACCGTTTCGAATTCACCGTCTATTGCCAGAAAAGCGCTTTCGCGGTCCGCCCGGAAAAGATCGGCGACGTTTCGCTCCGGTATCTGCCGTTGCGCGCCAACGGGATATCCAGCATTTTCTACGATATGACGGCGATCGTTCACGCGCTTTTTTATGCGGATACGCTGCTCATCCTCGGCGTCAGCGGGTGCGGTCTTTTGCCGCTGTTGCGTTTTTTCGGATGCCGCAAAACGATCGTCGTCAACATCGACGGCATCGAATGGCGGCGGGCGAAGTGGAACGCGCTTGCCCGGAGTTATTTGCGTTTTTCCGAACGATGCGCGGTCCGTTGCGCCGACGAGGTCATCGGCGACAACCGGGTCATCGTCGATTATGTGCGGAAAATTTACCGTCGCGACTGCCGCCTGATCGAATACGGTGCCGACAATATTCCCTTTGAAAGCGAATGAACGAATGAAATTTCCGGTGGAAAAATGGACGCGGTACGCGCTGGCGATTTGCCGGATCGAACCGGAAAACAATCCCCATCTCATTTTGGAGGCGTTTTCCGGAAACGCCGCGCTGCCTTGCGTCGTCGTCGGGAACTGGAACAAAAGCGAATACGGGAAAAAGCTGAAACGGCGTTATCGCGACGACGGCAACGTCGCGTTGCTCGATCCGGTCTACGATCTCGCGGAATTGGACGTTTTGCGTTCGCGCTGTACGCTTTATCTGCACGGGCACGGTTGCGGCGGCACCAATCCGTCGCTCGTCGAAGCGATGTATGTGGGGCTTCCCGTCGCCGCTTTTGACGTGAACTTCAATCGGGAAACGACTGAAAACGCGGCGTTTTATTTCAGCGACGCCGCCGGTCTGCGCGCGCTCGTCGCCGATTTGGCCGACGCGAAACTTGCCGCCGTCGCCGCCCGGATGCGGGAGATCGCACACCGCCGCTACGTCTGGAAACGCATCGCCGATCTCTATGCCGAAGTGCTGTGAAAAAGACGGAAAATCAATAAAGAAAGGGAAATCGATATGAATCGCATCATCGTGACAGGGGGAGCCGGTTTCATCGGTTCCGCGGTCGTGCGGCACATCGTCGGCGAGACGGATGACGCCGTCTGCGTGATCGATAAATTGACCTATGCGGGCAACTTGGAAAACCTCGCTCCGGTTTCCCGTTCCGGACGTTTCCGCTTCGAGAAAACGGACATTTGCGACGCGGCGGAACTCGACCGCATTTTCGCCGATTTCCGGCCGACGCATATCATGCATCTTGCGGCGGAAAGCCACGTCGACCGCTCCATCGACGGTCCCGGAGAATTCATCCGCACCAACATCATCGGCACCTATACGCTGCTCGAAGCCGCGCGCAAATATTTCCATTCGCTTGACGATGCGGAAAAAGCGGCGTTCCGTTTCCATCATATTTCGACCGACGAAGTTTACGGCGACCTCGAAGGACCGGAAGACTTTTTCCGCGAAACCACCCCCTATGCGCCGAGTTCGCCGTACAGCGCGAGCAAGGCGTCCAGCGACCACCTCGTGCGGGCTTGGAAGCGCACGTTCGGATTGCCGACGCTGGTGACCAACTGTTCCAACAATTACGGGCCGTATCACTTCCCCGAAAAACTGATCCCGCTGGTCATTTTGCACGCGCTGGACGGCAAGGAACTTCCGGTCTACGGGGAAGGATTGCAGATCCGCGACTGGCTCTACGTTGAAGATCACGCCCGCGCGCTCTATCTCGTCGCCACGCGGGGCGTTCCGGGCGAGACCTACAACATCGGCGGGCACAACGAAAAAAAGAACATCGAAGTCGTGAAAACGATCTGCGCGCTTCTTGACGAACTGCGCCCCCGTGCGGACGGGAGATCCTACGCGGAGCAGATCGTTCACGTCAAGGATCGCCCCGGGCACGATTTGCGTTACGCGATCGACCCGTCGAAAATCGGCCGCGAACTCGGCTGGACTCCGCGGGAAACATTCGAAAGCGGCATCCGCAAAACCGTGCAATGGTACCTCGACCACCGCGACAGCTGGTGCGCCCGGGTGCTCAACGGCGCTTATAAAATGGAACGGCTCGGAACGGGGGAAACGAAATGAAAGGTATCGTATTGGCGGGCGGCGCGGGGACGCGTCTGCATCCGATCACGCGCGGCGTGTCGAAACAACTTCTTGCAGTCTATGACAAACCGATGATCTATTATCCGCTCTCGGTGCTGATGCTCGCCGGGATCCGCGAGATCCTGATCATCACGACCCCCGAAGACCAGAGCGCTTTCCGCCGGTTGCTCGGCGACGGCGACCGCTTCGGGATCCGGTTGGAATATGCCGTTCAGCCGAAACCCGAAGGACTGGCGCAGGCATTTCTCATCGGCGAGAAATTCATCGGGAAAGATTCCGTCGCGCTCGTGCTCGGAGACAATATTTTTTACGGCGCGAATCTCGGCGGTCTCGTGCAGAAGGCGGCGGCGCGTCCGCGGGGGGCGACCGTTTTCGGATATTACGTCCGTGATCCGGAACGTTTCGGCGTCGTCGAATTCGACCGGGATTTCCGGGCGGTTTCCATCGAGGAAAAACCCGAACACCCCAAATCGCATTACGCCGTGACGGGACTTTATTTCTACGACAACGATGTCGTCGGGATCGCCAAAACGATCAAGCCCTCCGCGCGCGGCGAACTGGAGATCACCAGCGTCAACAACGAATATCTCAAGCGCGGCGATCTTCACGTCGAGCGGCTCGGCCGCGGATATGCGTGGCTCGACACCGGCACCTGCGAAGCGATGCTTGACGCGGGGAATTTCATCCGCACCATCGAAACGCGTCAGGGATTGCAGGTCGCCTGTCTTCAGGAGATCGCCTATGAAAACGGCTGGATGGACAAGGACGACGTACGCCGGAGCATCGCCGATCTTATGAAAACCCGGTACGGACAATATCTCGCCCAAAGGATTGAAAATTGATATGAACGTCATCCGGACCGATATCGAAGGCGTGCTGATCCTCGAACCGAAAATTTTCGGTGACGCGCGCGGATACTTTTTTGAATCGTGGAACGAATCGGCGTATGCCGCCGCCGGCATCCATTGCCGTTTCGTACAGGACAACGAGTCGAAATCCCGTTTCGGCGTGTTGCGGGGACTGCATTGGCAGGCGGCGCCCCATACGCAGGCGAAACTCGTGCGGGTCCTCGCGGGCGCCGTGCTCGACGTGGCGGTCGACATCCGCAAGGGGTCTCCCACTTACGGGAAACACGTCGCGGTGGAACTTTCCGGCGAAAACAAACGCCAGCTTTTCATTCCCCGCGGTTTCGCCCACGGTTTCGCGGTGTTGAGCGACGAGGCGGTGTTTGCCTACAAATGCGACAACGCCTACGCTCCTTCGTCCGAACGGGGCATCCGTTTCGACGATCCGGCGTTGGGCATCGACTGGCGCGTCGATCCCGGAGAATGGATCCTCTCGGAAAAAGACGCGCGCAACCCTCTTTTCAGCGAGATCGCCCCGTGGGAGGATGCAAAATGAAAATTCTCGTCACCGGAGGCAAGGGGATGCTCGGACGCACGCTGCAGCGCGTCTTCACGGATGACGACCTGATCGTTGCCGATCTGCCCGGATGCGACATCACCGACGCGGCGGTTTTCGACCGCTTTCTCGCCGCCGCCGCGCCCGACGCCGTGATCCACTGCGCCGCGATGACGGCGGTCGACAAATGCGAAACGGAAGTCGATCTCGCCTACAAACTCAACGCCGTCGGTTCGATGAACGTGGCGGCGGCGTGTCATCGTCACGGCATCCGGCTTGCGGCGATTTCCACCGATTACGTTTTCGGCGGGGAACTCGACCGCCCCTATCACGAATTCGACGTCGCCGGAGGCGCGCATACCGTCTACGGAAAAACCAAATTCGCCGGCGAGGAAATGATCCGGCGTCATTGTCCCGATCATGTGATCTGCCGCATCAGCTGGCTTTACGGCGCGGGCGGACCGAGTTTCGTACACGCGATGATGAAACTTGCCGACGGCACGCATCCGGAACCTACAGCCGTCGGCGCCCCGCGCGGCAATCCCACGTCCGCGTTCGCGGTGGCGCGGCAACTCAAAACCATCCTCGGCCGTCCGGAGTTGGTCGGCACGTTTCATATGACTTGCGAAGGCGAAGCGTCATGGTGCGAATTCGCCCGCGAGATCTTCCGTCTGGCGGGGATCGACCAAAAGGTCGTGCCCTGTACCACGCAGGAGTTTCCGCGTCCGGCTCCGCGCCCGCTGAATTCGCGGCTGGAAAAGAAAATGCTCCGTCTCTGCGGTCTGCCTCCGATGCCCGACTGGCACGACGCGCTGGCGGAATTTATGAAAACGGAATTCTGATTTCACGGATCGCCGTTTTATGGATCAGGCAGAGAAAGTATCGGCGTTGCTCGCTTGGGTCGGTGCGGCGTTTTCAACGTCCGGTGCGTTGATCCCCGACGAAACGTATCTGCGCGGTACGACTTTCGCTCCGTTGTGCTATTATTTGAGTTGCGAAAACGGATGCAAGCCCGGACGGGATTTCCTGGAAGCGTATCTGTGCGCCAGTACCGAAGCCATGCGGCAGAAAATGGCGTTGGAACAGCTTTTTGCGCAACTGGAAAAAGAGGAAATTCCTTTCGTTCCCGTCAAAGGAGCGGATCTCGCATTTCGTGTTTATCCCTATCCCGCGTTGCGGAGTTTCGGCGACTGGGACATCTGGGTGCATCCGCGCGACCTCAAAAGATTCTGCGCTTTTTTGCAGCGCGATAATTGGCGATGCGCACTGGACAGTTTCAGCGATCATCACGCCGGGGTGCGGAGCAAAGACGGCTTCTGTGTCGAACCGCATTTTTCGTTGCCCAATTTCCCCGTTCCCGGTGAAACGCTGTGGAGCGAAACGCGCGCCGTCCCCGGCAAAAAATACGAAAGACGTCTTACGGCGGAATTGAATCTGACGATGATTTTCCGTCATACGCTCGTCGGAGCGCGAAGTTGGCGGCAACTGCTCAAAGGGCTTGTCGACGTCGAATTTCTCTTGCGCGCCGAGCCCGTCGACTGGCAAAAAATCACCGCGCTCGCACGCCGGTGGCGCATCGCGCATCCCGCGTTGTTTCTGGCGGCTTTCCCTGAATTTTTCCGGGGACGCCATCCGACGGGGATCGTCTTCGCGGACGGGGAGATCGCCGCGCTCCGGAGTTGGTTGCTGACGAATGCCGACGAAAACGATCCCCGTTGCTGCGAACGCAATGCCCGGAGCGGAAGTTTGCTGTCGCTTTTTTGGTTGAAAGCGCAATTGCTGCGTTTGCGCCGGGACAATTTGCGCTACCGCTATCCGCAAATGGGCGACGGTACCGCGCGTTATCTTCTTTTTCTGGCGCGGGATCTTGCCGGCAAAGCGGCGGCGCTGGCAAAAGGATACTGTTTCCCCGACCGGAACGTTACCGGAGAAATGAAAATCCGGAAACGCATCGAACATTCCTGGAAAACGGCATCGCGATCGCGTTGCCGCTGAAAGCCCGTTTGTTTTTGCCACGCCAAAGGACTGTCGCTTCAGGCGACGGTCTTTTTTTTTGCGTGCGTTTTCGCGCGCGCGCTTGAAAAAGCGCGTTTTGCGTGATAATTTTTGAGGATGTTTCAGGAATAACGGAAAAAAGGGGCAAAACGCGATGGTCCGCGAACTTGTGATCGCGCCGGAAGACCGCCGGTTTGAAAAAGGGGAAAAACCCGCCGCGTTGCATTCGATCCAGGCGGCGGTCAGGGAGGTCGCCCGGTTGCGCGCGACGCATCAGGCGGCGGATCACGTTACCGTGATCTGCCGGGGAGGGGTCTATCCGTTGCGTTCCCCCGTCGTCATTACGCCGGACGATCCTGCGGGGATCACTTTCGCCGCGGCGAAAGGCGAGATCCCGGTTTTCGATGGCGGCGTAAAGCTTTCCGGATGGGAAAAATGCCGTATCAACGGCAGGACGGTCTTGCGGGCTTGTGTACCTGAATATGCGGTTTTTGACGGGCGCATCGAAAATCTTTACGTCAACGGACGGGCGGCGCGCGTCGCGTCCTACCCGAAATTTCCCGGCGGGCAACCGCTGGAAATCGAAAAGACTTGTCCCGTCGACGCGGACGAATTTCACAATGCGAGCGAAGCGTTTTATTACAGAGAAGGCGACTTCGATCCCGCGTGGTACAATCGGGACGGGATCGAAGCGCTCGTGCTTCAACTCTGGACGGACAGCCGTCTGCCGATCGCTTGCGTCGATCCCGTTGCCCGGCGCATCCGGTTCAAAAAAAGTAGCGCGTGGCGTTTCAATGAAAAATCGGTGCGCTACTATTGGCAGAACGTACGCGAAGCGCTGACCGACCCCGGCGAATTTTATTTCGACAACACCGACTCATATGTCTATTATCTGCCCCGGCGCGGTGAAAAGCCGGAAACGCTCGATGCCTGGGTCGCGCGGCTGCCGGTCCTCGTCGCGCTGATCGGGGAACCGGAAAAAAACCGCTTCGTCGAAGACATTTCCTTCGAGGGGTTGCGTTTCCGCCACGGCGGCGCGGGCCGTCCGCAGATCAGCAAAAATTATACTTTTCCGAATGCAAGCCGTCTGCCGCACGCTCTGCCCAACTTTTTCGCCAAGGATTTCTGGGAAGGTCAACCGGAAAACAACGTCGATTCTTCCGGGAGCCCCCAGGCGGCGGCGCAACTTCCGGGCGTGTTGCTGCTTGCGGGCGCGCGCCGTTGCCGGATCCGCGGATGCGAAATTTACGACTCCAATTTCTACGGCATCGCCCTGACGGGCGGTTGCAGCGACGTCAAACTGGAATACAACACGATCCATCATATGGGCGCGGGCGGCGTCGTCATCAACGGCGCGAACGTCGCGCGGCGTCCCGAACTTTATCCCTTTGCCACGCATCACGTTTCGGCGTGCGACAACCATATTCACGATTGCGGCAATTTTTATCCGGCGGCGAGCGGATTTCTCGTCGGGCACGCCTGGGGAAATCGGTTGGAGCATAACCATATCCACGACCTTTACTATTCGGGGTTTTCCGTCGGGTGGAGCTGGGGATTCGGCGATTCGAGCTGCCGGGAAAACCGCATCGGTTTCAATCACATTCACGACCTCGGCAAGGGAATGCTCTGCGATATGGGAGGCGTTTACCTCCTCGGCATTCAGCCCGGAACGCGCGTTTACAACAATCACATCCACGATATTTTCTGCCGCATTTACGGCGGATGGGGCATTTATTGCGATGAAGGGTCGTCGCACGAAGTCATCGAAAACAACGTCTGCTACGACTGCGCCAAAGAGGGATTTCATCAGCATTTCGGGCGCGAAACGATCGTACGCGGCAATCTTTTCGCTTGCAACCGGGCGCATCAACTGACGCTTACGCGCGGAAAAACGTGGACGCCCGAATACGCTTTTCCGGGAGAATGCACGTCGCGCGTCGCCAATATTTTCGGCAATATTTTCGTTTCGGAAGGCGGTCCTTTTTTCCGTTCGATGTTTATGGATATGAAAGAACGCGATCAGTTTTATTGCGACGGCAACCTTTTCTGGGACGCCGCTCCGAAAGCGAAACGCGCCGCCGTTTTCGCGGCGATCGCCGAACTTTTGGCGGAAAAATACGAGTGGAGCTGTGATTTTGCCGCATGGCGGGAACTGGGACGCGATCTTCATTCCGAATTTGCCGACCCCGGTTTTGTCGACGTCAAAAAACGCGACTTCCATTTCAAAAAAGGCGCATATGCCAAAAAACGGGGCTTTTTCGACCCGGCGGAAACGCTTGATCTCGCCGGAGTCCGTTCCGAGGAGAATCAAAAATGAAAAAAATCATCGCCGTTATGCTGTCGTTCATTTCCGCCGCCGTCGTCGTCGTGGGCGCCGAGATCCGCGTCGCGCCGGCGGAATCCGTTGAAAACGCCTTGTCGCGGGTGAAGGAATACCGGCAGTCGCATCCCGGAGAAAAAATCCGGCTGATCTTTTCAAAAGGCGTTTATTTTTTGCCGGAAACGATTTGCGTCACGCCGGAATTGAATGATCTGTGCATCACTGCGGCGGGCGACGGCGAAGTCGTTTTCAGCGGCGGTGAGATCCTGAAATACCGCGAAACCGTTTTGTTGAACGGCAGACAGGCGTTGGTGTACGACGTGCCGGAAGCCGCCGTGTGCGACGGACATCTTGACCAGCTTTACATCAACGGCCGCCGCGCGGTCGTCGCTTCGACGCCCAAGGATTTCGACCATGCGACGCATCCCGAAAAAATGCTTCCGGAAAGAGAAAAATACACGGAAGACTTCTTCTACAAGGAAGGCGATTTCGATCCGTCGTGGCATGATCTCGGCGGCATCGAAGCGCACGCGGTCACGGCGTGGATCGATCCGCGCGCATCTGTTTCGCAATGTTTCCCCGCCGAAAAGAGGATCCGTTTTGACAAGCCGCTGTTGCGGCGTTCCGGTCCGGAACAGATGTTCGTCGTCTGGCGCAATGTGCGCGAAGCGCTGACGGAACCGGGTGAATACTATTTCGACCGCGCGGCAAAAACGGTTTCTTATCTGCCGCGCGACGGCGAAACGCCGGAAACGATCGAAGCGGTCGCGCCGGTGCGTTCGCTGTTGTTTCTCGCGGCGGGCGATGAAGCAAGCGGCAAAAAAGTTTCCGGCATCGTCCTCGACGGGATCGCTTTCCGGTACGGCGGCGTCGGGCGTCCCGATTACGACGACGTCTACCGCTTCCCCGGTTCGGAAAAACTGCCGCTCCTTCACAATGAATTCTGCCGCCGCGGCAAGCCGACGCAGGGGGCGATCTACGATCCGGCGGTGGTGTCGTTTCACTTCGCCGAAAATTGCAAAGTCCTGAATTGCCGCGTCGAAAAGAGCGACTTTTACGCGATCGGCGCGCTTGCCGGCATCACCGATATGGAAATTTCCGGCAACGACATTTCCGATATGGGCGCGGGCGGCATCCTCGTCAACGGCGTCGATCTTGAACGCGCTCCGCAATGCGCCGCGCTTCTTTCGGAAAGGATCACCGTTTCCGGCAATCATGTCCACGATTGCGGCAAATTCGACATGGCGGGCGTCGGCATCATGATCGGATTTTCCCGTGGCAATCTCGTCGAACACAATCTCATCCACGACCTTTTTTACAGCGGCATTTCCGCCGGATGGAACTGGGGACACGCCCCCGCGACGGGCGGCGAAAACCGCATCGGATTCAATCACATTTACAACATCGGGCGCGGTATGCTCAGCGATATGGCGGGCATTTATCTGCTCGGCATCCAGCCGGGGACGCGCGTTTACAACAATCACATCCATCACGTTTCCGGCCGTGTTTACGGCGGTTGGGCGCTCTACGCCGACGAAGGATCTTCACATCAGATCTGGGAACGCAACGTCTGTTACGACACGAAAAACGACGCCTTTCACCAGAATTTCGGGCGCGAAAACACGCTTCGCGACAATGTTTTCGCCTTTTGCGGCGAAAATCTCGTGCGCGTCAGCAACTGCGAAGCGTCCGATCATACCGGGTACCGTTTCCCCGGAAAAAATTATTCCTGCGACTTCGTGATGTACCGCAACATATTGATTGCGGACGGAAAACCGTTTTTCCGTGCGAGTTATCTTGAAAATTTCGACAAAAACGAACTTTTCTGCGACTGCAATCTTTATTTCGATCTGAAACTTTCCGAAAAGGAGAGCATCATCGCCTGCAAACTCAAACGCGCCAATACCGCGCTCCCCGGCGCTGAAACGGTCATTCACGACAATCTGGAAGCGTGGCGGCAAAAAGGGCATGACCTGGGTTCCGTTTTCACGGACCCCGGATTCGTCGATGCAAAAAAACGCGATTTCCATTTGAAACCGGATGCCGCGGCGCGGAAACTCGGCTTTTTCGACCCGGCGGAAACGCTTGATTTTGCCGGACTGACACCGACGGAGAAAAATGAATAAACGCGAAACGCTTTCCAGCCGGATCGGTTTTCTGCTGATGACTTCCGGCTGTGCGATCGGGCTCGGAAACATTTGGAGATTTCCCTATATCGCCGGAAAGTACGGCGGCGGGATTTTCCTGTTGCGTTACGCCGTATGCCTCGTCGTCCTCGGATTTCCGGCGCTCGTGATGGAGCTTGCCATCGGCCGCGCCGGACGGAAAACTCTTCCCGGCGCATTGCGGGATTTGCAGGGGCGGAAAGGGCGTTTCCGCTGGGACATACCGGGATATTTTTTCTTTTTCGGAAATTTGTTGCTGCTGATGTTTTATACCGTGGTGAGCGGCTGGCTGATCGACTATGCTTTTTCGTACGCGACGGGGCAAATGCACGGCGATCCCCGCGCGCTTTTCGATGCCTTGCTCGCGTCGTTCCCGCGGCAGACTTTGGGTATGCTGATCGCGTTGTTTTTGACGGTGGCGATGTGCTTCGGAGGCGTTCGCAGTTCGCTGGAAAAATCGATCAAATGGATGATGGGCGGTCTTTTCGCTTTGATGCTCATACTTTGCGCGAAAGCGCTGACGCTTCCCGGCGTCGGCAAGGGACTTATGTTCTTTTTCGTACCCGACGCAAGCCGTGTCGGGAATGACTTTTTCGATGCACTTGTCGCGGCGATGACGCAGGCGTTTTTCACGTTGAGCATCGGATTCGGCTCGGTGGCGCTTTGCGGCAGTTATCAGCGGCGCGACCGCGCGCTTGCGCCGGAGAGCGTCTGGATCATCGTACTTGATACGCTCGTGGCGGTTACGGCGGGCGTGATCATTTTCTGCTGTTGTGCGAGTTTCGGCGTTCCCGCCGCCGGCGGTCCGTCGCTGATTTTCATCGCGCTGCCGAACGTATTTGAAAATCTTCCCGGCGGCGTACTGTGGGGGACGGTCTTTTTCCTGTTTCTGGCGGTCGCGGCGATCTCGACGCTGGTGGCGGTTTTTGAAGCGCTCGTCGCATTCGGGATGGACGAGTGGGGCATCGGAAGAAAATGTTGCTGTCTGCTCTGGGGAGGCGTTCTCGCCGTGCTGTCGATGCCCTGCATTTTGGGGTTCAATCTCTGGAAAGGTTTTTCTCCTCTCGGGCAGGGGAGCAACATCCTGGATCTGGAAGATTTCGTTGTCAGCGACAATATTTTGCCGCTCGGCGCGCTTTACCTTACGCTTTTCGTCGCGTGGAAGTGGAAAAAAGAGGCGTTTTTCGGCGAGGTCAACACGGGGAACGGATGGAAATTTTCTCCGCGTTTCTTCTTTTATTACCGCTGGATATTGCCGTTTTTCATTTTTGCCGTCTGGGTGATCGGCATCGTCCGGCGTTTTTTCTGATCGCGACTTCCGACGTGTGGAGCAAGTTGCGATCATCGTACGCGGCGAGATAAGCCGCCGTCCAGTCGGAAGGCAATTTCCCTTTGACGATGCCCGTTCCGGGATCGTATTGCGCTTCCGATGCGCGGAAAAAGCGGTCGTTCCAACGCCCCGTCGCCCGGGTGGCGACGACTTCGCAGCGGTCGATGTTCCCCGCCGGGAGTACCCGGCAGGAAAGGATCAAATTTTTTACTTTGAGCGTCGCGTCGTCGAAGCGCGTGTAGGGTTTGCCGTCGACGACGGCGCGGGCGAAGGAAAAAAGTTCCGCCGGATCTTCGCCCTCATATTGTCCGTGCGGAAAATCCGTGCGGAGCGCGCGGAAAGAATTTTGCGCAAGTTTCGACGAATGATTCCAGTTGGCGACGTCGAAAGCGAAATCGTTGGTTCCCACCGTCCAGAGTATCGGCATTTTCGCGTCGGGCAAAAAGCGGTTCGGATCCCATAAGCGGCAGAATTTTTCCCGTTTTGCCTTCGCCTTGCCGTCGGAAAGCGCGAGCGTGTCGCACCCGCCGCACCCGTAAACGACCATCGCGAAAGCGTAACGCGGATCGACTCCCGCCGCGACGGCGGCGGCATAGCCGCCCCAGGAAATGCCGGTGACACCGACTTTATTTTCGTCGACTTCGGGCAGATCGCGCAAAAAAGTGTTGGCGAGCATCACGGCGGCGATCGAATGATATCCCCATTGGTCGGTCAAAGGTTCGTCGAGATGGTCGAAGCGTTCTTCCGCAACGGGGCCGGAAAAGCGATGCCGCCTGGGCGGTTTCATGTTTCCGTAGGAACCATCGGTTTTGGGGATCGCACAGAACTGATCGACCGCGACGGCGGCGAAACCATGATCGACCCACTTTTTCACCCACGGAGCATAGGCGGTGCCGAGTCCCCCGTGGATCAGCACGATCCCCGGCACGCGGCGTCCGGCGTCGGCTTTTTCCGGCAATCCGTACCAGATGAAAACGCGCGTTCCTTTGCCGCGGAAAAGCGGCCCTTTCAAAAACGCGCCGCGCACGCCCGGCGTCGCACTGACGAAACGCCGTGCTTCATAACGCGTTACGGGCTTCAAAAAGGAAGCCAGATCCAGTTCCGCGTATTTCATCGTATCCCTCCGCGAAAAAAAATCCCCGGAGATCTCTCCGGGGCGAATCAATCCTTTCATCAGGCGAGTTTGCCGATCTGTTTTTCGTATTTCGAGAAAAGTTTATTCCGCATCGCCTCGTCGTAACTGTCGGCGCCGAGATAAAGCACCGATTCTTTGCCCATCGAGAATTTGTCGATGCTGTCGACGTCCAGCGACCAAACCGTGACGACGGCTTTTTTGCCGATCGTCCAGGAATTGGTGCCGGATCCCATATCGAACGCCCCGATCGTGACGTCGGTGTTGTCGCCGATGGAAAATTGATCGTTCCCCTTGCCGAAATCGATCGAACCGTCGATGTCGAAATTTCCGGACGCGCCGATGGCGAGTTTATCGTCGCCCGCGCCGAAATTCAGCGTCATCGCGTGGAACTTGGAATAATTTCCCGTCGAAAGTTTGTCGTTCCCGGAGCCGAAGGAAACGCTGTATTTCCCGGCATCGAACGTGCTTGATTTTCCGGTCGAAAGCTGATTCGTGCCGTTGCCGAAGGAAATTTTTCCTTTGGCGGTGAATTTCGCTTTTTCCCCGGTGGACAGAGTGTCTTTCCCGCCGCCGAATTTGACCGCGTCGTACGCCGTGAACGTGGCGGATTTCCCGACGGCAAGTTGATTGGTTCCGGAACCGAAATCAATTTTCGCGACGTAGAACTTGGAGGAACTTCCAGTCGAAAGTTTGTCGTTGCCCGAACCGAAGGAAAGATTTTTCCGGCTGTTTTTTCCGCCGACATCGAAACGGACCGATTTCCCCGTCGTAAGCTGATTCGCACCGTCGCCGAAAGAAATGTTTTCGCTGACGGAGAATTCCGCTTTGTCGGCGGCGGCAAGCGTGTCGTTGCCTTTGCCGAAGTCGATCGCACCGTAGATGTCGAACGTTCCGGATTTCCCGACGGAAAGTTTGTCGTTGCCGTCCCCGAAATCAAGCAAGTCGTTCGTTGTGAAGAAACTCGACGCTCCCGTGGCAAGCGTGTCGTTGCCGCTTCCGAAAACGATCCCGTCCCCGGCGGAGAAAGAACTCGAATCACCCGTCGAGAATGTGTCGTTGCCTTTGCCGAAGTCGATCGCTTCGTCCGCCGAAAAGAGAGCGGACTTGCCGACGGAAAGTTTGTCGTCGCCCGAACCGAATTTCAGCGTTGATGTGTAGAATTTGGAGTTGTTTCCCGTCGAAAGTTTATCGCTGCCCGTGCCGAAGGAAATGTCGTATTTCCCGGTGTCGAACGTACTCGATTTCCCGGTCGAAAGCTGATTCGCCCCGTCGCCGAAGGAAAGTTTCCCTTTGGCGGTGAATTTCGTTTGATCGCCGATGGAAAGCGTATCTTTCCCGCTCCCGAACTTGATCGTGCTTTTCGCCGTGAACGTGGCGGATTTCCCGACGGCAAGTTTGTTGTTGCCTCCCTTGCTGAAATCAAGTTTCTGCGTCGTTATGCGGGCGTAGTCGCCGACCGACGCCGTCGCGCCGCTCTTGAAGGAGATGTCCGCGAAATCGCCCTTGACGTAACTCTTGGATCCCGCGATCGAAAGTTTCGACACGTTGACGAGATCCGAACGGAGCGTCGCGTTGGCGTTGGCGTTGAGGGAAACGGTATCGGTACCTTTCCCGAAATTGATCGCGGTGTCTTTTTTGCCGAACGCGACGGTCGCGCTTCCGTCAAAGACGAGTTTATCGTTTTTACTGGTGCCGCTGCCGCCGGAAAAGACGATCGCATGCTTGCCGGAAAGGGTCAGATTGTTGAGATCGGTGATGCCTTTGGACGCGGTGAATTCGACGTTCGCGAGGTCGCCGTTGGCGAGGAATGCTTTGATGTTCGCCTGTTTGAGCGTACCGCCTTTGGCGATAAGTTGCCCTTCGGACTTGAATACGCTCCACTTGAGCATCGCGTCGAATTGGCTTTTGTCGACCGTCAGCGACGTCGCCGTGCCGGAAACGCGCAGTTCCTTGGCGGAAACCGTGCCGGAAATGACGTTGTCTCCGTCTTTTACGGTGATCGAACCGGCGGAGAAATCGCCGTTTTTGGCGTTGAGCATACCGTCGTCGAGCGTCAGTGCGCCGGTGACTTTGAGCGTCGATTTGCTTCCGAGCGTCAGCGTACCGTCGTCGACGGTCAGCGTTTTCAGCCGGATGGACGAGGATGCGCCCGTCGTGATCGCCGACCGGACGGTTTCGTCGGTGTCGAGCGTCGCCGTCAACGTGGATTTGCTTGAATTTCCCGCGCGATCCCGCATTTCGGCCTGGATCTTGTTGCCGCCTTTGGTTTCAAAGGTAACGGTGCGCGACTTCGTGCCGCCGGAAACGTTCTTTTTCGAGCCGCCGTTGATGCGGTACGAACAAGTGTCCAGCCCCGAAAGTTCGTCACGGTAACTGACGGTGACTTTCACTTTGCCCGAGAACCAGTCGTCGCCGTGGACGGACGTCGCTTTGATCGTCGCCGTCGGCGATACGCGGTCGATGTTGGAAACGACGTAGGAGTTGGTCGCGCGTTGACCTTTCGAGTCGGTAACGCGGAAATAGACCGTGCCGTTGGACTTGACGGTGATCTCCTCTTTGTTTTTGCAGCTTTTCCAGAGGAATCCGTCGAGACTGTACTCCCTGCTCTTGACGGACGCGCCCGCGGTTTCGGTCGTGAACGTCCCTTTGAGCGTGACGTCGTTGTGAGTCCAGTCGGTCGTATTCGCGGAGATTTGGATCTTGGGGCCGCGGATGTTGTCGATCACCTGGCTTGCCTCTTTCGTGTTACCGGCGTTGTCGGTCGCGCGGAAGTAGACGGTCCCGTTGGCGGAAACGCTGACGCCGCTGCCGGAGTAGGTCTGCCAGTCGCCGGAGTCGATCCGGTATTCGCGCGCGGCGATGCCGGAAAGCGCATCGGCAAAGACCGCGCTGACACGCACCGGTCCGTCGGTTTTGGCGGTGATGTCCCGGGTGATGTCGCTGATCGTCGGATTCACGGTGTCGATCAGAACGTCGATGTTGCTGGTCGAAACAGCGCCGCTCTTGTCGGTCGCGCGGAAGTAAACGACACCGCGTTCCAAAACAGTGAATGGCTGGGTGTATTTCGTCCAGTTTTTCTGATCGGAACTGTACTCGAACGATTTGATGCCTTTCGCGGCTTTCGCCGACGCGCTGATCTTGACGCTTCCGTTGGTCCAGGAGCCCGGCGTCGCATCGACCGAGATCGTCGGTCCCGTGCCGATGCCGGTCACGTCGTAGGAAACGTACGTTTCGTTGCCGACGTAATCGACCGCGCGGAACGTGATCCTGCCGTTGTGGTTGACGGTGACGTTCCGGTCGTAAGCGAGGAAGGATTCTCCGTCGAACTTGTATTCTTTGGTCTTGATGCCGCTTTCAAAATCGGTGAATTGCGCGGTAACGACCGCCGCCGCCGCTTCCGTCGTCTGCGTGATGCAGTCGATCGTGGGGGCGATCCTGTCGATGCAGTCGACGACGAAGTTCTTTTCGGTGACGTTTCCGGCTTTGTCGGCGGCGCGGAAAAAGACCGTCGTGTTGTCGGAGAAAGTCAGTTCCGCATCGTTCGTGTACGCCGTCCACGGATCGGTCTGCGCCGTCCGGTATTCGGTGGAAGCCAGCCCCGAAGGTCCTTTGTCCTTCATCGTCGCGCTGACGAGAACGGTGTCGCGCGTCCACTTTTTGCCGTCTTCGGCGACGACGCCCTTTTGGATCTCGGCGGTCGTCGTGATTTCCGGCTTCTCTTTGTCGATATGGTCGATCTTGACGCTCTTTTGGGTGACGTTCCCGGCTTTGTCATATGCATAGACGGTGATCGTCCCGTTTTGGGTGACGGGAGGCAGTTTCTCGAAGGGCTTGCAGGAATGACTTCCGCCGTCGATATCGACGTAGTAGCATTTGCCGAGATCAAGCCCCGATTCGTTGTCCGCGAGTTCCGCCCAGATCGTGAAGAACTGGTTGTTCCACTTGCTCAACGAGGGTTCCGAAGAAACCTTGACCGACGGAGCGATCTTGTCGATGTTGGAAACGGTGATCGAAGTCGATTGTGCATTGCCGGCTTTGTCGGTCGCGCGGAGATAGACGACCGTGTTGTCGTCGACCGCGACCGTGCCGCCCTGGACCGTTTCCCAGTTTTTGTTGTCGAAACTGTATTGCACCGATTTGAGACCGCTGGCGATGCCCTGCTTGTCGGCGGGGTCGTGCGCGGCGACGGTGATGATGACGTCGTCTTTCGTCCAGTCGGTCGTACTCGGCGTCACCTTGTCGAAAACGGGGGCGATCCGGTCGATGTGATCGATGGTAACTTCCTTTATACTGCGGTTTCCGACGTTGTCCTCCACGCGGAAGAGAAGTGTTCCGTTTTCATCGGCGACGGTGGTGAAAACATTGGACGTGACGCCGCAGGATTTCCACGTTTTTCCGTCGTCGGTGCTGTATTGTTGCGTTTCGGGATCGATACCGGAAAATTCGTCGGTGAAAGTCGCCGTGACGGTGACGGATCCGCGCGTCCACTTGTCCAGCGCGGGAGTCGCGGAAACGCTGATCGTCGGGGCTTCCTTGTCGACTTTGACGACGTATTTTTTCGACGTCGAGGAGTTTCCGGCGACGTCGGTCGCTTTGAATTCGACCGTCGAGATGCCGGATTCCGCGAAAACGAGCGGCTTGGTGTAATTCGTCCAACTGCCGCCGTCGATACGGTACTGCTGTTTTGCGATGCCCGAAAGCGTGTCGGCGAATTTCGCCGTGACGGTAACGGTCTCTTCCGTCCAGTCGGCGGGTACGCCCGAAACCTGGATCGTCGGCACGATCTTGTCGACTTTGACGATGAATTTTTCCGACGTCGCGACGTTGCCGACTTTGTCGG
>JAKSOG010000029.1 GCA_024405715.1 Victivallaceae bacterium | reverse complement strand
CGCCGCGATCTGTTTTTGCTTCTCGTCCGCCACCGCCGCGCCCTCATTCTTCGTCGGCGGTCCACTCGTCCCAACGTTTCGCCGTTGCATAGCCGATCACAAAAAGCATGCAATATCCGAAAAATCTCAACATTTTTTCTCCTCCCCGATCTTTTTTTCTTTTTTTCCGCTGCCGAAATAGGCTCCGGCGATGACGATAAAACAAATTCCGAGAAATTCCAGCATACCTCCGCACCTCCTTTGAAAATCAGCCGCAAAATGCTGTTGAAAAAAATCTTTTTCCGCGTTATATTGTTTTCCGGTCCGGCACGATGCCGTTCTTTTTCAACCATTGAACGAATCTACGATGAGAAATCTTACGCCAAAAAAACCAAAAAAATCCGACGAAGACAAAAAAGTTGCGTCGAATTATCCGACCACGCGGATGAGTCTGATCGAAAAAGTGCGCAACGGCGACGAGGTTTCCTGGACGGAATTCTACGAACGCTACGCGCCCGTCATCCGCTACGTCGGCGAAAACTGCTATCATTTCAACGACGCCGAATGCGACGAATTGATCCAGAATACGATGTGCAAATTCTACGATACGTCGGGGAAGTACACGCGTCTTCCCGGCGTCGCGAAATTCCGCACCTATTTCGCCACCGTCGTCCGCAGTCAGGCGGTCGACTACAGCCGCCGCAACGCCCGCCGCAGGGAGACCGGACGGCCCGAAACGCTGACGGCGGACGATTCTCCCGAAAACAATGAAAACAACCCCGAATTCATCACCCGGGTGTGCGACGAAACATTCATGCGCGAATGGCGCTGGGCGCTCCTTCAGGACGCCTGCAACGAATTGCGGGAGCGCGTCAGCGAGACGACCTATCAGGCATTCGAGATGTGCGCCATGCAGGGACGCAATACGAAAAGCGTCTGTGAAGCGCTCGGCATCAGCGCCGATCAGCTTTATGTGGCGAAAAGCCGCTGTATAGCCATCCTCCGGGAGATCATCGCCCGCTACAACCGGGAAGACGAGGGTCTGCATCTCGAATGGGAGCCGCGTCAATAGCAACGGGAGATCGGCGGAATTGACTTACCGGACGAATGACACGCTCGACGGCTTCCGGCTGATCTGCGAATGCGGGATGGGCGCTTTCGGCGCGGTCTTTCTCGCCGAACATCCTTATTACGGGCGCGTCGCGCTGAAAATCGTCTACAAAAACGGCAGAAACTGCGAACGGGAACTCAAAGGGCTCCGCAGTTATATGACGATCTGCAAGCGGACCGATCTGCTGCAAATCTACCACGTCGCCGAAAACGAAGAATGTTTCTACTACGCGATGGATGCCGCCGATGATCTCGGCGACGGGGAGGAATACTGTCCCGCGACACTGGAAAACAAACTGAAAAAAGAGGGTCGCCTCGCGCCGGACGCGATCCTCGATATGTATGAAGAACTCAAAGCGGCGTTGGGTATCCTGCATTCGCGCGGTGTCTGCCACCGCGACCTGAAACCGGGCAATATTTTGTGGATCGGCGGGCGCGCCGTGCCCGGAGATATCGGGCTTGTTTCCGGCGACACGCAGACGATGCTCGCGGGGACTCCGGGATTTATGCGGCCCGAAGTGCTGGCGGGGACACGCTCTTTTTCGCCCCAAGACGACTTTTACGCGCTGGGAAAGATCCTTTACTGCTCGCTGACGGGGTTTTCCGCCGACAAATATCCTTCGTTTCCCGGCGACGCGACGATTACCGGTTGCGGGGAAGTCATCCGGCTTTACAATCAGCTGTGCGCCGGAGAAATCGCCGAAGCGCCGCGCCGGAAAAAAACGGAAAAACGAAATTTCCCCGCGCCCCGCGTCGCGCTTGCGGCGGCGGCGATCCTTTTCATCGCGGCGGCGGCGTATTTTGCCGTATCAGGCTACAATGCGCATTTGCAGTCGCAGGCGCAGAAAACGGCGCAGGAAAAGCGGGCGGCGCAAGAAAAAAGCGTCGTTCCTTTGACGGACGAAGAAGCGCTGGAAAAACTTCACCGTGAATTGCTCGCGGAATGGGAAGAGTACCGCGAAGAGGAAAAGGCAAGGATCGCCTCGGATGCGAAAAATTCCGAAACGTGGCGGAAAAATTTCCCCGAAAGTATGCGGCCGCAGATGAAAGAAAACGACGAACGCCGCCGGCAGGAAATGCGTGCCGGACTGGAAGCGGAAGAAAAAAACCTTCCGCGTTTACGCGAAGTCGCGCAATTTTACCTGCGTTTTTTTCCGGACATCCTGAAAGAAGACCGGGAAAAAGAACCGTTCGGCTACGTCTGCGGCAACTCCTGGCTTGAGATCCGGCTCGACGGAAATTCCTCCGGACGCTCTCTGGAAAAAGAGAAACAATCTCTGGCGGAACGGGAAAAGACCATGCTGGAACGTTTCGGGGAAACACGGCACCGGCAAATCGAACGGGACGGCATTTACCGGGCGATGCGTTCGTTTTGGCGGGTTGAAAATATTTTGAAAGATCCCGATTTCGAAAAAACGCTCCGCCGTTACGACGAAATTTTCCGGGAACTCCCGTAAAATCCATCTTTTTTTCATCTTTTTTTCTTTTCTCCTCTTTTTTGCCGTAAGATTGCATTTGCGGCGTTCGTTTAATGTGTGTCTGAACCGGAAAGGCAGATGCTTTTTCCGGGTTACAGACGACAGAAAACGAACAAAAGGAGGAATCCCTTATGAAAAAGATGCTGTTGATCGCCCTGCTCGCCGCCGGATGCAGTTCGGGCGCTTTCGCCGCGCATACGCTCATCGGAGAACTCGTCCTCGCGCCCTTTGAGATCGGCAAAGCGATGGTCGAATTCGTCGTCGATCTTTCGTGCGCCGTTTTCGAGCCCTGCGATACGACGGTCGTCGAAACGCGCGTCGTCCAATGCGACGCCGCCGGAAACGTAACGGGGGAATACCTTGCCCCCGGTTACCGCAGGATCGTCACGACCCGCTACGGTACGACGGTCGTTGAGCATCCTTACACCTGTGTCCCCAGATAAAACCGCCGGAGGAGGATTTTCTTATGAAAAAGAGTATTTTCGCGATCTTGGTCGTCTGCCTGGCGGCGAATGTTTTCGGGCGCAGCCGCGATATGCAAAACGCATTCGACATCATGAGTCTCATCAACCGCGGGATCTCGACGGTCGATCACGCCGACCGGGTCACCGACCGCCATTACTACAGGATGAGCAAATATTATCCGCCGATGATGCCGGTCTATGCCGCACAAGTCCCGGCGGTCGCCGCTCCCGTCGCGCAACCCGTCATGCAACCTGTCGCCGCCCCGGTCATGCAACCTGTCGCCGCCCCGGTCGTGCAACCTGTCGCCGCCCCGGTCGTGCAGCCCGTAGCGCAACCCGTCATTGTCCAACCGGTGCGGATGTATCCGCTCCGGCGCCCATGGCATTATCAGACGCCCGGACACATTCCGCCGCAACGCGGAGTCGTTTACGCACAATAACCCCATTTTTCACAGGAGGTCGAAATGAAAAAAGCTTTGTTGATCGTCGCGATAGCGGGAATTTGCGGATTTTCCGCGCAGGCGTGTTACCGTCCTTATTATTGGCATCGCTGCTGGCATTCATACCGGTATTACGCACCGCGCGCGTTCTATCCCTACGCGGTTCCGGCATATTATCCGGCGGCATACCCCGTCGTCGCCCCCGTCTGTTATCCGGCGGTCTATCCCGCTGTCTATCCCGCGCCGGTTTATTACTATTGAATCATGGCAAAAGGAAATACGCGATGAAACAACTTTTTCTGCTGGCGGCATTAACGGGGAGCGTATGTTTCACGGCGAAAGCGATCCCTTTCACGGAATGCCGCGGAAGGATCGCCGCCAATATCCGGCGTTGCCGGAATTGCGGCGGGAAGTATGATTTGAGCGAATTAAGTTACACCGCGAAATCGTGGAAAATGTTTTACTGCTGCGAAAATTGCGCCCGGAAATCGGGCGCGCTCAAATAGGGTTGCCCGATATGAAGCGTTGATCGGAAATGGCGCGCCGGTGTCCGGATTTCCCGGAAGCGGCGGGGCGGATTGACAAAAGCCGTACACGGTGTTATTTTATTGCCGCAAACAAAACCGGGAGGTCAAAACGGCAAAAGAATAACGGTCGAACGAAAAACGGCTTATTGAAGATCCGACATCTTCAAGCGATGGTTGCATAAGGAAACGCCAAATTTTCAGGAACTCCATCCGCTTGCGGAGATACGTTTATTGCGTACCTCGTCTGCGTGGAATTCCGGGCATTGGCGTGCCTCTTATGCAACGCATTCGAGGTGCGCTTTTTTATTGCTTTTCAAAAGGATAACAACAATGTTTTGGACAATTCTCAAAATCATCGGTTATATAGTGGGTGGACTTTTTGCGCTTGGGATCCTTGGCGGAATCCTTGGTTGCATTTTCGATGCAATTACCATACGGCGGTATAAAAAAGCGGCGGAACGTGGGGATGCGGGAGCCCAATATTTTTTAGGCAGACATTATTATGACCAGCCGGATTACGTCGAAGCGGTGCGTTGGTACAGAAAAGCCGCGAAACAAGGACATGTGGATGCCCAATTCGGTTTGGCGTGTTGCTATAACAATGGCGAAGGGGTCAAAAAGGATGGCGCCGAAGCGGCACGTTGGTTCAGAAAAGCCGCGGAGCAAGGGCATACGAGCGCCCAATACGTGTTGGCGCTTTGTTACGAAAACGGCAACGGTGTTCCCTGGGATGAAATCGAAGCTGCGCGATGGCTCAGGAAAGCGGCGGAGCAAGGCGACGGGAGAGCCCGATCTGATCTTGCAAAGAAACCAAAATTCAAACCCGATCTTTCAATCACGATCACTCCCGCTGAAATTCAAATCGTGGAAACGGATACCGTCAGAATGAGTGAGGACGATGAAAAGATCAAATAGGGAGGTCCCTACCCTGCAACGATGACGATGACCGCCAAACAGATTGCTCCGTCGAGGCACAGCAATACAGAAAAGCGGCGGAGCAAGGTGATGAAAACGCCCGATGCGAACTGACAAATTAAGTTACACCGCGAAATCGTGGAAAATGTTTTACTGCTGCGAAAATTGCGCCCGGAAATCGGGCGCGCTCAAATAGGGTTGCCCGATATGAAGCGTTGATCGGAAATGGCGCGCCGGTGTCCGGATTTCCCGGAAGCGGCGGGGCGGATTGACAAAAGCCGTACACGGTGTTATTTTATTGCCGCAAACAAAACCGGGAGGTCAAAACGGCAAAAGAATAACGGTCGAACGAAAAACGGCTTATTGAAGATCCGACATCTTCAAGCGATGGTTGCATAAGGAAACGCCAAATTTTCAGGAACTCCATCCGCTTGCGGAGATACGTTTATTGCGTACCTCGTCTGCGTGGAATTCCGGGCATTGGCGTGCCTCTTATGCAACGCATTCGAGGTGCGCTTTTTTATTGTGCAAAATTCTATGGACATTCAAAAATACTTTCAGCATTCCGCAGATGCGGAGAACGCGCCGACTGCGCGGAATATCGACGAACAAGCCGATTCCCTGATCAGAGGGGCGGCGGCACGCGCATTCGGGATCGGCATTTTGCCGTACGGAGGTCCGACCCTGCTGATGCTCAACGAATCCCATATGTTCTATCGGCTCGCGGCATTGTACGGACGCCGCACCGACGAAAAAATGTGGACGATCTTTCTCGGCGCGCTCGGGAGCGAAGCCGCCCGTTTCCTCGGCGACGGGGTGCTTCATCGCAGTATGCGGCCGCCGTTGTATGCGGCGATCACATACGGATTCGGACGCGCCGCAAAAGTATTTTTCACGTCCGGAATGGAAATGCAGAATATCGACATCGTCGGGGAATTTCAAAACGGCGTCCGCGAAAATCATGAACGCAAATAACCACATCCAAGGAGAAAATGACTATGACCCCCAACAAAAATCTTGAAAACGAAGAAAACATTTCCCTCGAAGAAGGCGTCGACGCGCCCGTCGGGGACGACGTGGACGGCGCCGGGAAACCCGGCATCGGACGGCAGTTGAAAGAATCGGGCGGAAAAATCGCACGCGACGGCGTCGACTCGTTCCTTGAAACGTTGCGCGAAACCGGAGATATCGATCAGGCGGCAAACGATGCATTCGACAAGGTCGCCGACTCGGCGAAGCAGATGTTCGACGAGTCCGCGCTCGGCAAAATCGTCAACGGCAAGGTCGGAGACATCACCAAACGCGCCTTCAACAACGACGTCGGCATCGACGACGCATTGGACGTTTTGGACGATTTGCATCCGCTTTTCAGACTCGGGCATCGCTTCCTTGATTCGATGCGGCCGGAAAGTTGCCGTACGCTGACCTACGGCGCGCTGATCGGCGAAGTGCTGAAAAACCGTCCGGCGGACCCCGCCGTAGCCGGTTGTTGCGTCCTCAAAGAAACCGTCGGGAGCAACATCCGGATCATCGTGCTTTACATCGACCGGCAGGACGAACCCGTCTTCGGGAACGACATCCCCTACGGTTTTTATCTGCTCACCAAAGAATTCGACGACGAATTGACCGAAGCATTCGGCGATACGGATATGCTGGTCATCAAGTAACGCATCCTCAAAGGAGAAAAAAATGTTATCTTTGACAGTTCTGCTTGCCGCCGGCATCATCGCCGCGGTCTTTCTGTTAAGTTTCGCGACCATTCAAAACTGGTTCAAAAACCAATACAAATTGCGCCCGAAACAGGCGGAAGAATACAGAGTCATCGTCCGCGGGCATTTGAAATCCGGGAACTTCAAGGAAATCGCGGGGGTTTTCAACGACCGCACGGGCGAAATCATCGCCGATGCGGCGTGGAAAGCCGAAAAACTCGACAAGCGCCTCGCCGCGATGGATCAGGTCGCCGTGTTGTCCGATTATGATTGATAACAAAAAAACGATGTTGGAACTGCTTTTGGCTTTGGGTGCCGGGTATTATCTTTACCGGCGATCCGTCCTGCTGGATATGCGGCGCGTCGAGAAATGGTTCCGTGCGCAGCCGTCTTTCGGGATGCCGGACGTCTTTCCCGTTTTGACCCGCCAGCAGACAACGGACGGCAAGTACAAGATCACCGCTTGTCTTTTTGACGACAAAGCGCGCAAAGTCCTCGCCGGAACGATCTGGATCGCCCGGAAACTGGATAAACGTCTGCTTGAAATGGAAAATGTTTCCATCGCGGATATTTCATGCTGAAAAGAGGAAGTATGGAAACCACATTACAGATCCACGGATTGCCCGAAAGCGCCGCCGATCCGACCGTGCTGGCGGTTTTCCGGTCGCGGCTCTTGTCGGCATATCACGATTTTGCGACGAAAGCCCATGCTTCGCCGTACATTTGCATCGGGACTCCGCCGCCGGAACCCCGGGAAGATCCGCCGGGTTTCACCGGATGCGAAGCGAAAGCGCCGCTTTATTCATTCGACCAGCTGGTCCTGCCCGACAACACCCGCGACGCCATCATCGAAGCGGTTCAGGTGCTGAAAGTCGAAACGATCGTTTTCGACCAGTGGGGTTTGCGTCAAATCGAACCGTTTCCCAAAACCGCGCTGAATTTTTTCGGTCCGCCGGGGACGGGCAAGACATTGAGCGCACACGCGATCGCCCGTTTTCTGGACAAAAAGATCCTCATCGCAAGTTACGCCGAACTGGAAAGTAAATACCACGGCGACGGTCCCAAAAACGTGAAAGCCATTTTTCAGGAAGCGGAAAAAAGCGGCGCCGTACTCTTTTTGGACGAAGCGGATTCTTTGCTTTCCAAACGGCTGACCAACGTGACGCAGGGGTCGGAACAGGCGATCAATTCGATGCGGAGCCAATTGCTCATCAACCTCGAACAGTTTCACGGCGTCGTCATTTTTGCGACGAATCTCATCCAAAATTACGACAAGGCGTTTGAAACGCGGGTCACGCACATCGAATTCAAAATGCCGGATAAATCGTGCCGGGAAAAAATCTGGCGGCAGCATCTCCCCGCGTCGTTGCCGCGTGCCGGCGATGTCGATCCGGAAAAGTTGTCCGAGATCGAAAACGTCTGCGGACGCGACATCCGCAACGCCGTCATCCGCGCGGCGGTCGGAGCGGCGCTGAACTCCCGCGTCATCACGCTGGATGACTTGAAGCGCGCGGTCATGGAAATCAAATCGAGCCGTTACGGAAACGGAGATAAAGAACCCGTGGAAATCACCCGGGAAGATAAAAAATTCTTTGCGAAAGCCGCGAAAAAGGCGATCCGCAGGATGAAAAAGAAAAGAAAAAGGAGTTGAATATGGGCGACAAAAAAATGTCAAAAGCGGAAAAAGCGACCGGATGCGGCTGTCTCGCCTTTTTGATCCCGGGGGCGCTTCTGACCCTCGTCGGCGCGCCGAATCTCGGCGCCATCATCATTGCGGCGGGATTTCTGCTGATCCTGATCATCGGTTCGTTTTATTATGCCATCGTCGGGAAACACCGCAAAAGACGCATCGCGGCAAGTTGCCTGAGCGGGCTTTCGCTGATGGTCCTGGTGATGGTCGCCTGGTCGTATGACCAATACGGCGACGGCAGGATCGGGTATCTGCTTCTTTTGGCTTACTCTCTGTTATGGGGCGGCGCCGCCAGCTACCGCTTTGTGCAACACTGCAAGGAGCTGAAAGCGGGAGAGCACTACAAAGAAACGTTGTTGAGCCAAAATCCGGGCATCGACTTGAACAATCTCGATGAATAACATAGACCCAAAGGAGAAAAAAATGAGCGAAGAAAACGAAAAAACGACGGCGCAGGAACCGGCGCAGACGTTCTCGGTGAACGAACGTGCATTCTATCTTTCAATAACCCCATTTCTGGTCATTGTTGCGGCATTATGTGTGCTTCATTGGACAAACGTGATCCGCTGGTCGTGGTGGGGAGTTGTCTTTTCCTCGATGGGGATTGCCTATCTTGCCGGATGTTTTTCGGCGGCAGATCACTATCCCCAGCATAAGAAATCGCTCGCCGGAAATTTTCATCTTGCAGCAATTTTGACGTGTTGTATTTTGAAATGGACAGACATCATTTCCTGGTCTTGGTGGGCGGTCATTTTTCTCCCGTTCTCACTGGGATTGGCTTTCGGCTGTTGTTTTAGGGGAGTCTACGTGGATGATGGAAAGACACCCGACATCTCCCTTCGGATATACAGCACTGTGCTGTTCGGATTTCTTCTGCCGTTTGGCATTTTAAAATGGACGGACACAATCTCCTGGTCATGGTGGTGGTCCATCGCGGTTGTTTTAGGTGGATGGCTCGTCGCATACTGGATCGTAACCGCCTTTCACGAGCACGAAGAAGAGGTGAAGACTCCTCACATCGAAGTAGAAATGCTTCACCTTTCCGATTTGGATGAACTTTTCGGAGCGCCGGGAACGCTTAAAACGCTGACAAGCATTGACGACGCACACGCGATCATCGATATTATTTCGACACCGGTATCAAAGGGGGAGAAGTGGTACATCGACGCCGGAATCAAAAACGAAGATGGCCATTGGATCGACCCTGAACACAACGCAATCTTTTTTCTTGCAGATGATATCGACGAGGATCTGCAAAAACTTCTGTACAGCAGAGAAAATAAAATGGGCTCGATCGACCTGACTTCGCGATACGTCGAATGCGGGAATTAAAGGAGAAAAAAAATGAGCGAAGAAAACGAAAAAACGACGGCGGGAAACAACGAAGCCGTCAATCAGGAAGCCGTCAATCAGGAAGCCGTCAATCAGGAAGCCGTCAATCAGGAAGCCGCCAATCAGGAAGCCGCCAATGAGAAAGCCGCCAATCAGGAAGCCGCCATGTGTTCAATAACTCCATTCCTGATTATTTTTGTTGTCTTATGTGTGCTTCATTGGACAAATGTGATCCACTGGTCGTGGTGGGGAGTCGCATTTTCTTCGATAGGGTTTGCATATCTTTTCGGATGCCTTGTTACAACATGGGAGTGTCCCAAGTATAAGAATTCGCTCGACGGAAATTTTCTTCTTGCAGCAATTTTGACGTGTTGTATTTTGAAATGGACAGACATCATTTCCTGGTCGTGGTGGGCGGTCATTGTTTTCCCGTTCTCACTGGGAAGGGCTTTCTGCTCTCTTTCCGGAATATATGGACCAGAAGATTTCACCGTACATCCAGATGGGTCTATTGAATTTCCAGACGGGCTTGTCAAGCGTCCGGATGGTACTTGGTACGATCCAGATTTAATTTTCTCGGAAAAATTCCAACGTCGTTTTCAACGTGGAACGCGAATCGTAAATTTCACTATGCTGTTCGGGTTTTTCCTGCCGTTTTGCATTTTAAAATGGACGGGGACAATTTCCTTGTCGTGGTGGTGGTCCATCGCGGTCGTTTTGGTTGGACACCTCGTCGCGCACTGGCTCACTGAAGCTTTTCAGGAAAACGAGGCTATTGAGAATACCCCTGACCGCAGGGTGGAAATGCTTCGCCTTTCCGATTTGGATGAGTTTTTCGGAGCGCTGAAAACGCTGAAAAGCATTGACGACGCGCACGCGACCATCTTCTTTTCGGCACCGTTTTCAGAGAAAGATCAATGGTTCATTCATGCTGAAGTCAAGAGTAAAAATCACAAATGGATTAATCCCAAGTACAACGCGATGTACTTTCATGCGGATGATATCGACGAGGATCTGCAAAAACTTCTGCAAAGCAGAGAAAATGAAACCGGCTCGATCGACCTGACTCCGCGATACGTCGAACGCGGGAATTAAAGGAGAAAAAAATGAGCGAAGAAAACGAAAAAAACAAGGAACAATCCGGATTGGGATGTTTCGGGATCCTTGCCATCGGCATTTTGCTGGCGGCCCTCAAATGGACGCATGCGCTCGACTGGTCATGGGCGATTGTTTCCATTCCTCTGGGGGTGTGCCTCTTGGGAGTATGCCTTCAGCTGCTCATCGCTTCGAAACTGGGAAAAACGGGGAACGAAGCGGGGGGGAAAATCGAACGGCTTTTCTGGCAGACATTCAACGGGAATCCGTTGCTGTGGATCGGTTTCATCTGTTGCCTCGTCCGCTGGGCGGGCATCGTTGACTGGCCATGGCTGTGGGTCACCAGTCCTTTCTGGATCATGATCCCGGTGACGATGGTGGAAATGTTCATCGCCATACAAACGCTTCCGCAATCCAAACGGTAATTCAAATTTTAGCAGGGAAAAACCGGACTGCCCCCGACGTGTCGTCCGCAAGCTGATTACGCTTGCAAATCCCGAAAAACAAGGAGACAAATATGTACCAGATGACGGAACCGCATATCGAACGCGCGGAGTGCGCGACGTGCCAGCACTACGACATCAAAGACCGTTGCGTCTGCGCGCTGAATTCTTCCTGCCGCGTGATCCATATGGGCGACCAGTACGGCTCGTGCAGAATGCTGCCCAACCGCCGTCCCCACTACGCGACCAAAGCGGGAAGCATTCCCGGCTGTTGCTACAAACGCTGGGTCGATCTCCCGTAACTGGACGAATTTCCCACAAAAGCCGCCGGAAATCCGGCGGCTTTTTTGGTTTTGTACGTTGAAAAACCAGCCGGATGAGATTATTTTATACTGTCATTCAACGGAGAAAATCATGGACATTACGCAGTTGAATCTTTCAATCAGCTGGGATGAAATTTTTCCCCTGCTCCAAAAACATTTGCCGGACAGTGTAACGATCAACGACATCCATTGCTCCGGCACCGCTCTTTGTATCGTCGGAGTAGCAAAAAAATGGGATTTCACATTGAAAATCGGTACCGCAACCGAAGCAAACGGCAACCGCATCGGATTGGTCATCAAAAATGTCAGTCTTTCACATCCCGATGACAGCATACTCAATGTTTGTGTTTGGAATCCGATCAAATACTTGGGAGCGGAAATTGTAAGCAAAGCAAATGGACTTGGGTCGTTGAAATGGCAATCCAAGGAAGAATTCGTCGCCAAAAAAATCGCTTCCGGGAACAAGGGAATATCCGCAAAGGGCAACATTCTTTATTTGAATTCAACCACACTCTTAAAAAAATTCCCCCTGCCCGTTCATGTTACCGGAGCTTTTACTTCCTTTGCTTTCACTGAAAACGGAATTGAACTGACGATAAACGAAAGATAAACGACTTATGGAAATCAACAAACTTGCGTTCCGCATCACTCCCGATGATCTCGGCGCGCTCGGCGACATCATCATGAAAAAAGTCGCTCCGGCTCTGCAAAAATTGCCGGCAACCCTCCGGGAACTTCGCGATCTGCAACTGCGCATCGACGGCGAAACGCTTGAAATCGGCATCACGCTCCCCGAAGTGCTTCCCCCTATCCCCGAAACCGAACTCCGCGCCGGGATCGCCCTTGCCGCGTCAAGCGACGGCGACGCGCTCCTTGTCGAACTGCTCTCGATTTCCGCCTGGGATATGGAAACCGAAGTTTTCAACCCCTTCATCATGGACAAGATCGGCGGCGCGGTACAAAAATATCCCGGCATCGGGATCGACGATCTCGGACGGCTCCGCATCGACCTCGACGAGACGCTTGAAATGTTGTCTTTGCCGTGTGAATTGTCCGTCACGGGACGACTGCTGAATGTTTCCGTCGATGAAGAGGGCATCGGATTCGAGATCGGGAAAAAGCCGCGGAAAAAGACGGCGGCGAACTGCTGACGCCCGGCGTATTTTTCGTCCCGGAATCGTATTCCCCCACTTGAAAAAGATACTTTTGTGCGGTATCTTTTGATTATGAGCAGGAACAACGACGATTTTTCCCATTATTTTTCGGTGGTTCTGCCCGAATGCAAAGTACCGCTCAAAGCGATGCTTATCAGCGCGGGCCACGAAAAAACGGGCGACCACGCGAACTACCGCAACAGCGGCGCCTGCGCGGCAAAACGCGCGCGCGTCATCTGGCAGTACACCCTCGCCGGTTCGGGCGAAGTCTTCCTCGACGGGAAACGCGAAAAAGTCCCCCCCGAATGCGGGATGCTTCTCGTCGTTCCCGGAAACTACGTCTACCGCATCGACCCCGACGCCCCCTATTGGGAATTTTCTTTCGTCGATCTCGTCGGCGAAGAGATCCTTTCGCTCGCGGAGCGCTGTCTCGCCGAATACGGAGCCGTCATCCCCGACACCCCCGACGGCGCGCTCCGCCGCCTCACCGAAAGCATCGTCGAAGGTTGCGGCGAACACCGTTACACCGACGAATTTTCCGCCAGTTCCGCCGCCTACCGGATGATGATGGGCATTCTTTCCGTCTGCGAAAGCCACGCCGTCCCCGACCGTGGGATGCACGACAAAGTCCTGCGATATTGCCTGAACAACCTCGACCGCGCCGTGTCCGTCGATGAAATGGCGCGCGCCGTCCATCTGAGCCGCTGGTATTTTTCGCGCCGGTTCCGCGAAACGGAAGGATGTTCCCCCGGAGAATTCATGTTGAAACTGCGTATGGATCAGGCGGCGAAACTTTTGCAGAACACGCTTCTCACCGTCAAAGAGGTCGCCGACCGTTGCGGCTTCGCCGAACCCAGTTATTTCTGCCGCGTTTTCCGCAGATATTACCGCGTTTCCCCCGCGAAATTCCGCACCGGAACGTGAAAACATAAGGAGAAAAACATTATGTACGAAAAAATCCTCGTCGTCCTCGCCGACGGATTTGAAGAGATCGAAGCGCTCGGCGCGATCGACGTTCTGCGCCGTATGAAATTCGTCGTCACCCCGGCGTCGCTCGACGGCAAAACCCAAATCGTCGGTTGTCACGGCATCGCCGTCGCCGCCGATACCGCGCTCAAAAACTGCAAAAGCAGCGACTTCAACGCGATCGTCCTCCCGGGCGGAATGCCGGGAGCGGAAAATCTGCGCCGGAACGAGACCCTGCGATTTCTGCTTCAAAGTTTCGCCGCCGAAGGAAAGATCATCGCCGCCATCTGCGCCGCGCCGATGGTCCTTGCCCAAGCGGGCGTGCTCGCCGGAAAACGTTTCACGATGTACCCGGGCTTCGAGGCGTTTCTCGGAGGTCTCGTTCCTTCGGAGAAATCCGCCGAAATCGACGGCAACATCGTCACGGGACGCGGTCCCGGCGCGCTTTTCGATTTCTGCGCCGGGATCGCTTCCGCGCTCGGCGTGCCCGAAGTCGTTTCTCCCGTTTATCAGGCGATGTTCGTGGAAAAATGAGCTGCTTTGAGATCAAAAAACGCGACGCTTCAAGCCGCGCGCGGCTCGGCGTGCTTCACACCCGCCGGGGCGACGTCCCGACGCCGATCTTCATGCCGGTCGGCACGCGCGGAAGCGTCAAGGCGGTTTCCCCCGCCGAACTCGATGAACTCGATGCCAAAATCATCCTCGGCAACACCTATCACCTCTTCCTAAAACCGGGATTGGAGATCATTTCCGCCGCCGGAGGACTCAACGCTTTCATCGGTGAAAAACGTCCCATCCTCACCGATTCGGGAGGATTTCAGGTATTCAGTCTCGCCACGCTGCGAAAAATCGAA
This sequence comes from Victivallaceae bacterium, assembly GCA_024405715.1. Taxonomy (GTDB): domain Bacteria; phylum Verrucomicrobiota; class Lentisphaeria; order Victivallales; family Victivallaceae; genus UBA1784. The sequence goes on along the minus strand of JAKSOG010000029.1, from coordinate 3,755 downwards.
AACGACGGCGTCCGCTTCGCCAGCCACATCGACGGCACACGCTTTTTTCTCGGCCCCGTCGAGTCGATGAAAATCCAGAGAACGCTTGATTCCGACGTCGTGATGGCATTCGACGAATGCACCCCCTACCCCGCGACGCGCGATCAGGCGGAAAAATCGCTCGTCCGCACCACGCGCTGGGAAAGAATGTCGCGCGAACAGCTTCTCAACGACGGACAACTTCGTTTCGGTATCGTACAGGGTTCCGTCTATCCCGAACTGCGGGAGCGTTCCGCGCGGGAGATCGCGGAAATCGGTTTCGACGGGTACGCCGTCGGCGGCGTTTCCGTCGGCGAAAGTCAGGAGGATATGTACCGCGCCGTCGATGCGGCGATCCCCTTCATCCCCGACGATGCCCCCCATTATCTTATGGGCGTGGGTCTGCCGCACCAGATCGTCGAAAACGTCGCGCGCGGGATCGATATGTTCGACTGCGTGTTGCCGACGCGGCTCGGACGGCACGGCGGCGCATTCATCGGTTTCGGTTCGACGCTCGCCGTCAAAGCGGGACGTTACGCCAAGGATTTCTCGCCGATCGACCCCGGATGCGACTGCTACGCCTGCCGGAATTTCACCCGCGCCTACATCCGTCATCTGATGAACGTCGGCGAGATCCTCGGCATCCGGTTGCTGACGCTGCATAATCTGCATTACTATCTGCAACTTGCGAAAAAAATCCGTGATTCGATCGCCGACGGGAGTTTTTCCGAATTGCGCGAAAAATTCGCCGCCGCCCCCGCGACGGCGGAAGAATGAAAAACAGGAGAAAAAACGATGAGATCCATTCCATCCATCTCCTTTGACGTCAACCACTTGACGCTTCTGCCGGGACTTTACGTACCCGCCGTCGACGAAGTCGGCGCGACGTCCGTCAAAACGATCGACATCCGGCTTTGCCGCCCCTACGCCGATCCCGTGCTGACGGGAGAGATCGCCCACACGCTCGAACATGTGCTCGCCACGGGTTTGCGGCGGGTCGATTCCGGCAAAATAAAAGTCCTTTATTTCGGTCCGATGGGGTGTATGACGGGATTTTATCTGTTGCTGGCGGGAAATTTTTCCGACCGCGAAGCCGGAAGTTTCATCGCCGAAGGCACAAAAATCGCCGCCGCGTTGCCGGATGTCCCCGCCAAAAACCGCCGTCAATGCGGCAACTGCGAAACGCTGCGGACGATGGCGGACGTCCGCCCCATGCTCGACCGCATCCTGAAAATGGCGGAAAAAGTCGTCGGGAGCGGGACTTTCGACCGTTATCCCGACTGATTTCGATTTGCAGAAATCCCGCGCGCGTGGTATTTTATAAAAACGCACCGCATACATTTCAAACGGGAGATTTTTCATTATGGCACAATTGCTCGCATTTCACGGTCTTCTGCCGACGCCCGAACGCGCCGCCGAAGTTTCCGCCGTTCCCTACGACGTGGTCAATTCGGAGGAAGCGGCGATCCTCGCCGAAGGCAATCCGCTCTCATTTCTGCACGTTTCCCGTCCGGAAATCGATATGGAAAAAGGCATTGATCTCTACGACGACCGGGTCTACGCGCAAAGCCGGACGGCTTTCGAGCGCATCTGCCGCGAAGCGCCGCTGTCCGAAGACGCCGGACGCCACCTCTACGTCTACGAATTGACGATGCAGGGCCGCAGTCAGACCGGCGTGATCGGCGCCGCCAGCGCGGCGGAATACCGCTCCGGGATCATCAAAAAACACGAACGCACCCGTCAGGACAAAGAAGACGACCGTACCCGTCAGGTGATGGCGCTCCGTTCGCATACCGGTCCGGCGTTTTTCACCTACCGCGACCAGAAAGAGATCAACGATCTCGTCGGCGCGGAAAAGAAAAATCCGGCGCTTTTCGATTTCGTCGCGGTCGACGGCGTCCGTCACCGGCTCTGGCGCATCGGCGAAGAGCAGAGCGCGAAACTTTCCGCCCTCTATGAACGGCTCGTACCCGTTTTCTACATCGCCGACGGTCATCACCGCAGTGCGGCGGCGGCGCGCACGGCGACCGAATGCGCGCCTTCCGGAGGCGACCCCGCGGCGGAATACAATTTCTTTCTCGCGGTGGCTTTCCCCGCTTCGGAACTGGCGATCATGCCCTACAACCGCGTGGTCAAAGATCTTCACGGCTTCGACGAAAACAGCTTCGTCGCCGCGCTTGAAAAAGAATACTTTGTTTCCGAATGCGCCGACGGCGAAGTGAAAACGCTCGGACGCTTCAAATTCTATCTCGGCAGGAAATGGCGTCTCGCCGTTCCGAAATTCGACGTTTCCCGCCTCGGCGTGATCGACGCGCTCGACGCGAGCATGCTGCAAAACCATGTTCTCGCGCCGCTCCTCGGGATCGGCGATCCCCGCACCGACAAAAACATTTCTTTCGTCGGCGGCATCCGCGGCACGAAAGAACTCGTGAACCTCGTCGATTCCGGCAAGTTCGCGATCGCCTTTTCGATGCCGGCGGTCACCGTCGGGCAGTTGATGGCGATCGCCGACGCCGGCGAGATCATGCCGCCCAAATCGACCTGGTTCGAGCCGAAACTGCGCGACGGCCTCGTTTCGCATAATTTCTGACGGAGCCCTCCTATGGCGCTCATTCTCGGCATCGAATCCAGTTGCGACGAAACCGCCGCCGCCGTCGTCCGCGACGGACGCGACGTGCTTTCGAGCGTGATCGCTTCCCAGATCGCGGTACACGCCCCGCTCGGCGGCGTCGTACCGGAACTCGCCGCACGCGAACATCTCAAAGCGCTCAATCCCTGCGTCGAAGCGGCGTTGCGCGAAAGCGGCGTTTCCATGCGCGGGATCGACGCGGTCGCCGTTACGCAGGGGCCCGGTCTGATCCCCGCTCTGCTCGTCGGGCTGAACTATGCCAAAGGACTCGCTCTCGGACACGGCAAACCGCTCATCGGCGCGAATCATTTTATGGCGCATATTTACGGGGCTTTCCTCGACGGGGAAGATCATCTGTTGCGCGAAAAAGCGACGTATCCATTGCTGGCGCTCGTCGTTTCCGGAGGTCATACTTCGCTCGTACTCGTCGATGAAAACGGCGACGCCCGTCAACTCGGTTCGACGATCGACGACGCCGCCGGCGAAGCGCTCGACAAAGGCGCGAAACTGCTCGGGCTCGGATATCCCGGCGGACCCGCGATCCAAAAAGCGGCGGCGGCGGGGAAGCCCGACGCCTATCATTTCCCCCGTCCGCTTACGGGAGCAGCCGGCAAGCCGGTCGCGCCGGAATTGCGTTACAGTTTCAGTTTCAGCGGCATCAAGACCGCTTTGCTCCATCACGTCGAAAAATTCGCGGACAAAGCAGGCGCGCTCGACGAAAATTGCCTTGCCGACACGGCGGCGAGTTATCAATTCGCCGTAGTCGACACCCTCGTACGGAAAACGTTGCTCGCCGCCAAAGATTCCGGTGCGCGCACGGTCGTGCTGGCGGGCGGCGTCGCCTGCAACAAACTTTTGCGCGCGGAACTTGCGGCGCGTCTGCCGAAGTCGCTCCGGCTGCAGATCGCTCCGCCCAAATACTGCACCGACAACGCGGCGATGGTCGGCGGCGTCGGGTACTGTCACTACCGCAAAAAGGAATTTTCCCCGTTCGACATCGATTCGTTCGCGCGTCTGCCGAAGTTCGTGCGGGTGCCTTTTGCGGACAAAATCTCTTGAAAGAAGGAAATCCCCGCTATGGCAAAACTGATCGCATTCGACTTGGACG
>JAKSOG010000028.1 GCA_024405715.1 Victivallaceae bacterium | reverse complement strand
TTTGTTGATTGTGTGTGGTTTCGTTGGTGCGTTGGGTTTTTTGTGTGCGGCGGTTTTTGCAAGTTTGTTTTCGGTGTTTCCGTCGCCGTTGAGATTGATCCGTTTGTGTTTTTTGACGACGCCGCGCAGATATTCCTGCAACGCGCCGTTGAAATCGCGTCCGCCGGATTTTTCCAGAGCGTCCGCCATACGGTCGAACGCTTCCGCGGCGATCGTGTTGAGGATGACGTTGCACCCCGAACAGGATTGACTGGCTCCGGGCGCACGGAACTCGAATTTGTTTCCGGTGAATGCGAAAGGACTCGTCCGGTTGCGGTCGGTCGTGTCGCGGGGCAACGCCGGAAGCATATCGACGCCGATTTTGAGTGCGCCGCTTTTTTTGCTTGATTTGGCTCCGGTTTCCAGACGGGTGATGACGTCGTTGAGCTGACTGCCCAGATAAATCGAGATGACGGCGGGCGGCGCTTCGTTCGCTCCAAGACGATGGTCGTTCCCGGCGCCTCCGACCGAAGCGCGCAACAAATCGGCGTGCAGATCGACGGCTTCGAGGATCGCGACGAGCACGGCGAGGAAAATCGCGTTCTGATCGGGATCGTCGCCGGGATTGAGCAGATTGCGGTCGCCGTAGGAAATGCTCCAATTGTTGTGCTTGCCGGAGCCGTTGATCCCGGAGAAAGGTTTTTCGTGAAGCAGACAGACCAGATTGTGGCGTTCCGCGACCTGACGGAGAACTTCCATGATGAGCATATTGTGGTCGCAGGCGAGATTCACGTCCTCGAAAAGCGGCGCCAACTCGAATTGCGCGGGGGCGACTTCATTGTGGCCGGGCTTGCCGGGAACGCCGAGTTTGCCCAGTTCTGTTTCCACGTCGGTCATAAAATCAAGCACCCGCATCCGGATCGCGCCGAAATAATGGTCTTCCAACTGCTGATGCTTGGCGGGCGGTGCGCCGAAAACGGTCCTTCCCGTCTGGAGCAGATCGGGCCGTTGCAAATAAAAATTGCGGTCGATCAAAAAGTATTCCTGTTCCGCGCCGAGCGTGATGCGCACCTTTTCATCGGGCAGTCCGAAACATTTCATCAACCGTTTCGTGCTTTGCGACAACGCCTGGATCGAACGCAGAAGCGGCGTTTTTTTGTCGAGCGCTTCGCCGGTGTAACTGCAAAAAGCGGTGGGGATGCAAAGCGTCGCTCCGTTGCCGTGACGCTTGATGAAAGCGGGACTGGTCGGGTCCCACGCCGTGTAACCGCGCGCCTCAAAGGTCGAACGCAGGCCGCCGGAAGGAAAACTCGAAGCGTCCGGTTCGCCGAGGATCAGATTTTTACCGGAAAACGTCAGGATCGCCTTTTCGCCGTCGAAATCGAGAAAGGCGTCGTGCTTTTCCGCCGTCGAACCGGTGAGCGGCTGAAACCAATGCGTGAAATGGGTCGCTCCGCGCTCAAGCGCCCATTCTTTCATCGCGCGGGCGACATCGTCGGCGATTTCCGGATTGAGCGGCACGCTCTGGCGGATCGTCGAAAGCAGTTTGCGGCAAGTTTCCTTCGGAAGATATTTTTTCATCGCCCGGATGTTGAAAACATCTTCGGCGAAACAAATATCCGGCGCCGGAGCGGCGGCACGCGCTTCGGGCGTGCGGATCGCCGCGACCGTGTTGACGGCATGCAACCGATTGCAATGGCTCATAATTCGTCCTGAAAACGGGGTGGATTTTTTATTACGCGGAACATCGTCGCGGGAAGGCAACTTCCGCGCGGCGCATCGCTCATTTTTTTGCGCGTCTTTTCAAAAAAAACTCCGGGATCGCAAGCGGATCCCGGAGTTTCAATTCGTCGTGAAACGGCGGTTTACGCCTGCGGAGTTTCTTTCTTCTGGTCCGCCTGATCCGTCGCCGCGGCTTTGGCGGCGGCATCGACCAGCATAAGGACGCAGGTTTCCGCCGCGTCGCCGCGACGCTGACCGCGTTTCAGCAAACGGGTGTAACCGCCCTGACGGTCCGCGTAGGCGGGTGCGATCTCGGCGAAAAGTTTGGCGACCGCTTCTTTGTTGCGCAAACGGGCGGCGGCGATACGGCGATGGTGCAGATCGCCTTTTTTGCCGACGGTGATCAGTTTTTCCGCGACACGACCGGCTTCCTGCGCCTTGACCACGGTGGTTTCGATCCGTCCGTTGAGGAAGAGACTGCTGATCATATTGGCCAGCATCGCCCGGCGATGCGCGCCGGAACGACCGATTTTAAAAGTTGCTACTCTGTGACGCATGGTTATTTGTTCTCCTCATCTTCGGTACGGCGGATGCGCGCCGCTTCGGTTTCAAGCGCGGCGAGCAGACGGTCGCTGAGCGTCATACCCAGAGAGAGTCCCTGACCGAGTTTTTCGATTTTTTCCTTGATTTCGTCCAGCGATTTTTTGCCGAAATTCCGGTATTTGAGCATTTTGCTTTCGGTTTTCGTGCAAAGTTCGCCGACCAGACGGATGTCGGCGCTGTTGAGGCAGTTCATCGAACGGACCGAAAGATCCAGCACTTCGATGTTCTGCGACAAATTCTTGTAAAGTTTCGCCTCTTCCGGAGAAAGCGGAACTTCTTCCTTGACCGTCTGGCGGCCGAGGAACGGCTGCAGATGGTCGCAGAGGATCTCGGTCGCGGCTTCCAGCGCGGCGCGCGGAGCGATGCGTCCGTCGGTCCAGATTTCCAGTTCCAGAGAATCCATTTCGGTCTCTTCGCCGACGCGGGCGGCGCCGACCTGATAGTTGACGCGCGTGACGGGGCTGAAAAGGCAGTCGACCGGGATCGTACCGATCGGACGCTGACCGTTGTGCGCTTCGGCGGGCAGATAGCCCTTGCCGGAAATCACTTCGATCGTCGCGTGGAAAGGTTCATCCTTGTCCAGCGTGCAGATCAATTGATCGGGGTTGAGCACCTCGACCGAACTGTCGCAGACGATGTCTTTCGCGGTCACGGCACCGGCCTTGTCCGCGCGGATCTCGAGCATTTTGGGCCCTTCGCCGTGAAGGACCAGTTTGACCATCTTGAGATTGAGCACGATTTCCGTAATGTCTTCCACCACGTTTTTCAGCGAATCGAATTCGTGCTTGACGCCGTCGATTTTGACCGACGAGATCGCCGCTCCTTCAAGAGAAGAGAGCAGAACTCTGCGCAATGCGTTGCCGAGCGTGTGCCCGAATCCGCTTTGGAACGGCTGGGCAATGAATTTTGCGTAGGTATCGGTCATCGTCGCTTCGTCCGCGACGATCGCCTTCGGCATCGGAAATCCGACAGTTGAATTCATAATTACTTCCTTCCCAATTCCTGTGTGCCGTTTCCGGCACGTTATAAACTACAAGCTCTTTTTCCGGCGGTGACGCCGGACGGTCCGGCCGTCGTCAGACGCGACGGCGTTTCGGAGGCCGACAGCCGTTGTGCGGAACGGGGGTGATGTCTTTGATGACGCTGATCTCGATGCCGGCGGCGGCGATGCCGCGGACGGCGGATTCGCGACCGGCGCCCGGTCCTTTGATCCGCACTTCGACTTCTTTCATGCCGAGGAGCATCGCTTTTTTCGCCGCTTCGCCGGCGATCACCTGCGCCGCATACGCGGTGCTTTTGCGCGAACCTTTGAAACCGTTTTTGCCGCCGGTGGACCAGCTGATCACGTTGCCGTGCAGATCGGTGAAGGTAACTTTCGTGTTGTTGAACGTCGCCAGAATGTGGGCGATGCCGTTGGGGATATAGCGACCGCTTTTGGCGCGCTGTTTGACGGCGGCGGGAGCGGGAGCCGCGGCTTCCGTTTCGACGGCGCCGGTCTTGATTTCTTCTTCAGCCATAATCCGAATTTTCTCCGATTGTTGTTTAGATGCGTTTCAATGAAGGGAAAGAGATCAATCCTCTTTCGCCGCGAGACGACGCTGGGTTTTGTCGCGGATCGCGCCGATGGTCACTTTCTTGCCCTTGCGGGTACGGGCGTTCGTTTTGGTGCGCTGTCCGCGGACGGGCAGGTTGCGGCGGTGCCGGATGCCGCGGTAGCAGTTGATCTGCTGCAGACGGCGGATGTCGGCGGAAACGCTGCGGCGCAGATCGCCTTCGACGATCAGATCGTTCTGCAGGATTTTCGTGATCTGGGAAATCTGATCCGGCGTGATGTCGGCGGCGCGCATCGCGGGATCGATCTTCGTCTTTTCGAGGATTTCTTTGGCTTTGGTCGGTCCGATGCCGTAGATGTAGCGCAACGAATATTCAATGCGCTTGTTGCCCGGAATGTCTACACCGATGATACGAGGCATATTGTATTGATCCTTAACTTTGAGGGTTGATGGTTTCGGCTCTCGGACTATCCCTGACGCTGTTTGTGACGGGGATCGCGGGAGCAGATCACACGGATCGTCCCGTTTCGTTTGATGATCTGACAGAATTCGCATCTGCGCTTGATCGAAGCTCTGACTTTCATTTTTTTGTCCTTTTTGCTGTCCGTTTTGATTTACAGACGATTGTTTTTTCCTGGCGCTTTCGCCGGACTTTCCGGAAAAAAGCATACGAGCGACAAACGACCCCCTCCCGAAAGACGGGTAACGCCGCGCTTCAAACTAAGCTTGATTTTCCCGGGGCATCGCGACTTGCGCCGCGATGCCGAGGTCCGGTCGAAGCCCGGCTCGCCGTGAGCGGTGGAAAACGATCCGGCGGAACCGATCTTCTTGCGTCTTTATGCGGCGGAAAACATCCGCATTTCATCTAAAATAATTCCGGCGTGCGTTTTTTTCAACCTTTTTTTCTTTGAAAACGCATTTTTTTTGCGATTTTTTTAAAAAAAGAAGGAATAAAACTTGATAAATGCTGTAAAGTCTATAAAAATCGAAAAAAAGTCCATATTTTGTTGGAAAAATGCAGGAAGCGGAATTATTTTATGCAAATTCATTTCAAAATCATTGGCGCAACGCCGTAAGAAAGGGGTTGAAAAATGGGAGTTCTTTTCGGAACGGACGGCATTCGCGGCAGGGCGAATTTTTATCCGGTCACGCCGGAAATGGCGCTGCTCGTCGGCAAAGCGGTCGGACGGCATTTCGCGACGGCATCGTCGCGCCGGGTGGTGCTGGGCAAAGATACCCGGCTTTCCGGTTACATGCTGGAAAACGCGGTGACGGCGGGGTTGCTCGGCGCGGGAATGGACGTGCTGGAAGTCGGACCGATGCCGACTCCGGCGGTCGCGCGTCTGGTGCGGTCGTTCGCCGGTTGTTGCGGGATCATGATCACCGCCAGCCACAATCCGGCGGAAGACAACGGCATCAAGATTTTCGACGCCGACGGATTCAAGCTTTCGGAAAAGGAAAGCGATGCCGTCGAAGCGCTGATTTTCGATGAAAAGTCCGGCACGTTCGGAGTCGAACCCGCCAAAATCGGCAAAGCGCGGCGCATCGACGACGCGCGCGGCCGTTACATCGAATTCGCCAAAAATTCGATCCGCGACCGGTCGCGCGCCGGGATGAAGATGGTACTGGACTGCGCCAACGGCGCGGCATATTCGATCGCCCCCGCGATCTTTCGCGAACTCGGTGCGGAGGTCGTCGAGATCGGCGTTTCGCCGGACGGTTACAACATCAATTGCGGATGCGGCGCGATCTGCACGCAAAAAATGTGCGCGACCGTCAGGGAATGCGGCGCCGATTGCGGCATCGCGCTGGACGGCGACGCCGACCGGGTGATCTTTTGCGACGCGGAAGGAAACGTCGTCGACGGCGACCGGATCATCGGGATGGTCGCGCTCGATTACAAGAAACGGGGAAAACTCGCCCGCGACGCCGTCGTCGTCACGTCGATGAGCAATCTCGGATTGCACCGCGCGATGCGCGAAGCGGGGATCGACGTCATCGTGACCGGCGTCGGCGATCATCTGGTGATCGAAGCGATGCGCGAATACCATTGCAACGTCGGCGGCGAACAGGCGGGACACGTTATTTTCATGGATTATGTGACGACGGGGGACGGGATCATTACTGCGCTCCATGTGCTTAAACTGATGTGCGAAACCGGAAAAACGTTGCGTGAATTGAGTTCCTTTATGACGGCTTTCCCGCAGGAAACGGTCAATATCCCGGTCGCGGAAAAGCGTCCGCTCGCGGAAATGGCGCATTTGCAGAAGGCGCTTGCCTCCTTAAAAGAGGAACTCGGCGCGCGCGGGCGCGCGGTCGTCCGTTACAGCGGGACGGAAAACAAACTCCGCATCCTCGTCGAAGCGGAAAACGAAACCGACGCGAAAAAATACGCCGCACTCGTTGCCGATGCGGTGAAACGCGATATGGAGTTGTGATATGATCGAGATCATCGAATGCATCCATCCGACGCTTGCGCCGCTGACGCAAAATTCCGCGGAAATTTCCGTGTGGAACCGTCCGCTCCGGGAACTCCTCGGAGAAACGTTGAAAGTTCTGTCGGGAAACGTCCGCTGGAAGAGCGACTTTTTCCCTTCCGACGCATTGCTGGCGCAACTTGCCGGAGAAAGCGATTTTTCCGTTGAAACGGCGGATGCGGAAGTCGTCGCTTCTGCGGGGAAGGGAACGGAAATTTTCGTCGCGGACGGGCTCCGGGTCCGCTTCCCGTGGGATGTGCCCGCGTTGCATGAAAAACTTACCGCCGCACTGGAAAAAGATTCCGTCGAAGGCGAGATTTCGCCGCGCGCCGAGATCTGCGGCCGCATCGTCCTCGGGAAAGGAAGCCGCATTCTGCCCGGCGTCTACATCGAGGGCAATGCCGTCATCGGCAGCGATTGCAAGATCGGACCGAATTGCTATATCCGCGGCAACACCGTCATCGGCGACGGCGTCCATATCGGACAGGCGGTCGAGATCAAAAATTCCGTCATCGGCGCGCACAGCGCGGTCGGTCATTTGAGTTACGTCGGCGATTCCGTTCTCGACGAAAAGGTCAACTTCGGGGCGGGCACGATCATCGGCAATCTGCGGCATGACGGACGGAACCACCGTTCGATGGCGGGCGGCGTTCTGGTCGATACGGGACGCCGGAAATTCGGGGCGGTCATCGGACGGGGCGTTCATACGGGGATCAACACCTCGATCTATCCCGGACGCAAAATCAGCGCCGGACAAAGCACGCTTCCCTGCGGGATCGTTTCGCGCGACCTCTGAAAAAAAGTCGCAAAAGGTACGCGCGCCCCGGTTGTAAAAATGCGGATCCATTGTATATTAAAGGTACGGGATTCGCGCAGATAACATACAGGGGTTTCCTATGGGCGGCTTTTTCGGGGTGGTTTCGTCGGGCAATTGCATCGACGATCTCTTTTACGGTACCGATTATCATTCGCATCTGGGAACGCGCCGCGGCGGGCTTGCCGTCCGGCTTGACGACGGCCGCTGTTTCCGCAGCATCCACGACATCACCAACGCCCAGTTCCGCTCGAAATTCGACGGCGAACTGGATTCGCTCTGCGGTTGCGCCGGGATCGGCGTCATCAGCGATACGGAAGACCAGCCGCTGCTCATCACCGGCCGGCTCGGACGTTTTTCCATCGTCACCGTGGGCAAGATCAACAATCAGCAGGAGATCATCCGTTCGCTTTTCGACGGCGGCTATTCGCATCTTTCCGAAGCGAACGACGGCGAACCGAACCCGACGGAACTGGTGTCGATGCTCATTTGCCGCAAGGATAATTTCGTCGAGGGGATCGAATACGCGCAAAAAGTGATCGACGGTTCCTGTTCGATGCTCGTGCTGGCGGGAGGACGCATTTACGCCGCCCGCGACCGTTACGGTCGAACGCCCGTGCTTGTCGGCAAAAAGCCCGGCGCATACGCCGTTTCGATGGAAAGTTCCGCTTTCCCAAACCTCGATTATGAAGTCGCCCACGAACTCGGTCCCGGCGAAATCGTCGAAATCACCGCAAGCGAGGCGATCGTCCGCCGCGAAGCGACCGAAACGATGAAAATGTGTACCTTTTTCTGGGTCTATTTCGGTTATCCGTCGAGTACCTACGAGGGAGTCAACGCCGAAAGCGCCCGCTACCGCAACGGAGCGAGTCTCGCCGCGCGCGACAAGGATATGCTTTCCGAAGTCGATTCGATCTGCGGGATTCCCGATTCCGGCATCGCCCATGCGATCGGATATTCCAATGCGACGGACAAACCTTATCTGCGCAGTTTCGTCAAATATACGCCCACCTGGCCGCGCAGTTTTATGCCGCAGAACCAGAGCAAACGCGATCTCGTCGCCAAAATGAAACTGATCCCCGTCAAAGAACAGATCAAAGGCAAAAGGATGCTCTTTTGCGACGACTCGATCGTCCGCGGCACGCAGTTGCGCGACACCGTGGTGCGATTGTACGAGGACGGCGCCGGTGCCGTGCATATGCGTTCGGCATGTCCGCCGTTGCTTTTCGGATGCCGCTTCCTGAATTTTTCGCGTTCGCGCAGTGAAATGGATCTCGCCGCGCGGCGTGCGATCTCCCGGCTGGAAAAAACGACGGATCTGAGCGATGAAATTATCGCCAAATATCTCGTTTACGATTCTCCGGAATATCTCGCGATGGTCGAGGAGATCCGCCGGGAATTGAATTTGACGACGTTGAAATTCCAAAGTCTGGACGGGCTTTTGGACGCGATCGGCATTCCCAGGGAAAAACTTTGCACCTATTGCTGGAACGGTCGCGACGTCGAACACGAGATCCCGAAACTTCCGCTCGAAAAGAAATGATCCCCCGTTTCACGGCATAAAAAAAGCGCATCACTTGTGATGCGTTTTTTTTATGCCGTGTGCGGCGTTATTGGATGCAGTTGGAGCACTCGGCGACGGCATCCGTCGCAACGGCGACCGCCGCCGCGGCGATCATCAGCACGAGCACGGCGATACCGACCGTCCAGCCGATCCAGCTCTTGAAACGCCATTCGGGATCGCCCGCCGCGACGCCTTTGGGATTTTCTCCGTAGGCATTGATTCCCGGCTGGGAGTCGTGGAGCATCCAGCAGAACATCGCGACGGGACCGACGACGGGGATGAGCGAACACAGCATCCGCCAGCCGTTGGAGCCGACGTCGTGCAATCTCCGCGCCGTCACCGCCAGTCCCGGTACGATCATCGCGATTTCCCAGGCACCCAGCAGGAACGGGAATCCCGCCAGCAGGACTTCGGCGATGCAACGCAACAAAACGAAAAGCCAGTATTCCTGCCGCGAGGCACGCCCCTGAAAATCCGCATATTTTTTCAACGCGGTGAACAAATCGGGCGGGGCGGGGACTGCCGGGTTTTCAACGATCCGGGTGCCGCAAATCGGACAGAATACGGCGTTTTCGGGGAGGGCGGCTCCACATTTTTGACAGGGCATGATTTTTTCTCCTTATGGTTTTATTTTACCGGCGCAACGACCAGGATTTCATAGGTCATCGCCACGGCATTGTCAAGAGACATTTCCTTGAAATGTTTGTGCCTTCCCCATGGGTCGCGGTACAAAACTCCGTGTACGGCGCCGTCTTTGTCGACGGTATAACCGCCCAGTACGCGCATATGACCGCCGGAAATCTTTTCATCGGGGTCGAGATTCATTTCCACCGACCAGAGCATCGGGATGCCGCGGTCGATGTTTTCCCTGAATGCATCGAGCAGGATCTGACGCACCCGGGTGCGCTTTTCCGCGAAAAGCGGGACGGCGAGCGAGGGATTGATTTCGCCGAAGGCGTCGTAGCCGTGTTTTTGCAATTTACGCACTTTGCTTGCGGAAACTTTCGGCAGTACGGCGTAGGCGTCGAAAAGCATTGCGAATTCATCCGTTGTGAGCGCATAGATCCGGCGAATGGAAAAGTCCCGCAGATCGCCGTGCGAAAATTCCGCGATGATGTCGTCGCTCGTTGTGCCCCGCTTTTTGGAGGTGTCGAAAAGCCGCGCGAGTTTGTTCTGTGTCATCCGGGCGTCGAAATATCCGAGGATCATCGCCGCCGAAGCGGGCGCGCAGAAGTTGCGTTTTTGCGAGATCTGCGGAATGCCGTCGATGAAAACTTTGTCGTTGACGCGTTTGACGTTGCCGACAAAATCGGCGGCGCCGGACCATGTGGCGCAGAAAAGCAAAAAAAATGCGGAAAACCGTTTCATTTGGTTTCTTTTTCTTTTGCCGTCATTTTTTTCCGGAAGGCGCGGACGTCGCGGCGGAGCGCGTCGCGGACGGCGCGATATTTTTGCGGATCGCCTTCGGCTCCGGCAAGTTCGGACTGTGCGCCGATGATCCGTCCGGGGGCGGTTTGCAGAAAAACATCCATTTCTTTTCTCGCGGCGGCAAGTTCCTCCCGTATCTTCCGGGAATCGCGGCGCGGAGCGTGAAGTTCCGTTTCCAACCGGTAAATGGAGCCGCACAATTTGCCGTATTCCGTCATCCCGTATCGGGACGTCTGCGTGACGAGGTCGAACCAGCGCCGATCTTCGGAGTCTTCAAAAAGCGGTTCTTCCCACGGACGGTCGTCCGGCTCGGCGGAACTTTTTTCCGGCACGGTGATTTTGACCGGCGGATTTTTCCGGAAGTATTGCCATCCGGCGTAGAGGGACAAAGCCGTCAGCGCGACAAGTGCGGCGGCGAAAAAGATGGATCGTTTCGCGGACGAAGGAGGCGCTTCCAGCTGCATTTTGGCGTGCAGGACGCTTTTGCGGAAACTCGCGGCGGAGCGGAAGCGGCAGAATGGTTTTTCATCCAACGCCTTGGCGTAGATTTTGCGGACGATCCGGAAAGTTTTTCCGTCGATGATTTCGCCGGGCATCGGATATTCTTCGGCGGCGCGCAGATTGTAAGTGCAATAGAGCAGTTTCCCGATGGCGTAAAGGTCCATCCCTTCGTGATAACCGCCTTTGACTTTGCCGTACACTTCCTCTTTCGGCATAAATGCGAGCGTGCCCGCGTCGGCTTCGGCGTCGCCGATCGGCGCGGTCAATCCGAAATCGGCGAGTTTGGTCCGCCCGCCGGCGAAAATGATGTTTTCCGGTTTGATGTCGCGGTGGACGAATCCGGCGGCGTGGAGTTTTTCGCAGACGGCGAGAATGTCGGCGACGATGCCGAGCAGTTGCGCCGCATCCATCGCGCCGTTGCGCGCCAGACGGTTGGCGAGGGTGTCGGGGATGTATGCGCCGTCTCCGCCGAGATCGTCGGCGCATTCCATAAGATAGTAAAGACGGCCGTCGGGCAGTTTCCCGGCGGAATGGATCGCCGCGAGACCGTCGATCCTGCCGAGTTTTTCACGGACGCGCACGAATCCGGCGATTTCCGTTTCGGCGCGCCGCCGGAGCGCTTTGAGCGCGAAGCGTCCGCCGGAAACGTCGCGGACGAGATAGACTTCGCCGAATCCTCCGTTGCCGATCAGGGAAATGACGGTCAGCGAATCGACGGTCTCTCCCGCCGTGAGCAAGTGAGGCGTCGCGCCGTTCATATTTTTACGGCGTTACGTCGGGAGCGTCGCCGCCGAGTTCCTGCAAAAGCCGGGTGATTTTTTTCGCACAGCGGCTTTTGGCGGCGTAGACGGAATCCAGGGAAATGTCGAGTGTCTCGGCGACCTGCTTCGGCGGCATTTCGTTGCGGGTGAGCAGACAAAACGCTTCAAAGGTGGTCGGATTGACTTCCGCTTTGAGCGCGTCGAAAGCGAGGTTGAGCAGATATTTCCCGTAGGCGTCGTCGAAAACTTCGCCGAATTTTTGTTCGACGGGGATTTCGTCGGGCAATTCTTCATTGCGTCGGCGGCGGACGATGTCGATGATCTTGTGTCTGACGATCGTGTGCAGATAACTGCGGAAATTTCCCTTTGAGCGGTCGAAGCGGGCGACGGCGTCATTGGAAAAGATCTTGATCATCGTCTGTTGCAGAAGTTCGTCGGTATCGCAGGGGGGAAAACTGAAACGGACGGCGATGCCCTGTATAAAGGGAGCGTAACGCAGATAAAATTCCTGCCAGGAAACTTCGTCGCCGGAAGCGATTTTCTGCAACAACGTGCTGCTGGTCGTATAAGCCATAAAAAAAGTCCTTTTGTTTTGCCGGTGTTAACCTAGTCGGTTCGCTGGGAGAAATCACCTCTTTTGTTCCGGAAAACACAGATTTTTTTCCCTCGCGGCGTCAGCAAACGCTTTTTCGCCGCGTTTTTTATCCTGTAAGCGAAAAATCGTCGGAGGAAAGGAGTGGCTTATGTGACAAACTCTTGAAAGCGGCGGGCGGGCGTTTCCCGGTTCCGTATCCGCGAACGGCGGATAAAAATATCGAAAAGAAGTCAAACAAAAGGAAAAACGAAAAATGGAAGAAAAAATGGAAACGAAAAATTGTCCTTATTGCGGCGAAGCGATCAGCGCCGTCGCCAAAAAGTGCAAACATTGCGGAGAGATCCTTGATCCGGCAATGCGCGAGATCGAAAATTTGAAGCGTGCGCAAGCGAACGGTCCCGTCATCGTCAACAACAACAACAACAACAACAACAACAACAACGGCAGCAACGGGAACGGCGGCTATGCCGCGCCGCTGCCTTTCGCGCAAAAAAGCCGGCTCACCTATATTTTGCTGGCGATCTTTCTGGGCTGGCTCGGCGTACATGATTTTTATGCCGGACGCACGGGGATGGGGATCCTCTGTCTTTTGACCCTCGGCGGATGGTATGTGATCGTGCTGCTGGAAATTCTTTTCGTCAAAAGCGACGGGCGCGGCATCCTTTTCAAATAGCAGGGGGCGATGATGAAAAGAAAAAAATTGCTGGAAGCTCTGGCGTTTTCTCTCGCTTTGACGGGGTGCGCTTCATTTGAGGAAATCAAAGCGGGGGCGGATGCGGGCGACCCCGAAAAACAATACGACGCGGCGATCTGTTACCGGAAAGGCGACGGCGTCGCCGCCGACCAAGACGTCGCCTACGTCTATTTGAAAAAATCGGCGGATCAGGCCTATTTTCCCGCGATCGTCGCGTATGCGGAAGAAGCCGTCGCGCGCAAAGACGTTTCCGAGCCGGAACTTTTCCTGAAACGCTATCAGGAACTTTTCCGTCTGGAACCGACGTCGTTCAGCGCCGTCACCGCGAGCGTGACCGGAAAAATGAATTATCCCCGGCTCTGCATCGCCTATGCGACGGCGATGCGCGACGCCAACGCGGGGCTCGAACTCGCTGAATTCAAAAAAGCGGCGCTCGTTCATTTCAATGCGTCCGAATGCGGTTTCCCCGAACCCAATATGGAGCGTTACGTCCGGGAATTGAAAGCGGTCACCTCGGAAAAGGAGATCGCCGAATTGAAAAAGATCCGGGAGGAGCAAGCCAAAAAATTGGC
The DNA here is from genome assembly GCA_024405715.1 of Victivallaceae bacterium. Lineage (GTDB taxonomy): Bacteria > Verrucomicrobiota > Lentisphaeria > Victivallales > Victivallaceae > UBA1784. Next base: position 5,028 of record JAKSOG010000028.1, on the reverse strand, counting down.
GGAAGAAAAACGCCTCGCCGAGGAAAAGCGTCTCGCGGAAGAAAAGCGCCTCGCCGAAGAAAAGCGCCTCGCCGAAGAAAAGCGCCTCGCCGAAGAAAAACGCCTTGCGGAAGAAAAGCGTCTTGTCGAAGCGCGTATGCAGTTGTTTAAAAAGGAATATCCCTCGCTGAAAATCGCCTCGATCCCCGTGACGGACAAAGTTTCCACCGGAATGTTTTTGTCCCAGGCGGGGATCTCCGTCGAAAAGGGAAAGTTGTCCAAACGGGAACTCGATTTGTTCGACGATGGCAGAAAAATCCTTTGCGACATCAAAATTTCCGACGACATCTGGTACACCGTACTTCCTGTTTTCGACGAGGAAAACGTCAGCATCGACGGATTGATCATCGGCGCGACGGCGACGTTTGAGGACAAAACGCTCGACGAGGTGCTGCAAACGGGCAAAAACGCGCTCCGCGGCAAAGAATTTACCGAGAGCCGGAAAAAGTATTCGTCGGATCTTTTCAACTTCGCGGAAGGAATGACATTTTTCCTGCCGTATGAATTGAAGGGGGAACAGCGCGTTTTCACATATTCGGACGAACACGTTTTTTATGACGTCACGGCGGAAAAGATCGAACGGGCCGATGTCGTGAAAATGACCGGACAGAAGTTGCGCGAAACCGAAGCGAAAATACGCGAGGAACGCGACAAACAGGAGCCGCATCTCCAAAATGCGTATGACCGCATTATGAATCTCATGCGCGAGAAAAAGAACGCCGATGCCATCGGGGCGCAACGCGTGGCGGAAACCTTCCGGGAGGTCAGCATCCGGATCTATGATATGGATGCGTTGAATTCGCTGTGGAAAAAATAAACCGCAAGGGAAAATGGATGAAATGACGGTGAAAAAAGTTGCGACGACGGTGTGTTTCGTACTGGCGGGGGCTTTCTGCTGTTATGCGGAAACGTCCGGGATATGGATTTGCGCGAAATGCAATACGCGCGTCGAACAGACGCGGCGACCGCTGCCGGCGAAATGTCCCGTATCCGGTTATCACCAGTGGAACCGCGTCGCGGACGCCGGAAAAAATCTTTTCATTTGTCGGAAATGCGCCTTGAAAGTCCACGCCGCCGCGCGTCCGCAACCGGCGCCGTGTCCCGGCGGAGGTTATCACCTCTGGGACAAGCTGTAAAGCGAAAGAGGCGGTTCGCCGCAAGCGGAGAAAGGGAAAACCTTCCTCCGCTTTTTTACTGCCGTTTACAGAGGAAATTCACTTCCGTCCGTCGTCGTCCTGAGGAGCGAAACGGTATTTCTTTTTGTCCGCCGCGGTGATCTTGCGGATGATGCGCGCCGGATTGCCCGCGACGAGCGTGTCGGCGGGAACGTCGCGGATCACCACGCTTCCCGCCGCGATCACGGCGTTGTCGCCGATCGTGACCCCGCCGAGAATGGTCGAGGAACCGCCGATCCAGACGTTGTTTCCCACGGTGACGGGGAAAGCGTATTCCCACCCGTCGATGCGCTGTTGCATATCCAGCGGATGCCCGGCGGCGAGGATCGACACGTTGGGCGCGATCCACACATTGTCCCCGAAACGGCAGAAATGGCCGTCGAGAACGATGAAATTGTAATTGGCGAAAAAGTTTTCCCCGACTTCGATGCGGAAACCGTAGTCGCATTTGAAAGGCGGCAGGATATTGCATCTTTCCCCGATTTTACCGAAAATTTTGGCGAGGAAATCCCGCCGTTCGCGTACTTGCGACGGTTTCATCTGATTGTATTCCCAGATCGCATCCTGGATCTTGAAGCGGAACGCCGCCATTTCGGTGGTGCGGTTGGGGTTGTAGAGCAAGTTGGCTTCGGCTTTTTCCTGTTCGGTCATCCCGCCGGGGATTTCTTTGCAGAGAACGACTTTCCTTTTCATGACGATATACCTTTTGAATGATCGTGTTGTATTTTTATTCACGAACGGCAGAAACGCCGTTTGATGACCAGCCAGCGCAACGAAGTTTTTTCTTTTTGCGCCAGAAAACGGTGCCACTGACTTTTGCGTTTCATTCCGGCGATTTCACGGATTTCCCGCACGTTGCTGCGGAAAAGTACGGCAAACGGCATCAGAATACCGAAGCGCGTCAGATTTTTGGCGGCGTTCCCGACCGTTTTGTTGCGGCGCCAGGTCCGCAATGCAAGCGCTGAAATGACTCCCGCAAGCAGGAGATAAAAAAGAGTGATCGGCAATCCGGGAAAAAGAAACGCCTTGACCGCCGAAGCGCCGAGAAGCAGAAACAGAGCCACCAAAAAGAAAAACACATCCCGCTCCGTCGATAAAGCATCGGCAACGGTACGCCGGAAGGCGCTGAAACTGATGCGGTAAGCGAAAAATTCTTCCAGTTCTTCATCGCCGACGGCTTCACGGGCGAGATGGCACAATTCGTGCGCGAGCAATTCGTCCCGGCGGAAAACCAGCCATTTTTTCCGTTCGGCAAAAATGCGCCGGAGCAAAAAGAACCGGGCGGAATTTGATGTATCCCAAACGGCGCATCCGCCGCAGAAAAGTCCGAGCCGGCGGGAAACGAAAAATCCCCGGTCGCCCTGCCGGGAAAACGCATAGTGCTTCCGGGTGATTTCGCCCGCTTCGGCAAGAATATCCGGAGGGATCGGCACGTCGTTTTTTCCCGCATCAAAAGGGCAGGGGGCGGTTTGTTCCCGTCGGATGCGTTTTTCCAGCTCATCGGGCGTTTCGCCGTCGCGGGCAAAAAATCCGGCGGCATCCAGTTCGATCAGCCGGGCGATTTCGTCTCGGGTCGTTTTTTTCATCTCGATTACCGTATTTGAACACCGTTTTATTATAATGTGCCGTCGCTCAAAAGTCAATGCGCCGTCTTGATTTTTTGCGCGAAGCACGGTATAGTAAAAAAACGTTTCAGAAAGAAAAACTGTATGAAGAAATTTTTTATCATTGCCGCGCTGTTGCCGATGATATGCGTTCGAGGTGAAATCATGAAAAAAGTTTTTGTCGCCGCGATGGATTGTGAAGCCGAAGCCATTGCCGGAAATTTCAATGACCGCAAAGAAAAAACACTTTTCGGCCGTCGCGTCATCGAGGGAAACATCGGCGGAGAAGAAACCGCCGTTATCGTTTCGGGCATCGGCAAAAGCAATGCGGCGGCGGCAACGCAATGCGCCTTGTCGTCGCTTGGCGCGCAGATTTTGGTCAACGCCGGCGTCGCCGGAGGACTTCGCGGAAACATGCGCGTCGCCGAACTTTTTGAAGTGCGTTATGCCGTGCAGTACGATTTCGACTTGACTCAACTCAACGGTACGCCGCTGGGGACGCTCAATGAATACAAAACGCCGGAGTTGCCCTTGGCGACGACGGGGAAATACCCCGGCGTCATCCTGGGGACGGGGGATCGTTTCAACGACAATGAAAACGATTACCGTCTGCTCGTTGAAACATTCGGCGCCGGATTGTGTGATATGGAAGGCGGCGCCGTCGCGCATGTCGCGCTGCGTGCCAACGTTCGTTGCTATATGCTCAAAAGCATTTCCGATGTCCACGGTTCCGGTTCGACATCCCAGCAGTATCTGAAAAACCTCGACCGCGCGCTGAAAACGCTTTCGGAGGCGATCCCCGGTTATTTTTCCGCGATCAGGTAACCGGATCACGCATCCGATGGAAAAATCGCCGATCCGCATCCCCGGTTTCATTGATGCCCACGTGCATATCGAATCGTCGCACCTCGTCCCAGAAGAATTCGGCAGATTGCTATTGCACCACGGAACGGTCGGAGCCGTATGCGATCCCCACGAGATCGTCAATGTGGCGGGCGAGGCGGGGTTGCGCTTTATGCTTGAAAGTGCGAAAAAATCCCCGTGTTCGCTCTATTTTGAATTGCCCTCCTGTGTGCCGGCGACGCCTTTTGAGACTTCGGGCGCAGTACTCGGCGCGGCGGCGACGGCGGAACTTTTTGATCGTTATCCCGAACTTGTCGGGTTCGGCGAAATGATGGATTTTTCCGGCGTGCTCGCCGGGGATCCCGAAGTGATGAAAAAGATCGAAGCGGCGCGGATCCGCGGAAAAGTCATCGACGGGCATTTCCCCTGCGGCCGCGGCGACGCGCTCAAAAAATATGCGGCGGCGGGCATTTCAAGCGACCATGAAAGTGTGGAGCCCGAAGAAGTTCGGGAAAAACTTGCCTGCGGTCAGATGATCTTTTTGCGCGAAGGATCCGCCGCCAGAAACTTGGAAAATCTTCTTGAAGCCGTCACCCCGGAAAATGCCGATCGTTTCTGCTTTTGCGCCGATGATATTTCCGCCGCCGATCTGCTTGAAGGAGGCGATATCCTGCGATGTGTCCGCAAAGCGGTCGCGCTCGGACTCGATCCGCAGCTTGCCTTGCAAATCGCCTGCGACAATCCAAGGCGTTTTTTTCATCTGCCGGAAGAGCCGGACACGTTTGTTCTCGTCGAAGATCTGATCGATTTTTCCATCGTGAAAGTGGTGAAAAATGGTCAGGAATTCCGTTAAACTGCCGGATCTTTCGGCATTCCGTTTCCCGGAAACGCCGCGGCACGGGCACGCCCGCGTCATCGCGCTCGTTGAAGATCAATTGATCACGGAACGTCTGCTCTTGCCCGTCGGGGAACTTGCCGGACTCGACGTCGCCCGGCTCGCCGTACTCGAACGGCACGGAAAAAACGGCAACATCGCTTTCGCTTTGGTCGCCGGCAGCGGACTTCGGCGCGGTGCGCTGGCGACGACGATCGCCCACGATTCCCACAATGTCCTCGTTTTGGGAAAAAACGACGGCGATATGCGTTTCGCCGTCGAAGCGTTGCGGGAAATGCAGGGGGGCGCCGTCGCCGTGCTCGACGGCAAGATCCTTGCCGCGATGTCCTTGCCTGTCGGCGGATTGATGAGCGAATCCCCGGCGGAAGTCGTCGCACAAGAGGATGCCGCGCTGGATGAAGCAACGAAAAAAACGCTCGGGATGACGCCGTCGTCGCCGCTTTTGACGCTTTCGTTTCTTTCTTTGCCCGTC
>JAKSOG010000027.1 GCA_024405715.1 Victivallaceae bacterium | reverse complement strand
GAGATCCTGAAAACGAAAAAAATGAAGTCCCGCTCTTATGCATTCGCTTTCGGGAACGACAAAAGCGCGTTGAAAAACGGCGAAATTACGCTGTTGAACGCTTCCGATCCCGTGCCGGTCAGCGATGCGTTCGTCCAGGACAAAAACGCCGTCGTAGGTCTGGTCGTCCGGCGCGTCGATCCGCGTCCGGCGAATTTCGAGGAAGTTTCCAAACAGGTGTTCCGCGACGTCAAGGCGTCGCGTTCGCACGCCGCCACGGTACAGCAGGTAAAAGATTTCGCTGAAAAACTCAACGGCTGCAAAAGCGCCGCCGAACGCGACGCGCTTTTGAAGACCGTGCCTGCCGAGAAAGTCGGCGACGTGAAGTTTTCGGAAATGGGGGATTCCCCCGCCGTGGAATGGATCCTCGGCGCCAACGCGATGCTTTCTCTTCGCGCCGGGGAGGGTGCCGCCGTGGACGACCAGCTTGCCGTGCTGGCGTCCCGCACGGTTCCCGAAACTCCCATGACCGAGGAAATAATGACGCAATACCGCGCCTTGTGCCGTCAGCAGAAATTCGCTTTGTACTGCTATCAGCTGGACGACGACGTCAACGCGCATTGCCATTATGACGGCATTGATGCAAACCGGTTCGACCGATAAAAAAAGGAGAAATGTCGCAATGGATGAATTGAGCAGCAAAATCACCGCCCGTCTGGAAGAACTCCGCGCTTGTCTGCAAGCCGACGGAGGAGATCTCGAAATCGTCCGGATCGAGGGAAAAACCGTTTATCTGAAATTGCGCGGCGCCTGCGGCGGCTGTCCGCATGCCGCGATGACGATCAAAGGCGGTTTGGAGCGCATCCTCCGCGAAGAGATCGATCCCGAAATCCTGATCGAACGTGTCATTTGATTTTTCCCGGGTAAAAAAAACGGCGTCGCCTGAATGGTGACGCCGCTTTTTTTTGCCGTCGGTCATTTCGCTTGCAAAAGCGGAGAATCCGGGGACAAACGATTGCTTTTGTCGATGACGGCGGGCAAATCGTCTTCAATTCCGACGGCGATGATCCGGTTGGTCGGGTTGAGTAATTCTCCGCGGATCACAACGGTCGTTTTGCGCCGGGGAAAACGCCAGGTGAAGCGAACCGTCCCTTCAAGGTCCTGAAAATAATCGACGGTACACTGCGGTTCGGTGTTCATCGCCGCAAGGTATTCGTCCTGCGTGACGACCTGTCCTTTGTCGAGATTGTGACGGAGCGTCGCGCGTGCGACCGCTTTGAGTTCGTTGATCTCGCTTTCCCGGAGCATCGCATATTTTTCGCCGTTGACGACGACCGTGTCGCGGCAACCGGAAAAGCAAAACGCCAACCCCAATACGATGACTGATGCGATCTGTTTCATTGCTGAAAATCCTTTCCGTTTAACGGGCGAGCTGCTGATAGTCAAGCAGCGAATTGAGCCAGAGATTGAGCGAATGCCAGTAACTTTCCGCGCAGCGCGGCAAAGCGGAATTGTCGATGCCGGCGGCGACGAGATTTTCCAGAAATTCCGATTGCTGTGGAGTACATCCTTCGGGAAGCAGACCGTTTTCGTACAGAAATGTACATTTGACGACGACGGCGCATTGTTCAAGCGTCCAGGATGTTTCCGAACGTTCCGCCAGCTGCGACAGCACCGAACGCACCGTATCGTAAGTGTAGGGTTGGGGCAGTCCGTCGGAAAGATTTTTCAGCAAAAATGCACCGATTTTTTCCGCCATCGCGAAGTGCCGCACCGAATCGGCGACCTTTTCGAAAGAGGCGATCGTTTCCGCCCGATCCGCCGTATAGACATCACCTTTGACATCATCTTTGAATTCGATTTCCAGTTCCCGGTATTTGTCCGCGACGATCCCCTCGGCATTTTCCGCCCGGTGGAGCATCAGCGCCATTTTTCCGTAATCGGGACTGATCCCGCGCAACAAAAGCGCCGTTTCCCGGCAGGGGTGTTTGTCCAATACGAGAAAAGAAGTGGTGACGATCATAGAGAAAAATCAGCCGAGTTGTTTTTTGAGTTCTTCAACGACCAGTTGCGGATTGGCGCGCCCTTTGCTCAATTTCATCACCTGTCCGACGAAATATTGCAAAACTCTTGCGTTGCCCGCCTGGTATTCGCCGACTTGCCTGGGGTTCGCCCGGATCGCTTCCGCCACGATCGAAGCGATCGCCGAAGAATCGCTGACTTGTGAAAGGCCTTTTTCCGCGATGATCTTGTCCGGCGCATCGCCGGATTGGAACATCTCTTCAAAAACGCTTTTTCCGATTTTGCCGCTGATTTTCCCGTCGGCGATGAGATCGGTGAGACAAGCGAGATTTTCCGGCGTGATCCGGCAATCGCCGAGCGGCGTTTTGTTTTCGCCGAGCAGTCGGAGCAACTCCGAAGAGATCCAGTTGGCGACGAGTTTCGGTTGTTTCGCTTTTTTCGCCGCCGCGTCGAAAAATCCGGCGAGCGCCGTGTCGGAAGTCATCACTTCTGCGTCATAGGCGCTCAATTGATAACTTTCCTCGAAACGGCGCCGCATCGCATCCGGAAGTTCCGGCAGTTCGGCGCGGATGTTTTCGATTTCCTCGTCGGAAAGTTCGAAATCCGTCAGGTCGGGATCGGGGAAATAGCGGTAATCGTGCGCCGATTCTTTGGTGCGCATCAGATAACTTTCTCCGGCGTCGTCGTTCCAGCCGCGGGTTTCCTGACGGATCGTGCCGCCCTCGTCGAGCAATCGGCTCTGACGCCAGAATTCATATTCGATCGCCCGGTGGGCGGCGCGGAAACTGTTGAGATTTTTGAGTTCGATCTTGACGCCGAATTCCGATCGTCCCTCGGGGCGCAGGGAAATGTTGACGTCGCAGCGCATCTGACCTTTTTCCATATCGCAGTCGCTGATCTCCCCGTAGCGCATGATTTCTTTCAGCGCGGTGAGATAGGCGTATGCTTCGTCGGCGGAACGCAGATCCGGTTCGCCGACGATCTCAATGAGCGGCACGCCGGAACGGTTGTAGTCCGCTCCCGTCGCGCCGGAAGCGTGATTGAGTTTCGCGGGGTCTTCTTCCAGATGGATGCGGGTGATGCCGACTTTTTTTGGGGTCAATGCCGCGCCCGAAAAGCCCGTTCCCGAAATCTCGATGAAACCGTGTTCGCAGAAGGGCAGGTCGTACTGGCTGATCTGATAATTTTTTGCCAAGTCGGGATAAAAATAACTTTTCCGGTCGAATTTGCTGCGCTTCGCGATCGAGCAATGGGTCAGCAAGCCCGCCTTGATCGCTTTGCGCACCGCTTCGCGGTTGGGGACGGGCAATGTGCCGGGGTATCCGAGACAAACGGGGCAGACCAGCGTATTGGGTTCCGCCCCGAACCGGTTGGCGCAGGAGCAGAACATTTTACTTTTTGTGCGGACTTGCACATGGACTTCGAGACCGATGACCGCTTCGTATTTCATCGTGGGGGTTCCTTTCGTTACTGAAGTTTCGCCCGGGCGGTTTCGATACGGCGCAATGCTTCCTCCTTGCCGAGGATCTCGCCGATTTCCCCGGCTCCTCCCGGTGTAACCGCCTGTCCGGCGAGCGCGATGCGGATCGCCCACATCGGCTGACCGAGTTTGACTTGATGTTTTTCAGCATATCGGGCTGCGATCGTATTGACGGTTTCCGCCGAAAGTTTTTCCGGTGATCGGAATTGCGGCAATGTTTCGTCGAGGATCGCCCGCGCGGTCGCCGGATCGCATTTGCTTTTTTTGTTGTCGAAAAGTTCCGGCGGGTAATCGGGCAGGGCGCGCAAAAACGCGATCTTTTCCGGGATTTCGGAAAGCAATTCCGTACGCGGTTGGAGCAATCGCGCGATCTGTTGCCAGGAACTTTCCAACGCCGTACCGTCGATTTGCGCGAAAGGCCGCGCGACGGCGGCGAATTTTTCCGGCGTCATCGACTTGATGTATTCGGAATTCATCCAGCGCAGTTTTTCGTAATCGAAAACGGCGCTCGACTTGTTCAGCCCGGAAAGCCGGAAAACTTCCGCCAGTTCGGCAAGCGAGAAGATCTCGCGGTCGCTTTTGGGCGACCAACCGAGCAACGCGATGTAATTGACGACCGCTTCGGGCAGATATCCTTCGGAAACCAGATTCTCGAAACTGACCGAACCGTGACGTTTGGAAAGTTTGGAAACATTGCCGTCCGCGTCGCGTCCCATGATCAGCGGCAGATGCACATATTGCGGGATCTCCCATCCGAAGGCGCGGTAGAGCATATTGTATTTCGGCGTGGAGGAGAGATATTCCGACCCGCGCACGACATAAGATATCTGCATAAGGTGATCGTCGATCACGTTGGCGAAATTGTAAGTGGGCATCCCGTCGCTTTTGAGCAGGATCTGGTCGTCGAGCACTTTGTTTTCGATGGTGATCTCGCCGAATACGCAGTCGGTGAACGTCGTCGCCCCGTCGCGGGGAACGCGCTGACGGATCACCGCCGTCGCTCCGGAAGCGAGACGGCGGGCGACTTCGCCGGCGGGCAAATCCCCGCAATGGCCGGGACAGCCGCCTGCGTGCGGATTTTCTTCACTTTCTTCTTCTTCGCGCTTGTCGCAGAAACAATAGTAAGCGCCGTTGCGCGCGACGAGTTCTTCCGCGTACTTGCGGTAGATTTCCCGGCGTTCACTCTGGACGTAGGGGCCGAATCCGCCGTCCCGGTCGGGACCTTCGTCGTGATCCAACCCCGCGCTCCGGAGCGTGGCGTAGATGACGTCGACCGCGTTTTCGACGTAACGGGCGCGGTCGGTATCTTCGATGCGGAGAATGAATTTGCCCTGCCGTGAACGGGCGAGCAGCCAGGCGTACAACGCCGTGCGCAAATTGCCGACGTGCATAAAGCCGGTCGGACTGGGGGCAAAACGGGTGCGTACTTGATCAGCCATAAAAAACCTCCCGAGGCGATTCGCGTTTCAACTTTGTTGTATAATATACAGTAACGCGGCTTTTTTTGCAATCATCGGCTACGTCCGCGCCCCCGTAAAAAGTGAAAAAAAACAGACCGCTTTGTCTTGTCGGAAAAAGGAAACGGTGCTATATTATACGGATAGCACACAATACGCATCCGGAAAAAGGAGCGGCTTCGATGAGTTTTTTCGGTGGAAAAAGCGGTTGCAAGATACGGAGCGGAGACGTTTGTCTGATCGCGACGTTCGCCTTTTTTTTCGGGGCGCTTTATTTCTTTTCGTTTTTTGACGGCGGCGACACCCCTCCGGTGATTTATTCGCAATGGAATTACATATTGACGGTCATCAGCGTCGCGGCGGGGGTGATCACGCTCGGCTATTTCGCGCTGATGGCGTTTCTCGTCTATTTTTACCGTCCTTCCGCCGGAATGCCGGATGAAAAATTGCCGCGTTGCACGGTTGTTGTCCCCGCTTACAACGAGGGGAAACAGATCGCCGAAACGATCGCCTGTCTGCTCGAGTGCGACTATCCGGCGGAAAAACTGGAAGTGATCGCCATCGACGACGGTTCCAAGGACGATACCCGTTACTGGATCAAACGGGCGACCGACGATTCCGACGGTCGCGTGAAGCCCGTTTTTCTCGACCGGAACGGGGGGAAAAAGGCGGCCCTTTATCTCGGATTCAAACGCGCCGAAGGCGAGATCGTCATCACACTTGACAGCGATTCTTTCATCGAAAAAGACGCGCTCCGCAATTTGGTCGCGCCTTTTTCCGACGCTTCCGTCGGTGCGGTCGCCGGAAATATCCGCATTCTCAATCGCGAGGAAAGTTTTTACCTCAAAATGCTCGACGTGTCCTTTTCTTTCACGTTTGATTTTATGCGGTGCGCCCAAAGCCGTTTCGGCGGCACGGTACTCTGCACGCCGGGCGCATTGAGCGCGTATCGCCGCAGTTCGCTGTTGCCCGTGATCGACGAGTGGCTGCATCAGACGTTTATGGGGGCGCCTTCGACTATCGGCGAAGACCGGGCGCTGTCGAGTCTGTTGCTCTGCAAGGGATATCGGGTGAAATTCCAGCAGAACGCGGTCGCCCGCACCCGGATCCCGACGACTTACGTCCGCATCTGCCGGATGTATCTGCGCTGGATACGCAGCGACATCCGCGAAAACATCCGTATGACGCCTTCGGTTTTCGGCTTCGACGGGAAATGGACGTGGCGGCGGTTGATGCTTCAGATCAATTTGCTGTTCCAGAATATGAGCGTGATGATGCCCGTGGTCTTTTTGCCGAGCACACTGGCTTTCATGATCGCCAACATCAGCAATCTGCCGCTGATTTTGCTGATCATGTCGTTCATCACGATGGCGTGGGCGATGATCCCCGCCGTGATTTACGCGGAACGTTATTCGCCGCTCAAATCAATATGGGCTTTCGCGTACAGCATCTTTTTCCTTTTCGGGCTTTCGTGGATACCGTTTTATTCGCTTTTCACGATGGGCAACGGCGACTGGATGACGCGGGAACTTGTCCAGCAGGGCAGAGAAAAGGAAGCGATCGAAGCGCGCGACGCCCGGTAAGGTTTTTTCCGCATAAAAAAGCCCCCCGGATCACCGGGAGGCATTTTTTTTGTCCGTTATTACGGTGCGGGCAGCGTTGATTCTCTGGGTTGCCAGACGCGGCGCGGCGGAGCGACGAATTCTTTGGCTTTGATCCGGTAGCATCCGGTGCCGAGGATCGCGTCGATTTCGGAAAGCAATTCCATCGAAGGCGCGACCGTGATCGACCGTGATTCCAGAAAGACGACGGAATCGTCATTCCCGACGAAACAGATTTTGACGACCGCATTGCCGGGGTGCCGGCGCAACGCCCCGGCGAGCCGTTTCCTGATTTCGGAGCAGTGCCGGTCGCGGTAGACGTGCAGATAAAGTTCTTCGCCGAGTTTTTCCGGCGCTTCGGAAAGGGGAGTCGCCTGTTCGAGGATCACCCGCGCCGGTTCCGATTCGTCCCGGCGGCTGATGGTTACCTCGAAAACGTAGGCGTTGCCCGGTTCCAGCAAAACTCCGGCATCCCGGAGTTTGCCGATGGTGCGTTCGTAGATCATACATTCGCAGTTGGCATCCAGATCTTCGATGTGCATCACACCGAACTGTCGCTTGCTGGTTTTGCTGAATTTATAGGTGATGTCCGAGACCATCCCCGTGATCCGGAGCGCTTCTCCGTCCGGTTTTTCGGCGAGTCCGCGCACCGGTTCGCCGAAAGCGCCGACCAATTCCCGCAACGGGTCAAGCGGGTGTCCGGAAATGTAAAATCCGAGCAGTTGCTTTTCGTTTTTCAGGATCTCGTCCCAGCTGAATTCCGGCAGATCGGGGATCGGCACCGATACGGCTTCGTGGCTTTCTTCACCCGAGAGCATATCGAAAAGCGATCCTTGCCCCGCGGCGCGGTCCTTCGCCTGATTCGCCGCCAACGCGATCATCGGTTCGGCGATCGCAAGTATCTGGGAACGGCGCAGTTGCAAACTGTCGAAAGCCCCCGCGCGGGTAAGACATTCGAGCATCCGGGAATTGACTTCCGTACCGCAGCGTTCGCAGAAGTCGAGGAAACTGGAAAATTTTCCGTCGGCTTTGCGGCTGTTGAGGATCGCTCCGGCGGCGGCTTCGCCGACGCCTTTGATCGCACCGAGCCCGAAACGGATCGCGTCGCCGTCGCAGGAAAAACTGATGCCGCTGGAATTGACGTCGGGCGGCAGTATCTTGATTCCCATATCGCGGCAGGCGCGGATGAGGAAGGCGAGTTTGTCGGCGTTTTCGATTTCACCGGTGAGCACCGCCGCCATGAATTCGACCGGATAATTCGCTTTGAGGTAAGCCGTCTGATAAGAAACGATCCCGTAGGCGGCGGAATGGGATTTGTTGAAGCCGTATCCGGCGAAAATCTTGATTTTTTCCCAGATCTCGGATGCGAGCTTTTCCGGAATGTCGCTGTGTTCGGCGCAACCCTTGATGAAAATTTCCCGTTGCTGCGCCATCACTTCTTCTTTCTTTTTTCCGATCGCGCGGCGCAGGATGTCCGCGCCGCCGAGAGTGAAGCCCGCCAGCGCCTGCACGACCTGCATGATCTGCTCCTGATAGACCATGATCCCGTAGGTCTCTTTGAGGATCGGTTCCATTTTCGGATGATCGTAAACGGTTTTTTCCAATCCTTTTTTACAGGCGATGTATTGCGGGATGAATTTCATCGGTCCCGGCCGGTAAAGCGCGACCAGCGCGATGATGTGTTCGATCGTTTCGACGCCGAGGTTCCGGCAGAGATTCTGCATCCCGCCGGATTCCAGCTGAAACACCGCGACGGTGTCGCCGCGCCGGAGCATATCGAACGTTTTGGGATCGTCGAGCGGTATTTTGATCGGGTCGATGTCAACTCCGTGATCGGCTTTGATCATATCCAGCGCATTGCGGATGATGGTCAGCGTGCGCAATCCGAGGAAGTCCATTTTGAGCAGTCCGAGATGTTCGCACGGCTCTTTGGTGTATTGCACGACCATGTCGCCCTGCGCACTGCGCGACAGCGGGACGAGGTTGTCGAGTTGCTGGTCTCCGATGATGACGCCGGCGGCGTGTATGCCCGCCTGACGGTTGAGTCCTTCAAGCACGCGTGCGTACTTGAAAAGTTCCCGCACCCGGTCGTCGGTGTCGATGAGTTTTTTCAGTTCGGCGGATTGCTCGATCGCCGCGTCGATGGTGATTTTGAGATCGTCGGGGATGAGTTTGGTCAGCCGGTTGCCTTCGTCAAAGGAAAAACCGAGCACGCGGGCGACGTCTTTGACGACGGCTTTGGGCTTGAGCTGTCCGTATGTGCAGATCTGCGCGACGCTGTCGAAGCCGTATTTCTGCCGGACGTATTCGATCACTTCGCCGCGCCGCTTTTCGCAGAAGTCGATGTCGAAATCCGGCGGACTGACGCGTTCGGGGTTGAGAAAACGCTCGAAAAGCAGATTGTAGCGCAACGGGTCGATGTCGGTGATGCGCATCAGATAGGCGACGAGACTTCCGGCGCCCGATCCGCGCCCCGGCCCGACAGGGACGCCGTGGTCTTTGCCGTAGCGGATGAAATCCGAAACGACCATGAAATAACTGCAGAATCCGGTTTTTTCGATGATCCCCAGTTCATATTCCATCCGGTCAAGGATCGCCTTTCGCTCCGGCGTCGAACAGTCGTCCTTGCGCGGATCGAAATCGAAACGGTAGACCATATTGTCGTAACAGATCTGACGCAGCGTTTCCTTGGTCGGAACGCTTTTGTCCGGCAGATAAAAGACGGGATAGTGATTGGTCTTGTAGTCGAAATGGATCTCGCACCGTTCGGCGATCGCGCGGGTGTTGGTGATCGCACGGGGAAGTTCGGAAAAGATTTGCTTCATCTCGGCTTCCGACTTGAAATAGTATTCGGGACCGGAAAACTTCATATGCTCTTCGGCAAGTTTCGTCCCCGTCTGGATGCAGAGCATCACTTCATGGGCGGCGGCGTCCTCTTTTTTCATATAATGGACGTCGTTGGTCGCCACCATTTCGAGGTCGTATTGTTCCGCCAGTTCGACGAGATGGCGGTTGGCGGCGCGTTCTTCCGGGATGCCGTGATCCATCACTTCAAGGAAAAAATGGTCGCGTCCGAAAAGATCGCGGTAGAATTTCAACGCCTCTTCCGATGCGCGCGGATCGGAATCCAGATAACGGCGGGGGACTTGACCCTGAACACAGGCGGAAAGCGCGATCAGACCTTCGTGGTATTGCGTCAGAAGTTCACGGTCGATCCGCGGCTTGTAATAAAGCCCGGTGCGGTAGGCTTCGGAAATGAGTTTGCAGAGGTTGTGATACCCCGTATCGTTTTCGCAGAGCAGGACGAGATGGAACCCTTTGCAATGAGGCGTGCGCGGGTCTTTGTCGTGGCGGCTCCCCGGAGCCATGTAGGCCTCGCAACCGATGACGGGACGCAGTCCCGCTTCGGTGAGAAGCCGGTGGTATTCTTCGGCTCCGCCGACGTAGCCGTGGTCGGTGATCGCCGCGCCGATCATATCCATCGACTTGGCGAGTTTGACGATCCCTTTGGCGGTGCAGGCGCCGTCGAGCATACTGTAATGGGTATGCAAATGCAAATGAACGAAATCGGCCGCCATTTCCGCGCTCCACTTCCCGGTATTTCGAAACGATTTTGAACCTTGTCGCGTACTATACCATTTTCTGTCGTTTTTTACAAGCGGGGGATGCGTTTTTTGCTTGTTTTTCGCACGGGACGATGATATTTTATGAAGAACGTTTGTGTCTTTGTCAGGAGTGTTTGATGCCGTCCGCCGTCGTCCGCCGCGCTTTCGTCGCCAGTCTGCCCGTTTTGATGGGATATCTTTCGATGGGGATGGCGTGGGCGGTCCTTTTCACGACCCGGGTCCCCGGCGCGACGGTGTGCGACGCGGCGCTGGTCAGCGCCGCGACCATTTCCGGAAGCATGCAGTTTTCCGCGGTGGAAATCATCCGCGACGCGGCGTTTTATTCTCCCTGCTGGGTCGCTTTTCTCGCGCTGATGATCAACATCCGGTATGCCGCATACGCATTGCCGTTCATCGGGGAGTTCCGGACTTGGCCGGCGGCGTTGCGCAGTTATCTGCTTTTCGGGCTGACCGATGAGACTTACGCCATTTTGCTGCAATGTCCCTTTACGGAAGAAAAATCACGCCGGCGTTATTTCCTGGCGGTGACGGCATTCGACCAGACGTATTGGGTCGTCGGCAGTACGCTCGGCGCGCTCCTCGGCAGAACGATCCGTTTCAACACGACCGGGATCGATTTTTCGATGACGGCGCTTTTTCTCGTCATCCTCGTTGAACAATGCCGCGACCGCTCGAACCGCATCCCCGCATTCATCGGCGGGGCGGTCACGGCATTGGTCGGCGCGATTTGCCTCGTCTGGTTTCCCGCCCACGCCGATAAAATGCTTTTCCCCGCGATGGCGTGCATCGCAGGATTGCTGTTGGCGTTGCGCAAAAAAACGGAGGTCCGCGGATCATGACCGGACATCAATGGCTTTTGCTCGCCATAATGGCGGCGGTCGTCGCATTGCTGCGGTTTCTGCCGTTTCTCTGCTTCGGGGGCAAACGTCCCGTGCCTCCGCTTTTTCTCTATCTCGGCAAAACGCTGTCGGCGGCGGCGATCGCAATGCTCGTCGTTTACGGGATGGCGACGGTATCGGGGGGAGGGGGCTCTCCCGTCGCGTTGGCGTTGGCGGCACTGATCGTCGTATTTCTGCAATGGAAAATCGGCAATCCGTTGCTGTCGATTTTCGCGGGGACCGCGTTTTATATGCTCGCGCTTCAAGGATTTTTGACAAAGTTGCCTTTTTTATGAAAAAAACGGTTGTCAACTGCGCGTCTCCGCTATATATTGTAGAGACAAGGAGAGATTCGTTATGCATAAACTTTTGATCGGCGCCGAAGAAATCCCGGAAATCATCCGGGCGGTCGCTCAAAAAATCGTCGATGCCGGTTTTGCCGGCGATTGCGTGCTGGTCGGCATCCAGCAGGACGGCGTGCCGCTTTCCGAAAAGATCGCCGACGCGATCGCCGGGATCGCGGGCGAACGGCCGCTTTTGGCGAAGCTTGACATCTCGATGTATCGCGACGACATCGGCAAAATGCGCCGTCTGCCGCTTATCCGGGAAACCGAGATCCCCTTTGACATCAACGACCGGGAACTGATCCTCGTCGACGACGTGCTGTCCAGCGGACGGACGATCCGTGCGGCGCTCGACGCGATCACCGATTACGGACGTCCGGCGCTGATCCGGCTGGCGGTATTGATCGACCGCGGGAATCCGGAATATCCGATCCGCGCCGATTTCGTCGGACGCAGGATCGAACTTCCCGCGGATCGCCGGGTCGCCGTCCGTTTCGCGCCCGACGACGCCCCCGGCGTTTATGACGAACCCTGGATCGAAAGGCATCCCGAGACAAAGGAGTAAGATTTTTATGCAATGGAATCGCAAAGATCTGCTGGAACTCTACGATCTTTCGGCGGAAGAGATCGAGTTGATCCTCGATACCGCGGCGGAATTCAAAAAAGTTTCCCAGCGGCGCGTCAAAAAAGTTCCGGCGTTGCGCGGCAAGACGGTGGTGAACTTTTTCGTCGAACCGAGTACCCGCACCCGGGTCTCCTTTGAACTTGCCGAACAGCGTCTGAGCGCCGACATCATCAACGTCCAGACGCAGGCGAGCAGTCTGCTCAAAGGCGAATCGCTTCTGGACACGATCAAAAACATCGAAGCATTGCGCGTGGATCTGGTCGTTATGCGCCATTCGGCGCCCGGGGCGCAGGCGTTCATCGCGCGCCATCTCAACTGCGGCATCATCAACGCGGGCGACGGCGCGCACGGTCATCCGACGCAGGCGTTGCTGGACATTTTCACCATCCGGGAAAAACTCGGCGCCGTCAAGGGACTCAACGTGACGATCATCGGCGACATTTTGCACAGTCGCGTCGCCCGGAGCAATCTTTGGGGTCTGCTGAAACTCGGCGCCAACGTCACGCTGGCGGGGCCGTCGACGCTGGTGCCCCGCGAATTCGAGTCGGTCGGCGTCAAAGTCTGCCACAATCTCGAAGATGCGGTCGCCGACGCCGATGTGGTCAATATGCTCCGTATCCAGCACGAACGGCAGACGATCGGGTTTTTTCCGAGTACCGGAGAGTATTCCCGTTTCTACGGACTCAAAGCTGAAACGCTCAAAAAGATGAAACCTTCGGTCCTGGTCATGCATCCGGGACCGATCAACCGCGACGTCGAACTTGACAGCGACGTCGCCGACGGCGACAAGTCGGTCATCCTTGAACAGGTGACCAACGGTCTTGCGGTGCGTATGGCGGTCCTTTATCTGGTGGCGGGGTGCGTGAAAAAATGAAAAATCTGCTTCTCAAAAATGCCCGGATCATTGATCCCGGGCGCGGTTTGGACACCATTGGCGACCTCGGCGTTGCCGACGGAAAAATCGTCGATCCCGGCAAAGTTTCCGATCCGCAAACGATCGATCTTTCCGGAAAAGTGCTGTCGCGCGGGTTCATTGATCTGCACGTCCATTTGCGTCAGCCCGGCAACACCAATGCGGAAACCGTCAAGACCGGTTGCATGGCGGCGGCGGCGGGCGGATTCACTTCGATCGTCGCCATGCCCAACACCAATCCGGCGGCGGATACCGCGGGCGCCATTGAATTGTTGCGTTCGACCGCCGCGCGCGACGGCGTCGTGCATGTGTTGCCGTGCGGTTGCATGACCAACGGCGGCAAGGGCGAAGAGATGGCGGCGATCGGTTCCCTCAAATCCGCCGGAGTCGTCGCGTTGAGCGATGACGGCCGTTGCGTACAGGATCACGCGCTGATGCGCCATATCGTCGAATACGCCAAGTATTTTGATTTGCCGATCCTCGATCATTGCGAAGACGTCGCGCTGGCGGCGGCCGGCGTGATGCACGAGGGGAAATGGTCGGTTCTGCTCGGGATGAAAGGCATTTCCGGCGCTTCCGAGGAATTGATGATCGCGCGCAACGTCATCCTCGCGCGGCAGATCCGGTGGAAGATCCATATGCAGCACGTTTCGGTCAAAGAGAGCGTCGAGCTTCTCCGCGACGCGCGCCAAAAAGGCATTATGGTTTCCGGCGAAGCGACGCCGCATCACCTGACGCTGACCGACGAATGCGTCACACACTTCGCCACCACCTACATACTGAATCCGCCGCTGCGCAGCGAGGAAGACCGGCAGGCGTTGCTTGATGCGGTCGCCGACGGCACGATCACGGTGATCGCGACCGATCACGCGCCCCATACCCGGACGGCGAAACTGGTCGAGTTCGACCATGCACCATTCGGCATCATCGGGTTGGAAACGGCATTCCCGCTTTGTTACAGCGAACTGGTCAAAAGCGGGCGGATGTCCTTGCCTTCGCTGATTTCGCGGATGACGCAAGGTCCCGCCGAAGTGCTTGGCATCAAAGATTATACGCTTGATGAAGGCAACGCGGCGGATCTTGTTGTGATCGACCCCGAAGCGACTTATGCGATCGACGCATCGCGGTTTTGCTCCAAAGCGCGCAACACGCCGTTCGACGGCCGGGAAGTTTCCGGACGCATCGAAATGACGATCGTCGACGGCAAGATCGTTTATGCACGCTGATTCCGTCGTCACGGAGCGGCTTCTGGAATTGCGCCACGCCTTGCACCATCATCCGGAACTCGGCGGACGCGAGGAGGAAACGATGCGCCGGATCCGGGATTTTTTAGCCGATCTGCCGCTGGAAGTGTCGCCGCCTTTTCTCGGAACCGATACGGTGGCGTTGCTCCGCGGCGGCCGCCCGGGGCGGAACATCGCTTTGCGCGCGGACATCGACGCGCTGCCCGTGACCGAAGAAACGGATCTTCCCTGCGCTTCGGAAATCCCCGGTGTGATGCACGCCTGCGGGCACGACGTACATAGCGCGATCCTGCTCGGTGCCGCCGCCATGCTTGCCCGATGCGATTTTTCCGGCACGATCCGTTTCGTCTGGCAACCCGGCGAAGAAAAATACGCGATGGGCAAAGCCCTGGTCGCGGCGGACGCTTTGGAAAACCCCGCGCCCGATGATGTTTTCGCATTGCACGTTTCGCCCGATCTGCCCTTCGGCGTCGTCGGGTGCAAAAGCGCCGCGATCATGGCGTCGAGCATTCATTTTGAAATCGACGTAACGGGGCAGGGCGGGCACGGCAGCACGCCGGAAAAATCCCGCAGTCCGATCCTTGCCGCCGCGGAAATCGTGCTCGGTCTGGAAAAGCTCGCCGCCGGAAGATCCGGTTCGGCATTGAGCGTCGGCATCCTGCAGAGCGGCGCGATGGAAAACGTCATCCCCGACGCCGCGCGTATCGCGGGGACTTTGCGTACCGTGACGGAAGAATCATCCCGGAATATCCTCGCCGGGATGAGGATGCTTTGCGCCGGTTGCGATGCACACCGGGAGACGCATTCCGCGTTGCGCGTTACCGCCGAATATCCGCCCGTTGTCAATGATCCCGTTGCGGCGGATCTCGTCCGGAAAAGCGCGTTGGCAACTCCGGGGATCGGCTACCGGGAAATGACGCATCCCAAAATGACCGCGGAAGATTTCGCCTTTTATCTGCGCCGTTACCGCGGCGCGATGTTTCATCTCGGGATCGGGGGAGGAGTACCGTTGCATAGCGCAAAACTCCTCGTGCCCGATGCGATCATCCCCCTCGGCATCGGGATGATGACGACGCTTGCGCTCAACGCGCTTCGCGGTGATTGAGCAGATAACGTCGGAAAAATTCCTGCGCCAGCGGCGCGCAACTGCTTCCGCCGGAAGAGGCGTTTTCGCGCACGATCGCCAGGGCGTAGGTGCGGTTTTCCCACGTCGCAAAGGCGATAAACCAGGCGTTGATGCGCAGATGCGGACGCACTCCGACTTCCGCGGATCCGGTCTTGCCGAAAATTTCCAGCCCGTCGAGTGCCGCGCGTCGTCCCGAACCGTCGCCGGAATTGACGACCTGATACATCCCGGTGCGGATCACGTCGAGTTTTTCCGGTTCCGCGATCGTTCCCCGGGCGACGATGGAACGCGTAAAAATACAATTTCCGAAAGGATCGACGACGCTTCCGATGAGGTGGGGTTGCCACAACGTCCCGCCGTTGGCGATTGCCGCGCAATAAAGCGCCGCCTGCAACGGCGTTACTTCGACGATTCCCTGACCGATGGACAAAAGCGCGCTGTCATAACGGTTCCATGCCGTGCCGAAACGCCGCCGTTTGTTTTCGTCGGTCGGGAAAACGCCCGGACTTTCTCCCAGTTCCACTCCGGTCGGCATCCCGATCCCAGCCCGTTTCAGCACGGACAGGACATAGTTCCGGTCGATCTCAAGCATTTCCTTGATCATAAAGCTGTTACAGGAATATTTCAGCGCGTCGACAAGATGCAATATGCCGTGCCCGCCCCGGCGGTATGCGGCGCACCGGATGATCGCGTTTCCGACGGCGTTGAACCCGTCGCAGTCGATCATCCGGTCGAGGTCCATCCCTGCGTCGAGAAAACCGATCGCGACCAGCGGTTTCAGGATCGATCCCGGCGTGTAACTTCCTTGAAAAGCACGATGCAGCAACGGTTTACCCGGATCTTCGCGCAGTTTCCGGTAATACGCCGACGGAAGTTTCGGCACGAAACGCGCCAGATCGTATCCGGGGGAAGATGCCGCCGCCAGGATGTCGCCGTTTTCCGCGTCGAGGACGACGATCGCCCCCCGTTCGTCTTGAAGGACGTTTTCGGCGATTTTTTGCGCGCGGCTGTCGATCGTCAGTACAACGTGATTCCCGTCCACGGGATCGATCTTTTCGATCAGGTGGCGGCGGACAAAACCGAGGTGATCGACCTGTACGAGGGAATATCCGGGACTGCCGCGCAAACCGCGGATGCCGTCGCTTCCCGGGATGCGCAGATCGGCGATCTTTTCGATGCCGTTCCTGCCCACGACGTCCGGCACATAATAGAAATATTCGTCACGGTCGTCCGGCGTGGACAGCACGTCTTTCCCCGTGTATCCGATCAAATGACAGGCGAATCGTCCGAGCGGATAGACGCGGGAAACATCCGGTTCGATCTCGGCGCCGCGCCAGACGCGGAGTTTTTCCAGAATGCACGCGGTCTCCTTTTCGTCGAGGCGGGAAAAGACGGTCAGCGGCAACCCCGGACGCATATTCAAATGGCGGGAGACGGCATCCCGCGTCAGCGGCGATTCCCGCCCGATCGCGGCGGCAAAATCCGCCGCCGCCGCCAGCATGTAGTCGATGGTCTTTTGACGACGGGGGAAACGCATTTCTCCGGGATAAAAAAGCAGGGAAAATCCGGCGGCGTTGTCGGCGACGATCACTTTGTCGGCGGTCAGGATACGCCCCCGCCGGGCGGGGATGCGGATACGCCGTACCGATTGCCGTATGAGCGCGTCCTGCGCCTGATCGCCGCCGCCGACCTGTAAATAAAAAGCGCGTCCGAAAAGAACGAGCAAACCGATCCCCAAGATCGCTCCCAACGCCGAAAGACGGCGCCGGAACGAGCGTTCGGGAAAGTGTTCTTCCTGCCGGGTCATCGCTTCGCGCTCCGGTCATTGACCGACGATTGCTGTACCACCCGGACGCGGCGCGTCGGCGTATCGTTCGCTTCTTCATAAAAATAGACCGGCGCGCCGATGCGCGACGCGATGCGGTCCATCAGAAACCCGAAAAGCGGAAATCCGATGACGCCGAAAAGCATTTCGATCGGAAAAAAACAGAGAGCATCCCATCTTTCCGCGGATGCGGCGACGACGACGTTCGCCGTTCCGACGACGAGCGAGAACACCGCGCCCGCCGTGATCGCCGCGAGCAACCCCGATTTCCCGAAAAGTTTCGGAAAATACTGCCGTCGCAACGCAAGGGCGAAAACGAGCGCCACCGTGGCGACCGGAAACGTCCTGCCGTAAAGAGAATCCAGAAACAGGCCGAGAAAAAAGGCGAGGGCGGCGGCGTTTTTCAACGATGTCGTCGTGCCGAAATAAAGCACGCATCCGCCGCAGAAGGGGAGAAAAATTCCGAGATTTCCCAGCCATACTTCGACGATCAGCCAAAGCGGCGATGCCGTCCAGCAGAAAAAAAAGCCCGTCATTGTGCGTCGCTTCCCGGTGAGGATAATGCGGCGCCGCATTGCGGACAAAACGCGCTTCCCTGCGGCTGGACGCTTTGACAGCCGGGGCAGAAGATCCGTTCGCGCCGCGACAGGATCAGCACGAATTGCAGCGTGTTGGCGTCGAACGCGGGCAGGGCGCTTCCGTTGTGGCGTTTTTCCGCAAAATAAAGCGGGTCCGACGTGTTGACCGAAAGCAGTTTCCCGATTTTGACGCCGGACGGGATCTGCCGCTCGAAACCGGTGGTGTACATTTCATCATCGCCGGAAACGGGCAACGTCGTGAGATATTCGACGGGTACGGTTCCCGCACCCGTCTGGCGGTCTCCGACGTTGACGAATCCGGTCCCCCCCGATTGCTTTAACCGGAAAGAAAACCGGAAAAGCGGATGAAACACGGTATAAATTTCCGCGCTTTCCTCATCAACGCTGTGCACGACCCCCACCAGCAGGATTTGTCCGTTTTCACGGACATCGACAACGGCATCGCCGCGCCGCACTCCGGCGCGGGCTCCTTGATTGGCGACCATACGGTTTTTCCAGAAAAGCGGGTCGCGCAGGACGATTTCCGCGGGGATCCCGATCCATTCCGGCGCACTTTTCAGACGGCCGATCCGGCGCAACTGCTGATTTTCTTCACGCAAACGGTCTGCCGCGACGGCGCGCAACGCAAGATGACGGTTTTCCTGTTGCAATGCGGAAAGCTTTTCCGCCAATTCCGAACGGGAGAGCAAGAGCAGCGACGGTTCGGCGATTTTTTGCCCGGTGATGTTTTCCAACGCAAGATAGGGACGGAAAAACCGCCCCGCCAACCGCCCGCATTTTTCTCCGATCACGCGGAACGCGGCGATCATCAGCACCAATATGGTCAGGATGATGAAAACGATCAAGATCGAACGGATCGGTTTATTCGGTGTCACGCCAGAATCCTTTTCTTTTTATTCTATATAAAATAATGGTAAAGCGCCGCTTTTTCAACTCAGGTGCGGGGGATTCTTTGCCTTATCCGGAAGGGGAGGGGGATCGCTTTATGGAAAA
>JAKSOG010000026.1 GCA_024405715.1 Victivallaceae bacterium | reverse complement strand
AGTACGCACACAGCGTTCGCCGCGACGGTCGGCTCTATTCGATAATTTGGCGTTTTCTCGATCTCGACCGCTAAAAATATCCGATTTTTCAACATCGCCGCCCGAAGTTCGGCGGACGACGCCTTATCGTCAATATACCGCAAGCATAAATAAAAATCAAGCGTAAATATTACCGGTGTGGCAGTGTTTTCATCGCCGCCGATCCGTGAGTATGATTTTAACGGTCGCCGGGCGGGAAGTCGGGCGGGCGACGCGGCAAAGCGGAGCATGAGCCCGCACATGGCGCATCTTTTTTTGGGGGTAACAAACAAGAGACGACCGCGCAAGTTGTGCGGATTTTCGCGTTTGGGTGCGGTAAAAACAAATGCTCCGCAAACTTGTGCGGTGCGCCATCCGTACAAAGCCCCGCCCTTGGCGGGTTGAGGGAGCCGCGAGGGGCGAAACAAGCCCCTCGCGTTCCCATAGCGTCGGGATGATACCAAACGAGGGCGAAGCGCAAATCTTACGGTGATTCTGCAACACCCCCGGCGTAAAGGGGATGTTGCAGGGCGGCGTACCCGTATTTTGATTCAACGGGATGGTATTCAGTGAAGGGGCGTTTTCACGTTGTCAGCAGTCATCGCCGGCGTGTTTTTTCCGGTTGCGTTCCCAAAGTATTTTTCCGGCGGCGGCGACTTTTTCCCGCAACTTTGCGGGGTAAAGGACTTCGATCTTGCCGCCTTCGCCGAGCACCCAGCGGAGCACGTCGTGCTCGAATGCGGGTTTCAGCGTGATGATGAGCGAACCGTCTTTCTGCCGCTCGATCTTGAACTTTCTGGAACGTTGATGTTCGTAAAGATAAAAGGCGATGGAAGCATCGCAATGCAACCGGATCCCGTCGATGCGCGGATACTCGAAAAGTCCGTTCCGGCGGGTCGCGGCGAGAAGTTTCCGGTCGATCTCAAACGCATCCGTCCGGTCGAAATCCGCCTTGACAATGCGTTGAATGGCATAGCATTTGACGTTTTTGGTACGGGCTTCATACCCTTTGGCATACCAGATGCCGTTGTGAAATGCGATGATGTGCGGCTCAAAATGTTTCCCGTCTTCCCTGCCGTCCGGCCTGCGGTAGGTCAGGATCACGACCTGACGGCGCCGCCAGCCGTCGAAAACGGTTTTGAAGATCGCCGGATCGACCGTCGCCTTGATGGTGGTGGCGCAAAGCAGCGTTTCGATGGTCGCCCGGTCGAAAAAATCGGAATGATTGCCGCTCAACGCCTTGGCGACGGCGGTATCGACGTCGGTCTTGAGCGGTTCGGGCAGAAAATCCGAAGCGAGTTTCGTGCCGAGAAGCGTCATACTCAAAATGTCGTCGCCCATGATCGGCGCGCTGAATTCCCATTGCGGATCACACAGAAAATATCCGCGGCGGGAAGCATCGTATTCGATCGGCGCGCCGTAGTCCTCCTGCAAGACCGCCAGATCCCGCAAAACGGTACGCGGACTGCAGGCGCAGGAAACGTTTTCGTCAACGTCCGCCTGCCGCATCAATTCCGCGAAATTCTGCGCGTTGGGATAATTGTTTTTACGCATTTCGGCGACCAGTTTGATCAGCCGCAACGCCTGCCGGCTTTGTACGCTCATAAGATCCTCGCTCCGGAAATTTTTTCCTTAATATAGACACGGCGTCCGGGCTTTTCAAGCGGCGCCGCGCAGAAAAAAAACGCGGGATTTTTTGCGTTTTTTTCCGGTATGACATCCTTTGGCATAGATAC
This sequence comes from Victivallaceae bacterium, assembly GCA_024405715.1. Taxonomy (GTDB): domain Bacteria; phylum Verrucomicrobiota; class Lentisphaeria; order Victivallales; family Victivallaceae; genus UBA1784. The sequence goes on along the minus strand of JAKSOG010000026.1, from coordinate 17,531 downwards.
TCGTGTACAGTATAGACGATGCAACGGGAAAGATTCCCGGAAAAACAGAGGAGGCGGCAAAATGCTGGAATTGCTCGGAGTGTTTTTCATCGTGACAATGGGCGTCTACTACGGTCGCCGCAAGGCGAACCGGAACTGACAAAAAAAAGGAAAGGAATGAAAAAATGTTGAGACTCTGCGGTTACGGAATGCTGTTTGTCATCGGTTACTGGATCGGAACCCACTGGGACGAAATCGAAAGTTGCCCGGATTTATAAACGGAAAGGAAAACAACGGGGCGGTCGCCAACCCGGATGGATCGGCGGCCGCCCCGTTCTTTATGTTGGATTTTTCAATCGATTTCCGGGCGCAAGGAATATTCACCGATGCGGATGGAAGCGCCGGAAGCCAGTTCGGCGGCGGAATCTTTCAAACCTTCCTTTTCGATGAAAGTAAGCGTATAACCCTCTTTTTCGCAAAATCCGCAGAGCCAGTCAAAAAGCGCGTCTTCGTCGTCGCGCACATGCTCAAACGTCGTCACATACGAGTCGTCAACGTAAACTTCGATATCCATATTTTCCCCGTTCAAAAAAAGATTTTGCGGATTTTCCGCCGTTTCAGAAGCGCGCGGCACTTCGGGCACAGAAGCGGCAGGACTTTCACTTTGCGCGCGTTATCGGGCGCGACTGCCGTGTCCGCTCCGAAAAGCGGTTCTTTCGCCACCGTTTCATCGTATCCGCACCGGTCGCAATGCAACCAGTACGTCGAACAAACCATTCCTCTTTCGCCGAACATCATCCGCCTCCTTCCCTTTCAACATAGCGCCGCAAACATCATTCTGCAAGCCGTCCGCCGGATTTTTCGCCTTTTTCACCGCGCGAAAATCAGGATGAAACCCGCCGCACCGCCCAGGACGTACCCGAGTAACTGCAACAATACCAAGTGTTTGCCCGACACCTCGTTCACCAATTCGTGGAGCTTTTCAGGACTTTGCGCCAAAACCGCCGCTTCGATCCTGCCGGAAAGATCAAAACGCGCGGCGATCCGCTCCTTTTCCCGCCGGATACGGTGAAGGACGAAACGGCGGAACGACGGCAACCATTGCGATTCAAGTTCCCGCCATAATCTCCCGTCCGTCGCGATATGCACGATGCTTTCCGGCAACACTTCTTCCAGTTTGCGGCGCAGAAGCGATCGCGCCGCCGCTTCCCGGTCCGCGCGCCATGCGGAAAGCATCGTCGCAAATTCTTCTGAATGAACATATTCGCGCAATTTTTCACCAAGCATCGTAAGTTCCCGGCGCAACGCATATTTCGTCGCGGGCGATGCGATCGCGGCGGCGATTTTTCTTTCCAGCGCCGCCCAATCCCACTTCATCACCCGTTGTGCGGCGATTTCGTCGGCGCGTGCAAAACGGCAAAGCGCCGGATGTTCGCTTTGCATATATTCCCGCGCCCCGTCGCGCAAAAAACGGCGGACCGCCGCCGCAATGTCCGGCGCGCGACGCGACGCTTCCGCAACGATGCGCGCGAGATTTTCTTCGCGTTCCGCTTCCCGTGTCAGCCACGGCCCCGCGCAATCGTCGAAAAATTTCCTCGCTTCGCCCGCCGACGCCATTTTCTCCGCTTCCAGAAAAAGCGTCTCTTCGATCACGGGCGACAACGCCGCCGCCAGTACGCGCCTGTAATGCACGGCATACCGCCGCACTTGCGCGCGCAACGCCGGGACCAGACCGGGGGCTTGCAGATGATCCGAAACGGCGGCGCACAACTCTTCCGCCAGCGACTCCGGCGGCAACAGATTTTCCGTGATCTCTTCCCCCAGTTGCGCGGCAAGACGCGGTTGTTCTTTCGGCACGATCCCCTGCAGATTTTTCAGCCAACGGACCGGCCGGTAGGGACGGAAAAGCAACGCGATCGCCGCGAAATTGGTCAAATATCCGACCGCCGCCGCCGTCAGGACGGGCAATACGCCTTCCGCGACGAACGTTCCCGGAACCAATCCCGCCGTCCGGCGCAAAACCCCGCAAAGCACCGCCGCCGCGAGCGTGAGAAAACTCGCCGCCCGGCAAAGACGATCCAGGAACGGCAAGGAAGACGATGAAAGCGATTCCGGTGTCATTTTTCAAAACGGCCGTCCGAGGAGTCGCCCGGACGGCTCCACCCGTTGTCAGTTTTCCGCCGCGTTTTTCCAGTCGCGTTTTTTGGCTTCGCGTTCGCCGGCGAGGAACTGCTCTTTGAGTTCGTCTTCGTCCAGCGTCATATCGGACTCGAAGTACGCTTTCGCGGCTTTGCCGACGCCGTAGGTAACGGCCGCCGCGATCGGGACTTTCAGGCCGGGCAGGAAACTCGCGCCGATCTTGCCGAGCAAAGACCCTCCGGCGCAACCGAGCAGCATCGTGACGATCGTACCGTCCACCGCGATCCCGTACACTCCGGCAAGTTTGTAGATCATATAGATCTCGTTGGCGACCAGCGGCGCGACATCGACCAGCGGGATCGGCAGCAACGCGATCGCCGCCGCCCTGCCCGCCGCCCAGTTGACATAACTGTCGGCTTCGTCGCTGACGCCTTCCTGCCAGAGCGCGCGCATATTGGCATAATACTCTTCCCAGCGCGCCTGAAACGCTTCGATCTCCTCTTCCGCCGCGTCCATGGATTGTGCGCTCATTTCCCGCGCCTTGGCGATCAATTGGGTCAGTCCGGTCTTGTTGTCCGCCGAAACCATCACGATCCTTTCGCGGGGGATCAGTTCGAGCAGGGATTTCATCATGGATTCGATCTGCTCCTGAAGCATCAATTCGCTTTTGGTGACAACAAGCAACACCTTGTCGCTCAAGGTTTTGATGATCTCGGCGTCGGCGTCCTGGATCCGCGCGCCGGAACCGTCGATGCAATACCAGATGTTGTGAATGATCCGGTCGGTTTCATTGGTGTCGAGCCGCCCGAGTACTTCGCCGAGGATGAAGTCCGCATATTCGTCGACGCTCTGCTTGCCGGGATCCATCCCTTCGGAATCGATGAAATCGGCGATCTCGGTTTCATAGAGCTGGAATCCCGACGTCGCGGGACGGCCGTTGCCGATGGCGCTGTCGGGGACGACGCCACGGTGGGTGACCGCTTGAATGAGCGACGTCTTGCCGACGCCGGTTTTGCCGCAGACGAGAATGTTGGGTTTCATCGCCATACCCTCCTTGTAATTGCTGAAATAATTCTTGAACAGTTCGACATCAAATCCGAGCGGCGGCAACGCGCCGCCCTGAATGAGCGCACAGGCGTACGCCTCGAAATTGCGCCGCATAAAATGACCGACGGCGCCGACGAGAAACGCCGCTTCCGCCGCCGCGTCTCCGCCGCGGAAAAATCCGGCGCGATCCTCGTTCTGAAGCGCGTCGAGGAAGCGGGCCGCTTCGTCGCGGACACCGTTTCCGTGCAGACCGTAGAGCGAAGCGAGTTTCGCCAGCATCCCGGCAAGGAGCGATGCGAGCGTCACGTTGCTTTCCGCCGGAGCGGCGAGCCACTTTTCCGTTTCGGGCGCGCCTTTTCCGGAAAAGAGCGTTTTCGCTTCGGCGGCAGTCTGCGCGACGATTTCCTGCGCGGACGTTTTTTTGTCCATCGTCCGGGCGACTTTGGCGTCGCGGTCGATGCTCTGCGCCGCCATAAAGGCGTCGCGGTAGGCGTCGGGAAGCATTTTGCAACTCAACTCCACAAGTTCCCGGCAATTTTGCGCGTCGCGGGAGGAAACTTCGACGATACGATGTTCCGGCACACCCGCGTCGATCAGGACTTGGCGGATGGCGTCCCGCTGCGCGCCCTTGGTGATGTCCATTTTGCTGATGACGGCGATGACGTCGTCGAAGGTAAAAATTTCCTTCATCAGCGCGAGATCGCAATCAGTCACCCGGGCGCCGTTGCCCTGAATGAGATACCAGACCAAATGGATATGCTCGTCCACGTCGGGATCATTCTGACAGTCGGAAACGAATTCGCGCATCTTGTCTTTGAATTCGTTTTCCTTTTCCCCCAGTTCCAGACCGCGGGAATCCCAAAGCCGCACGGAGTCGTTTTCGTAGCAGTCGAAATCGATCCGGCAGGGGCGCGACGCGTCGATCTTTTCCGCGGACACGACGGCGTCGCCGAGCACGGTACGGATCAGGGATGTTTTGCCGCATCCGGTGTACCCCGCCACCAGTACGTTCGGGCGTTTGCAACTTGCCGCCGCTTCATTGAATTTTCGTTCGAATTCGGATTTGAAATCCACGTTTCCCATAACAGACCTCCATTGTTGAGTGGGTTTTCCGATTTGTTTCCGGCTGTCGCCGGTCGATTGCAACAAGCCGTCGAGAATGCGGGAAAATTCCTCCGCCTGCCGGCTCCGTTTTTCCATCCGGACAAGGAAACCGTCTCCAGGTGCGACCGGAAACATTTCGATGCGGTCGCGACAGAGGCGGCTCAATCCCTGCAACACGTCGGCAAGGATCTCACGAAGTTCGTTTTCCCGCTTGGCCAGCGCCGCTTTTTCGGACGCACGCAGATTTCCCCGTTCCATCGCGGCGATGACGATGGCGGACGTTTTCATAAAAACGCCCTCCGTTTCATCCAGCCGTTTCCGCAGAGCGAGCAACATCCGGTCGTACAGATCCTGAATTTTTGCACGGGCCATTTTTCCCTCCTTTACCTCTAATGTACGACACGACCAATGACACAAGTTGTCATACCAAATGGAAAAAAAAGAAAAAAACAAAATTTTTCCGTTCCCGCAGAAAAGATGCGGCAAAGGGCAAGGATACCCTATCGCGCGCGTGAGCGCGAACACATGAGGAAACAAAAGGAAGGAAAACTTTAAAGGGCGACGGCGGCGGCGTACCCCGGCGGCGCCGCGACGTTTTTCGCGACGGCGGAGTCCATTCCGCATTTGAATGCCGCTTCGGCGCGCGTCCATTGTCCGAAAGAGCCGATCACGCGCATTTCTTCCGGAGACAGGGGGACGATCTTTTCCACGTCGCATCCGCAGCAACGCGCTTCCACGATGCACATCACGACGTCGCCCGAGTGGGAAATGCTGAAATGGATCTCCGGCTCATCCGGCAGATAGGGTTTTCCCGTTTCCGTCAGCGCGACGCGGAAATCGCTTTTGCCCAGCATTTCGGCGAGCAATCCGCCGGAAACCAGTTCCTGACGCCGGTCCCGTTCAAACATCTTGCGTCGCGCCTTTTCCCGCCAATGCGGCGGCGCCATCGCCGCCAGACGGTCGTCCGCGATATACGCAAAACGGTACGGCATAACGCTTTACCCGTCAAGTTTCTGAACCATCACCAGCACGTTGCGTCCGCCGATATGGCGATAGGTCACCCAATGGATCAACCGGCGGACGATCACCAGACCGAGTCCGCCGACCGGACGTTCCGCGATCGGCACATGCATATCGTACGGGGAATGCTTCAGCGGATTATAGGGTTTGCCCGCATCCCGAAATTCGATCTTCACCCGGTCTCTGCCGCATTCGGTGCGCAAAAGAAAATCGGACGCACCGGAATAGGAAACGATGTTGACGATCACTTCGTCCGCGGCGTTGAGGATCTTCGCCGTCACGGCGGGGGCGATGTTCCGCAACTTTTCGCGGAGAAAATCCTGCGCGGCGGCGAACGATGCTTCTTCGCAGGGGAAAGTCCGTTCCGCCGCTTCGGGCGCGCCGAAAAAATCAATGGCAACCGACGTCAGATCGTCGGACTGCTCGGCGTTTCCGACGAAACGTTTCAAGGCGCCTTCCAAATCGCCGGACCGCAACGCCGCGCAGAACCGGGCTTCGCCGAAACATTGTTTTTGCGGATTCATCGCCTCGGTGAAACCGTCGGTATAGAGAAAGAGCCGGTCGTTTTTCCGGAGGACTGCGGTATTCCGGACATAATCGGCGTTTTCAAACATCCCGAGGAAAAGTCCGCCCTTGCCCGCGACTTTTTCGATGCTGCCGTCGGCGCGCCGGATGAAGGGCCGGTTGTGTCCGGCATTGACGTATTCGATCCTGCCGTCGGCGGGATTGAGGATGCCCGCCCATACGGTCACGAACATTTCCGCGTCGTTCTCCGCGCAAAGGTCGCGGTTCGCCATCGTCACCGCTTCGGCGGGATCGGTGCATCGTCCGAAATAGTAGCGCAGGACCCGGATCGCCTGCATCGCGAACATCGCGGCGGGGATCCCCTTGCCCGCCACGTCGGCGATGACGACGACCACGCGTCCGTCGGGAGCGCGGAAAAAATCATAGAAATCGCCGCCGACTTCCCGTGCCGGACGCATTTCACCCCGCAACGAAAGGCGCAGATTTTCCGTCAGAATGCCGCCGCGCCGGGGGAGTACGGACATCTGGATCCGGCGCGCCAGCGCGAGATCGGCGGCGTTGCGGGCTTCCGCCTGCGCGTGAAGCTCCGCCAGTTTTCGCGACGATCTTTCCAGACGGAAAATGAAGAAAATGAAAAACGCGGACAAAACCCCGAGCGCCAGAGCGATCAAAATGACCGTCATATCGCGTTGTGCAAAAAAACGGCTCCGGGGCAACAACGCCGACAGCGGGATGTCGTAAAAATAAAAATAACGCCCGTAAACGATGCCGTCCGGCGTCCGCCGCTCGAAAATTTTGCCCGGACGGAAATCGGAAAGGTCTTCGACTTCCTGATAATGACCGACGTTTTCAAATTTCCAACCGTTCAGCAACGCCTTGTATTCGTACTCGGAATAAAGATGCACCTGTTCGGTGAAACGCCGATAGGAAACTCCCAACTGGAGAAATCCGCTTTTGTCCGGGAAATGGATGCCGTAGTATTTATGAAACGCCCCCTGATCGTCATCGCTTATCCGGAAACGATGGCTGACGGCAGTCCGCGTCGGTTCCATCAGGACCAGAAAATCACGCGCATGCAACGTGTTATGAAAATCCGCACCGATGATTTCCGGCAGATTGGAGGCGATGACGATACCGTTCGCATCGACGATATTGATCTCGTCCAGCTGGTAATCGGCGGCGTATTGCTGCATTTCCTGCGCCGAACAGGGATGGCAACCGCCGAGTCTTTCCTGCAACGCGATGGCGACGAAACGCAATTCGAGCGCGATCTCATCGTCCAGCGTGGCGATGAAATTGCCTTCCGCCCATTCCAGTGTGCTTACGGTCTGCTTCCATGCCCAGCGGGACGCAAAAATCCACGACGTCGTCACGATGACGGCGAAAAAAAACACCGTCGTGACAATGTATCCCGTCAAACCGAACGATTTTCTGCCTTTCATCGCAAAAATCATTTCACGACGGTGAAAACTTCATTCAATCCGGTAACGTCGAGAACTTCGCCGACGACGTCATTCACGCCGGAAAGGACGATCTCGCATTCGTTTCCGCGTTTTTTCCGGGTGGCGACCAACAGTCGCAACGCGGATGACGCGATGAACTCCAACTCTTTCATATCCAACGTGATGCGCTTTGCCGTCCCCGTTGCTTCCAGCGCCGTTGCGAACTCCGCCGCCGCCGCCGTGTCCAGACAGCCGTGCAACCGGAGCGTGACGCCGTTGTCATCGTCGATTCGGGTGATTTCCATAAACAACTCCTCAATTGAATACGGCGAGTCCGTCGAGCATGTCGAGGAAATTCGCCAGATAATTTTCATCCGCCATTTTCCAGCGGAAACCGAGCCGATACAAAACCGTCGTCGTCCAGTTGTTGACGACCGGAGTCATTTTGCGGTTTTTCAGCAAATGCCCCGCATAATGCAGGATCCCCTGCAACTCCGCCGCCCGTTCGGGACGGGCGCGCAAAGCGTCGACCCGCACGGCGAATTCCCGCGCGGAAACCCAGTCGACGTCGAACCCGCGGCGGTTCATCGCACCGACAACGGCGCCCATATCCAAAGCATATGCGTTATAAGGATGAAACACGCAGAATTCATCGGGCGTCCTCGCCAAAAGACAAATGGCTTCCGCAACGCGGTCGATCGGCGACATTTCGATCGGCCGGACCAGTTCTTCCAGCGGATAAGCGCCGATCGCCTTGTAACTTTTGAGCGAATTGATAAACGCGTTCGCACTCAAATTCATCTGAAATTCGCCGTCGGATTCGCGCCCCATCAGATTGCCGAGCCGGACGATCTTGGCACGGAGTTTTCCGGCGGCGACGGCGGCGAGTACGGCGCGTTCCGCAAGGAATTTCGTCCGGACGTAGTCGTTGTCCGATTCCTGACCGATGTAGAAACGGCGTTCGTCGAGTACGGCGGCGGAATCCGAACGGACGGTGCCGCCGACGGAATACGTCGAAGCGTGGACCAGCCGCACGGAATTTTTTTCGCACCAGCCGACGAGATTTTCAACGCCGCCGACGTTGATTTTGTCCATCAGATCGTCCGCGACGTAATGCTTGACCAGCGCGGCGCAATTGAAGACCGTACCGATCACAAAAGGCGAAAGTGTTTCTCCGAGATCGGGGTCGGTGATGTCGCCTTCGATCCAGACCAGCCGTTCCCGGAAACGGGCGGGGAGTTTTTCGCCGAAATAGTAGACGTACTGGGTATTCAGCCGCTTTTCCGCACCGGATCCCCGTTTGGCGCGGACCAGGGCATAGACCGTCGCATCGGTATTTTCCAGCAGCGTTCGCAAAACGTGGATGCCGAGAAATCCGGTCGCGCCGGTCAAAAGTACGTCGCCCGTCGAATGCAGCCGGAAATTTTCATACAGATCGCGCGGTGTCGCCGCGAGAAGCCGGTCGATGGCGGAGTAATCGTAATCACCGTAATCGAAACGTTCCGGCGTTGCCGGATCGCCGTTGTCCGCCATTCCCGGAACGGGTTTTTCTCCGCGCAGGAAAGCCGCCAGCGCGCGCGGCGTCTGGTATTTGAAAAGATCTCCGTACTGGACGTCCAATCCCCTTTTCTGCAATGCGACCACGGCGCGGATGCCGATCAGCGATGTGCCTCCCGCAGAAAAGAAATCCTGCGTCGCACCGAATTTTTCGATTTTGAGGATCTCCCCGTAAACGTCCGCGACGGCTTTTTCCGTTTCGTTTTCCGGTTCGACGTAAACCGTTTCCGCGGCGACCGCATTTTTCGGCGCGGGCAGAAGTTTGCGGTTGATCTTGCCGTTGGGGGTCAGCGGCATCGGCGCCATCCGGACGAAATAATCCGGGACCATGTAATCGGCGAGTTTTTTCCCCAGATCACTTTTCAGCGCCGCTTCGTCGAGCGGAAAATGCGATTCGTAATAAAGGACGAGGTGTTTGGCCCCCGCCACGTCCCGCACTTCGGCGGCGACGCTCTGCACTCCGGGAAAAGCGGAAGCGCAACTTTCGATTTCGCCGATCTCGATGCGGAAACCGCGCAATTTCACCTGAAAATCAAGCCGTCCCATATATTCGAGTTTGCCGTCGGCGTTGTAACGCACCAAATCGCCCGTGCGGTACATCCGCGAAAAACGGCACACCGGATGCCGCATGGCGGCGGCGCGTCCGGCAAAAGGCATCCCGACAAACGCGGCGGCGGTTTTTTCCGGCGCGTGCCAGTACCCTTCCGCGATTTGAGGTCCGATCAGCGCGAGTTCGCCCGGATAGCCGGCGGGGAGCAGTTGTCCGTACCGGTCGACGACGACCGAAAAAGTCCCCGGCACGGGACGGCCGATGGGGATGTCTCCGCCGCGCGCCGGGTCGACCTCTTCGAGCGACGAGCAGACGGTGAATTCCGTCGGGCCGTAACCGTTGAAAAGACGGACTTTGGTCGCAGGTGCCGACAACATTTTTTCGCCGCCGACAAGCAGATAATCCAGCGGCAGATCGGGGTAAGCGTTCAGGAGCGTCATCCCGATCTGCGTGGACATCGTACCGCCGCCGGAAATGCGGTTTTTTTCGATGTAGGCGCGCATCCCCGCAAGGTCGCGGCGGATCTCCTCGTCGTAAATATGAAGTTCCGCACCGGAAGCCAGTGCCGGAAAGATATCGATCACCGATGCGTCGAAACTGAAACTCGGATGCGTGACGATGCGCTTCCCGGGGACGATTTTCAGCCGCTCGCATGCCCACGTCAGCATATGGAGCAACGCCCGCTGGGAAATGACGACGCCTTTGGGCCTTCCGGTGGAGCCGCTGGTATAGATCATATAAGCGGGCGTATCGGGCGCGGAAAGGTCTTCCGGTGACGCCGCGACGGTAAAATCCGTTTCCTCGAAAAACAGCACCTTGCCGCTGAAATCCAGATTTTTTCCGGAAAAAAGTTCGCGGGTCGTGATCAAAACGGCAGCGCCGGAATTTTCCAGCATATAGCCGAGCCGGTCGGCGGGATAATCGGCGTCCATCGGGACGTAACCGGCGCCGCATTTCTGCACGGCGAGGACCGCGACGGGGAAAGATACCCGACGCGGCAGCATCACGCCCGCAAAGCCGCCCGGGAGTACTCCGTTTTTCCGAAGTTCCGCCGCCAGAACATCCGATTTTTCATCCAGTTCGCGGTAGGTGACGGAACCGGATTTGTCCGTCACGGCAACGGCATCGGGCGACTCGGAGGCGCGGCGATGAAAAAGACGGGGAAAGATCGCTTTTTCATCGTATTCGAGCGTTTCGCCCCGGGCGAGATCAAGTACGCTTTTTTCTTCGTTTTCGTCGAGCAGCGCGATCTCCGCCAGAACGTCCGTGGCGACGGCGCCCAGCGCCAGTTTGCCGAACATTTCCGCCAGATGTTGCATTTCCGCTCCGGCGTAAAGCGACGCATCGTATTCAAGCACGACGGCATAACCATCGGCGCCGGGGGTGACGATCACGGAAACGGGCGCCTTTGCGGCGGAAGTTTCCGCTTCGAGCAATTCGACCTTGCCGGGAAGTTCGAAAATGCCGCCTTCAAACGCGAACAGAACATCGGGCCGGATGCCGTATTTTTCCGCGAGGCGCGCAAATGAACAACGTTCGCGGTCAAGCAGTTCCGTCACGGAATCGTGCATCCGGCGCACGGCGTCGGAAAAAGTCCCGGCATCGGAAATTCCGCGCACGGGAAGCGTTTTCACGAACATCCCGATCGTATTCTGCAGATCGGGGTCGGCGCGGCCCGCCGTGACGAAATTGATGAGGACCTTTTCGTCGCGCCCGATGCGCTTCAAAAGTTCCGTGAAGGCGGTGAGAAACCAGTCGCTCGCCGTCACTCCGAACTTGCGGCACGCGGCATCAATGGTATTTCCGGGGAGTTTCAGACGGATGCGGCGCGCTTCGCCCGGCGCACCGTCCGCTCCGGAAGCGGAGGTTTCAATTTTCGTCGATTCGACGCCGTCGAGATAACGAACGAACCATTGATCGTCCGCTTCCGGAAGTTCGGATTCCAGATAATCCGCTTCATCCAGCGCCGCATCGAAAGCCGTGTACGCTTCCCCGGCGGGTTCGCCGCCGTCCAGCACTGTCGCCAGTTCGCGCAAAAAAACGCCGATGGAAAATCCGTCGAAAACGGTGTGGTGGACGTCGAGGAAAAGGAAGGCGGCTCCGCAACCGGAAAAAACCTTGCAACGAGTCAAGCTATCATTTTGCGGCGCAAAGGATTGCAGCTGCGACGAAAAAAACTTGCCGTCGGGTTCGGAAACGAGCGTTTCGACGGGAACGGAAATCTTTTCTCCGTCGCATCGCGCCTGAACGATCCGCCCGTCCTTTTCAACGAAACGCGCGTGAAACGCAGGATGCGCGGCGAGAACTTTTTCCGCTGCGGCGGCGAGTTTTTCGGCGGAAACATCGTAAAACTTGAACGCCGCCGGGATGTTGTATTGCAACGCCGCCGGATCGCGAAGCCAGTCCGCATAGATCCCGCGCTGATTTTCAGTCATCGGATAAAAGGCGCGGCGCGGACGCACTTTTTTGTCGTCGGAAACGGTCGCCGATGCCTTTTCCGGAAGGAGAGCAGCCAATTTACGGACGGTTGAATTTATCTGCAACTCTTTCATTTTCAAAGAGATGCCATATTGTTTTTTCAGTTTCGCCAACAACAGCATTGCCCCCAACGACGACAATCCCAACGCGGAAAAATCCCGGGTAACCCCGAAATCGCGGGTCTTTAGAATCTCCGCGACGATCGCAAAAATTTTCGTTTCGTTTTCCGTTTCCGGCGGGACGGTCGTTTCTTCGTCGAACCGGGGCACCGGAAGTTTTTTCCGGTCGATCTTGCCGTTGGGCGTCAACGGCAACGCCGGAAGCGCGACGAAAAAGTCGGGGACCATATAATCCGCCAGACTCTTTTGCATATGCGCCTTGAGTACGGAAGCGTCCGCCGCGCCCTCGAAATAAAGTACAAGATGGGAACTTCCGGCGATTTCGCGGACTTCCGCCGCCGCGGCGGCGACGCCGGGAAAGGACGCGGCGGTGTGTTCGATCTCTCCGATTTCGATGCGGAAACCGCGCAGTTTCACCTGAAAATCGAGCCGCCCCAGAAATTCGAGTTCACCCGCGGCATTGTAACGGGCGAGATCGCCCGTGCGGTACATTTTTCCGCAGGGCCCCGGCGTAAAGACGGCGGCGGTCTTTTCGGGCAGTTCCCAGTAGCCGTCGGCAAGTTGCGGTCCCGCCAAGGCAAGTTCTCCGCGGCTTCCGGGCGGCACGGGCTGTCCGAGCGGGTCGATGACGAGCGACACGGAATTGGGCACGGGACGGCCGATGGGAATGTCGCCTTGCACCGCTTGATCGACTTCGCAATAGGAAGAGCAGACGGTGAATTCGGTCGGACCGTAACCGTTGAGAACGCGGACGCGCGTCGGCGGGAAAGGAAGCATTTTTTCGCCGCCGCACATCATATATTCCAACGGCAGTTCGGGATGCGAATGAAGCAGAGCAAGCCCCAGTTGCGTACTGGCGGTCAACCCCGTCGCCCCGACGTTGCGGACGCATTCAAAAATGTCGTCGATGCTTTTGCGGACTTCTTCCGAGACGATGTAAAGCCCCCCTCCGGCGGCCAGCGGCGGAAACAAATCGGGCACGGAAGCGTCGAAACTGAAATTCGTGATCGAAAGATTCTTTTTGCCCGGGCCCAGCGCACAATCCCGGACAAACCAGGCGATCAGCGCGGTCAATGCCCGGTTGGGAACGACGACGCCTTTGGGTTTTCCGGTGGAACCGCTGGTATAGATCATATAAGCGGGCGTATCGGGCGTCGCCCGGTCGATGACGGCGGCGGAAGAACGATCCCATTCGACGGCGTCGGCAAAAAGCACCTTGCCGTCGAAATCCGGATTTTTCCCGGAAAAAAGTCCGCGGGTCGTAACCAGAACGGCCGCACCGGAATTTTTCAGCATATAGGCGATCCGGTCGGCAGGATAACCGGCGTCCAGCGGCAGATATCCCGCTCCGCACTTCTGGGCGGCGAGGACTGCGAGGGGGAAGGTCGTTTCGCGCGGCAGCAAACGCGCGACGAAACGTCCCGGGACGACGCCGCGGGAAATCATTTCCTCCGCCAGACGGTTCGCGCGATTTTCCAGCGCGGCGAAAGATAGAGAACTTTTTTCATCTTCGACGGCGATCGCCGCAGGCGTTTCCGCCGCCCGTTGCGCGAGCATTTTCACGAACGTCGTTCCGGGATCACAGGGAAGCGTTTCACCGCGCGACAAGGCGAGCGTCGATTGCATTTCCGTTTGCGAAAGCACCGGGACGTCTTTCAGCGCGCAACCGGGCGCGGCGGAAAGCATATTTTCCGCGACCATGCAAAAGCGGCGGAGAAATTCCGCGAGAAAAACGCGCGGGTAACGGCCTTTGGCAGCCGTCATTTTCAACCGGAAAATTTTTTCGCCTCCGAAAACCTGCAGAACAGGCATTTCGGTCGCGCCGCCGCTCATAAGTTCCCGTCCGGGCGAAACGATGTCGCCGAAACGCAGAGACGGTTCATAAGTCCCGTCCTGAAAGACCATTCCCCATCCGGGTTTGATGCCGAGATCCCGGCAGAAGTGCGTAAAAGGATAAACGCCCGCGCGGTGAAGCCGGAAAGTCCGGAAATAATCAGGCAGCGGCAATGCGTCGTCCATTTCTCCCGACACGGGGACGGTCTTGATGAAGATCCCCTGCGTGCGGCGGACGGAGGGATCACGCCGCCCGTGATTGACGGTAAAGAACGCCACCTTTTTTTCGTGAGCGAAAAGTGCGAGAGTCCGGGCGAAAACGCCGAGGAAAAACAAATTGGCGTGGAGCGTATGTTTCCGGCAAAACATTTCGACGCCGTCGCGTTCCAAGGTTGCCGCGGCGATATGGAAGTCGCGTCCGTCGCCGGGGACCTCATCGGGAGGCAACGCGAGCGCGGAAACGTCGGGCACGGTCATACTCCGTCCGGAAAAAAGCGTTTTCGCCGCTTCGGAAGCGGCGCGGTAATCCTCGCCGCCGACGGTTGCGGCTTCGCGCGACAAGGCATCGGCGAACGAGCATTCTTCGGCGGGGAAACCCGCGCCGTTGTAACGCGCAGAAATCTCTTCGTAGAGAAGATGTTGCGAAGTTCCGTCGGTGATGATATGATGCATTTCAAGGAGCAACCGGGCGCCGGACGGACTCTTCAGGATCTCGGCGCGGACGGGCAATCCGTTCAAAAGGTCGAAAGGTTTCGGGAGGGCAAGTTCTTTCGCCTCCGCCTCGGCATCGGAAACGTTATGCACAGGGACGGGAAAGGCGGCATTTTCGTCGAAAAAGAGTCGGATGCCGTCCTCCGTTTCGAGGAAGCGGGTTTTGAAAACGGCGTGGTTTTCCAAAGTATCCGTAAGCGCTTTCCGGAACCGGGGGATGTCGAGATTTTCCGGCAGGGGGAAAGCCCAGGCGAGACTGTAGCAAGTGGAGGAATGGTTTTGGTTCCACTCCAAAAACATCCCGAGTTGGGTTTCGTTCAAAGGAAAAGTTTGTCTTTTCATAATCCCGTTCCGATTTCACAACGCGGGTCGTTTTTTCCGCATCCGAGGCCCGGTATGCATAATATATTGCCACATCGGAATCTTTGCAACGCGACTTTTCTTTTCTCCTGCGATCCCCCGGGCCGGGAGCCATCGCATTTCTTTTCGTTTAAACATTTCCCCGGGGAAACGTTTTTCACAATCGTCCAGGCTACCAAAGCATTTTCAGAACATTCCATCCGGTGATTTTTTCAGCAGAAACCTCTTCTCCTACAGCAGGACGGAAACCGGATTGATAAATCGGAGACAATATCCAGCATTCGCGATAGCGAATCCCATTCAAGTTGGGAAAAAATTCATCATCCAGC
This sequence comes from Victivallaceae bacterium, assembly GCA_024405715.1. Classification (GTDB taxonomy): domain Bacteria; phylum Verrucomicrobiota; class Lentisphaeria; order Victivallales; family Victivallaceae; genus UBA1784. Next base: position 2,338 of record JAKSOG010000026.1, on the reverse strand, counting down.
GTCAATGCGGGACGCTCTGTTTGAGGAGTCAAATCAAAACCGGTCATCTGATTGACGGCTTCCAACGTATTGCGATGCCCCCAAAAAGACATCCAGTTCCCCGTTTGCAGCCGCCGGAGATACTCTTCAAAAGTTTGCGGGATGCACTCCACGTGACGGCGGATCAGGTTCATCGGAAAAGAATTGCCCGTAATGAATGATATGCGCTGCATAATCATATTTCCTTACTGGCTGTTGAGTATTTTGAACAAATATATATTCGAAATAAAAAAAAAAAAAGATTTTCATTTTTTCTTTTTCCGATGAATTTGAAAAAAAAAATAAAAAAAATCTTTTTATAATGGCATAAAAACAGATTGAAAAACAAGAAAATGGCGAGTATTTTCTATACGCGTGGAGGTAGGTTATGGCAAAACAGAAAGAAAAACCGACGATTTATGATTCGCATCTGCTCGCGTTGTTCAATTTTGCTCGCGATTACAGTTTCGGAACGTTATGGTGGGTCGCGGAACCGTATTGGGAAGAACATATCCCCGGATATTCCTCGGATCGGAAAAAACACCCCGGCTTTTCCATTTGCCGGCAAAAGGCAACAGGATTGCGTTCCAATATCCCGCTACTCTACGGGACGAGTTGTTATTGCGCCCGAGGATTTTATGTAACGGATCTGTCCGAATCCTATCCGAAAACCCACCGGACATGGTTCGGAAGCATGGAAAAACCTGTACAAACCATCCCGCTTGCCTACTTTGGTGAAGAACCTCCGGTGATTTATAATTCTCATAAATATCGGGCAACCAAAAAGGAAATTGCCACCGCGGAACAGTTTCTCCGTCGTGTCATGAAAAAAAACGGAGGTGAAAAATGAAGAAAAATCAGCCCGCCTCCCCATGCGCGAAGAGGTCTTCAAAAAAGAATTTGCCGCCCGATGTGCAATTGAAAGCATGGAATTTGTGGAAGGCCGTTTGCAGTTTTCACGGCTGTTCTCCGCAAAATCCGTTGATCCAGCGCCGCATCCAAGCCGGGAAAGGCACCCGGGAGGCTTATACCACTTTGTATAATTATCTTGCCGGTCAGGTGATTAAGCGCTTCAATGAAGCCATGAGTATCCGTTGCCGCCTGTTGTCGGATACGACCCGGATCCCGTCCTCGGAGATCCTTGATATCGTCGACGACGGGATGTGCGAATTGAAACAGCAGGAGTCTGCGCCCGGTGCAGTGATGGTCAAGGCATATAAGGATGCGTTGTGGCATCGCGTGTCTCAATCCCCCGATCCGCCCGCGCAAGTGATTTTCGGCAGTTTGCGCTGGCGCATTGTTGACATTGTAAGAGAGTATATCAAAAAGAACTATGCGGTCATGCCGAAAACCGGGACAAGTTATCTGGATTTGATTTCTGTCGAGTCCATGCAGGCGCCTGTCAACGATGAGGAAGGGTTAAGACGGGAAGAGGTCGTCCCTGATGAAAAAAGCGAACATCGTTCTTCAAAGCACTGGGTCGCCAGCGATCAGATGATGAAAGATTTTTATGAAAGTTTGGATTCTCGCGAAAGGATTGTGCTGCTAGCAATCATGTGCGGGGTCAACGTGACGGATCCATTGGTGGAAAAAGCATTGGGGGTCAAGCGAGACAGATGCTCGGCTGCGTGTGTTTCTCTGAAAAAAAAGATCGGGAAAATGCCGTCATTCAGTAAGGGGGACGGTCTGACAACATTAAAAAACTTGCTTTTTGCGGAATTTGAATCGGAAAAAGTGGCGGAACCCTTCTTTAAGGAATTGGAAGCCCAAAAAAAGAAGGAGGAAAAAAATGATTAAACCCGTGTTGCCCCGGCGGCAGAGAGAGAACAGCGCCCGTTTTTGCGAAGATTTTATTTTGCGGCAGCAAATGCGTGCGGAATATCCGAATGACTCGTATGAGCAAAATGATTTTCCCTGCGTGGAAAAAGTGAGCGCGCCGAGAGCGTGGGATTCCGATATCAAGGTCGGCGACATCCGTGTCCTTTCGCAAACGGCGGAAACGCAATATGTCGTTGTACTGGAACGTCGCGACTGGAATTATCTGGTCGTTCCCTTTTCGCCTTTCTCGGAACCCGCCACGGACGGTGAATTGAAGCTGAATTGGGTCGGCGGACTTTATCTTGAAGTCGCGCAGGTGTGGAATGCCCGGACGATCAATTTTCTGCAACTCGCCAAAAGCTGGTTCGTCGCGGAACTTCCGGAACGCGTGATGGATGAGATCCGGGCGGTGCGAGCAAATTACCTTCTGGGAGATCCGTTGCCGGAAAATTTACTGGACCGCATCGGCGCTCCGATTTTTGCTTCCGACGATCCGCGTATC
>JAKSOG010000025.1 GCA_024405715.1 Victivallaceae bacterium | reverse complement strand
ATTCGCTGGTCAACTGGGATTGGGCGAAGCAAGTGACGATCGCGGGAGAGAGGGCAGATTTCAACGATTTGCTCGGTTGCTGGACCAGTGACGATTACAAGTTCTATCGCGAGGACAACGCGCTCAAAGTCGCCAAACTCGCGTGAAAACGGTCGGACCGGACCGACGCAAACGGCGGTAGTGAATCAAAAATTCACCCCGCCGTTTTGCACAAAACTTCATAAACTGCGGAGGCGTTACCGGGGCGAAACGTTTTATTTTACCGCTTTTTCCCCTTGAAAATCGGGCGTGGCGTAAACGTGCCGCCGCGAATCGGGCAACGGGGAAAAGTGCGTGTTGTTTTCGATCCAGACGATCTTTTTGGGGCACTTCAAATTGTGATACATCCGCGCCACCGCCGCAGGCGGACAGAGCGTGTCGCGCAGTCCGGCGCGTTCGATCTCGACCGGGCATTGGATGCGCTTGGCGTGATTCGCGCTGTCGTAGTAGCGGAGCGCGGGGAAGTATTCGACGTCGCACCCCTGCGGACGGATCAGACCGAGCGTTTCACCGCCGAGGTTGCAATTCCACGGTACGCTGATGCGGCAGTAACTGACGTATCCATCCTGCGCCGCCGCCCAAAGCGACTGCATCCCGCCTTGACTGCCGCCGGAAACAACGAGATTTCTGCCGTCCCATTCCGGCAGGGTGCGGACGAATTGAAGCGCGCGCAGCACGCGGTACGCCATCTGGTGGAAATAGCACGTTTTCGCGTCGGCTCCGTCGTGCATCGCGTAACCGCGCAACGGCGCGAAAAACTCCTGATAAAACGCATCGCTTTTTCCGAGCGGCATTCCGTGCGCGTTGATGTTGAAATAGATTTTGCCGGGGCGGGGCGCGGAGGGGGTGTGCTTATGAAGACCGTACCCGTGAAATCCGACTTCGGCGGGGAGCGATTTTGCTTTCGCGCCGCGCGGCATCACCAGATACCCCGTCACGGGACGCGGTCCCGCGCAGGAGACGCGAACCGCAAAGGTTTGATAATGTTCGGGATCGGAGCCGTTGACTTCTTCTTTTTGCACTTCGACCGGCACGGCGTCGAGTTCGCTTTTCAGCGTCGTCCAAAAGTTGTCGAAATCGCCGGGTTCTTCGATCTGCGGGATCTTTTCCTCGTCGGCGCCGACGCTTGAAACGATTTCCTCGTCATGCAGTTCGCCTTTCGCGTCGATCCAGCGCGCCGTGCCGCCGGATTCGTCGCCGAGCCGCGCGTGGCACCAGACGAAACCCGGCTTGGCGAGTTTCGCCGTGATCGCGACTTCTTTGCCGTCGAGCGGGACGCGCCCGGAAGCATCCTGACCGTCGTCGCCGCGGAAGCGGTAAAGCAGATAGCCCGACGTCAGCGTTTTGCCGTCGCACACCGGATGAAAGCGGAAAACGATCCCGTTCCCGCAATGGCATTCCGCAAAAGGTTTCGCGTCGGTGCGGAATTTCAAATCGACTTTCCCGCAGAAAAATTGCGCGCCGTGATCGGCGAGTTCGACCGTTTCCACCGGAGCCGGATCACCCTTGACCGGGACGAAAAGCAAGGCGTCGAAACGGGCGTTCGCCCCTTGCGAAACGACTTCGATCTCGTGTTTCCCCGCCGGGAGCTTGATCTCGCCGACGCGGCTCCAAAGGTGCCCCGCGATCTCGTCCACCGCAACTCCGATCTCTTTGCCGTCCAGAGAGATACGGAGACGGCGGGTATTCCCTCCGTAGGAAATATTGCCCAGAAAAAGCGTGTATTCCCCCGATTCCGGAAAGTCGTAAATCCCGCGGCAGACGCTTCCCGCGCGAACGGCGTGAAGAAAATATCCGCCCGAAGCGCATCCGGCGTCTTTTTGCAACCGGAATTCTCCGATGTGCGCCATTTTTTCCGCTTCGACGAGATAAGAAGCGTTCGTTTCCGCCGCGGACGATACGATCGACAGGAGCGCGGCGGCGACGATGCAAAGATGTCTTTTCATAAAAAATCTCCGTTTTTCCGGTGCGTTTTGCCGTTCCTTACTATACGGCTCCCCCGAAAGATTTTCAATCCCCGTCATTTGCAAAAATCCGCCGCCGACGCTACTTTAAAGGGAAAACCAAAAAGGAATTGAAATGACCGGAACCCCGACCGGAGAAAAAATCTGGACCGTCAGCGAAGTCAACCGCGCCGTGCGCGACCTCGTCGAGGGCTCCTTTATGCCGATGTGGATAGCGGGCGAGATCGGCACGATCGTTTTGCATAACTCCGGTCATGTTTACCTCACGCTCAAAGACGGCAGATCGCAGATCCGCGCGTGCTGGTTCGGCGGCGCCGCCCGGGGCAGGGAACTGGGACTCGCCCCCGGTATGGCGATCGAAGGTTTCGGACAGCTTTCCGTCTATGAAGTGCGCGGCGAATACCAAATATCGTTGCGCACGGTGCGCCTCGCCGGAGTCGGCGATCTGCAACGCCGTTTCGAGGAGCTGAAAGCAAAACTTTCCGCCGAAGGACTTTTTTCCCCTGAACGCAAGAAACCGATCCCCCTTCTGCCCCGCACGATCGGCGTCGTCACCAGCGCCGACGGCGCGGCGTTGCGGGATTTCCTCAAAGTACTGGCGTCTTTCGGCGTGAAAGCCGACGTCCGCATCTATCCCGCTCCCGTCCAGGGCGCCGGCGCATCGCGTTTTCTGGCGCGGGGCGTGGCGTTTTTCAACCGGAGTTTCCCCGTGGACGTCATCGTCGTCACCCGCGGCGGAGGCAGTATGGAAGACCTTTGGGAATTCAACGAGGAAGTCCTCGCCCGCGCGATCGCCGCGTCGCAGGTCCCCGTCCTTTCCGCCGTCGGGCACGAAATCGACTTCACGATCAGCGATTTCGTCGCCGACCGCCGCGAACCGACGCCGAGCGCCGCCGCGCAATTCATCGGCGGAAATTTCGCGGAATGCACGGAAAAAACAGCGCGCGCGATCAAGGATATGCATGCGGCGTTGCGCGCGGCGACCGACGGCGCCGAACTGCGGTTGCGCAAAGTGATGTCGGGCGTCTGGCGCCGTGATCCGGTCCGCCTTGTTTCCGACCGGCGCCAATATCTCGACGAATTGTCCGCCCGCGCCGAACGCGCGCTCTCGAACTGGTTGCGTATCCAGCGGGAAAAGACCGCGCGCCTCGCCGCAACGCTCGAAGCGCTCGACGTCCGCCGTCAGCTCGAACGAGGTTACGCGATCGTTTCCGACCGGGAGGGCGTACCGATCCGTTCCGCCGCCGACGCTCCGGCGGGCAAGGAAATATCCGTGCGCTTTTTCGACGGACGGAAAAACGCGGTCGTTACCGAATAGGACGGCTCGGAAACAATTCCCGCTCTTTCTTTTCCCATTGCTCCGCTTCTTTTTCGTCGCCGCGGCGGCGCGCCGCCAGCGCAAGGCGTTGGCAGGTCGCGGGATTGTCGGGAGCAAGTTTCCACGCTTCGCGCCAGAATGATTCCGCTTCACCGAAACGCCCGCGTGACCACGCCGCATCTCCGGCGGCTTCGCGCACGAAAGGCGCATCCGGCGCGGCGGCAAGCATTCCCGGAAGCCGTGCATGCGCCGCAGTTTCGTCGCCGCTTTCGACCGCTTCGACGTAACGCGTGAAAGCAAGGTCGCGGCGCATTAGTCCACGGGAAAGCAACAGCGCGGCGACCGCCAGGATCATCCCCGCCGCCCGGAAAAAGTTTTCTCCCCGGCGGCGTTTCGCGTCCGCATCATTGTCCGCGGCGGCGACCGCAAGGATCCCCAAGAGCGCGAAACTTCCCGGCGCCATATGATTGATCTCGATCATCGAGTGAAGCAGAAATCCCGTCGCACCGACGAAAACGGCGCCGTTCCACGGAGAATTTTTCCGGCGCCGGTACAATCTTAAAACCACGCATCCGAGCGCGACGCCAACGGCAAGCCCCGCCGGAATGCCGCATTGCGCGACGAAACTCAGGACGACGTTGTGCGGGTCGCGGGGCGTTTCATCGGTCGCGCTCGTTTTGCGTTTCATATGTTCAATGAAAAAACTTCCCCAGCCGCCGCCCGCGACGGGGTGTTCCGCCGCGACCGCCGCGACGGTGGAAACGTATCCCGTTCGTTCCGCAGCGGAGGAAAATCCCCTGCCGTACGTTTGGATGTAATATCCCCCCGTTGCGATCACCGCGACGGCGGCGACGGCGGCGAGGATCTTGTATTTTTTCGCGCATTGCCCCGTCCAGCAGACGAAAAGCGCGGTGAGGATCGCCGCGAGAAACGCTCCGCGCGTTTTGGTCAGCAGAAAGACCGCGAACATCAGGGTACCGGCAATCGCCGCCGCCGCGAAAGCGGCGCGAGGGGAAAACTTTTTCGCCGCTTCATATGCGGCGACGACGGCGACGGGCGCGCCGAGAAGCAGAAATCCCGCCAGAATGTTGGCGCTGGTCATCGTCGCGAAGACGCGGTCGTCGTAAAGCTTGGCGAGCATCGCTTCCGAATAATGTACCCCCCGGCTCATTTCCTCCCGCACCAATGCGCGGGTGGCGTCCAGCGAGAAAAAATATTGATCCAACGCCGCCAGCGCGACGGCGATGCATCCCGCCGCGGCGGCGAAAAAAAGCGCGTTTTTCCGCTCCGGACGGTTGCGGCTCCAAATTTCCGCCGCCAGCACGAGCGCGCCGACGGCGATGAAGTGGTGCAGATAATCCGCGACGATCCAGCTCCGGAGAGAATTGACCGCGCCGACCAGCGCCGCCGCCGGAAAAACGAATGCGAAAAGCGCCGCGGTCCTGCCGCTCCCGCCGTCAAAATCCGTCGTTCTGCCCGACAACAGCGCCGTCAGCAACGCCAGCGCCGCGACGATCCCGAAACTCGACGCCGGAAATCCCGCCACGATGAATTCCATCGCCGTGCGGGGAAAAAATGCCGGTTCTTCCGGAAGCGCCGCCAGCGTCCCGAATTTCAGCGCCGCCAGCGCCGTCGCCGATACGATCAGCGCGCCGGAAATATCCTCCGCGACGGTACGAAAAAATCTCATCGCCCGAAAACGATCGTCCGGCGGTCGGAAAGGATGATGCGATGCTCCAAATGCGCCTGCACCGCGCGGGTCAGCACCCGCCGCTCGATGTCGCGCCCGATCTCGCGCAACGCTTCCGGCGTGTCCTCGTGGGAAATGCGCACCACGTCCTGCTCGATGATCGGACCTTCGTCAAGTTCCGCCGTCGCGTAATGCGCCGTCGCCCCGATGATCTTGACGCCGCGCTCCCACGCCTGCCGGTAAGGGTCGCTCCCCTGGAATGCGGGCAGAAAACCGTGGTGGATGTTGATGATGCGCCGCGGATAACGCGAAATGAAATCGTCGGACAATATCCGCATATAGCGCGCCAGCACGATAAGGTCGATGTGGTTGCGCTCGAAAAGCGGGTGAAGCAACGCTTCCTGCTCGGCTTCCTTGCCCTTTTCGACCGGAAAACAGTAAAAAGGCACCCGGAAACGGTCGGCGACCGATTCCAGTTCGGGATGATTGCCGACGACCATCACGACGCGCCCGCCGCCGAGCGTGTTTTCCTCGGAGTGCATCAGCAGATCGTAAAGGCAATGCGACGTTTTCGTCACCATCACGGCGACGTTGCGCACTTCGTCGGAATAGTGGATCTCGTAGGTAAGACGCAGTTCCCGCGCCAGCGCGGAAAAGTGTTCTTCCAGTTCGCGGCGCGTACATTCGTTGGAAAGGTCGATCACCACGCGCATAAAATAACGCCCTTCGTGCAGATCGGTGTACTGCCGGCACCCGATGATGTTGTATTTGTGTCCGGTGAAAAAGTTGCTGATCGCCGCCAGAAGCCCCTGCCGGTCGTCGGTGCGGATGAGAAAAACCGCTTGTTTCATAAACGCTTTTGTCCTATGTTGAATGTTAGAGAAGTTCTTCGTCTTTAAGTACTTGCGGAACTTCGAAATCGCCGGCGTTCCGGAAACGGCAGTTCCGCAGCGTCAGGCGCACCAGCGTCGGGACCGGCAGCGTCGTCACGATCGCCAATACGATGATCGCATTGAAAAAGACACCGTCGAGGATCCCGAGTTCGCGGCCGATTTCCGCCGCCGCCAGCGTCGCCGAAAGTTGCGGCACCGTCATCAGTCCCGCCGCGACCGAAACCCGGCGCTCGAAACCGGAAACGCGCATCGCGCAATATCCGGAAGCGATTTTGCTGACGATCAGCGCCGCGACGGTCCACAGCGTGACCGTTACGCCGCCCCCGTTGCCCCCGAAAACGGAAAAATCCGCCCGCGCGCCGATCGAAACGAAAAGAAACGGGATGAGAAAACCGTAGCCGATACTCTCGAAACGCCGGAAAAGCAATGCGTTTTCCCCGTGGACGAAACGGGACAGCGCCAGCCCCGCGACAAAGGCGCCGACGACCTGATTCACCCCGCAGAGTTCTCCGAGTACGACCGCACCGAGGATCACCGCGAGAATGATCGTGATGAGTACGTCTTCGCCGGGGTTGAAGTATTTCATGATCCGGCGTCCGATGAAACCGACCGTGAAAATCGTGAAAAGCAAATAACCGAGGATCAGGATGAGAAAAAACGCCGTCAGCCAGGACCCCGTACAAAAATCCGGCAGCCGGTCGAAAAGCGACAGCGTGCCGGCGTGTCCCGCCGCCGGAGATTGCGTCTGCCGGTAAAGCCGGACGCTCACCGCCAGAAGAATGATGCTGGAAACGTCCGTGACGATCGTCGAGATCATCACCGCCGCCCCGAAACGGCTGTGCGAAAGTTTCAGATCGCGCATCACGGGAAAGACGATCCCCACCGAGTGCGAGGCGAAAAGCGACGCATACAAAAGTTGCCCCGGAATGTCGTCCGGACGGAAATGACGGTAGACGAAATAACCCGCCGCCGCGGGCACCAGAAACGTCAGCACGCTCAACACCGTCGCGGGAAGCCGCACGCTCCGGATCAATTTGAAGTCCGCTTCCATTCCGGCGAGCGCCATCAGAAACACCAGTCCGAGCGATCCGAGCGTGTCGATCAGCGCGCCGAATTGCTCCGCCGTCGTCTGCGCCGTTTCCGGCGGCAGACCGCGGAAATTCGCCGCGGCGCGCGCCAGATGCCCGATGAGATCGATCCCCGACGGCCCGATCAGCGTACCGACGAGCAGCAAAGCGATCACCTGAGGGATCGCCAGCCGCCGCAACAGCGAGGGGATCAACGCCATCAGCGCGATCAGAGCGATGAAAAGGATCAGAAATGCGCCGTTCATAACCAGAAAAACCGTTGCCGTACCCGGGGAGAAACGCTTCCGCGTCCGCTCCCGGTTAATATATATCGGCGGCGGACTTTTGTCAAAGCGGAAAAACACTCTTTTTTTTACGGAAAAAACTTGCAAAAAAACGAAAAAAAGAGTATTTTACACGCAAACATTCAGAAACGATCGGCCGCCGCAGGCGGCGGGAGGGAAAAATGGCCGAAGAATTGCAGAGTCTGCTCGACCGCATATACTCCGAAGGAGTCAAAAAAGCGGAAAATCAGGCCGCGACGATCGTCGCGGACGCCCGGCGCGAAGCCGAAAACATCGTCGCCCAGGCGAGGGAACGTGCCGATGCGATGCTGCGCGACGCTTCCGCGGAAGCCGCCAATTTGCAGCAGCGCGCGGAAAGCGCCGTCCGGCAGGCCGCCCGCGACATCATATTGCAACTCAAATCCGAGTTGGAAAAACGCATGCGCGGCGTCCTCGCCGAGGCGTCCGGCAAGGCGCTTGCCCCGGAAACGATGGCGGAGATCGCGCTCAATGTTTCCAAAAACGATCCCGAGGCGGAACCGGCGATCCTTTGCGCCCCCCGCGACCGGGAAGCCCTGGAAAAGGCGATCCTGTCGGGGATCGGAGCGAGTTTCGGCGCCGCGCCCCGCGTTTTTTCCGATCCCTCGATCGACGCGGGATTGGAGGTCTCGCTCCGGAACGGGGACTATTATTTCGACTTCACCGTGCCCGCGCTTACCGCAATGGTCGCCAAACTCGTCGGCGAACGGATCGCCGCCGTGCTGGAAAAATAAAATGTACACTTTTTTGCTCGCATCGCTTCCGTCGCTGGAAGAAGGAAAAAATCCTCCGCTTTCCGTCGGGGAACTCGACGCCGCCGTCGCCGCGGCGATGATCCCCGAAGACGAAGCGGAACGCGCGGCGCAGGCGGGAAACGAAATCCTGTGCGGCGGCGAAGCCGGCGCCGATGCGCCCCGCGTCTATCGGGAATATGCCGCTTTCGAGCGGAACTTGCGCGCGCACATCGCGCGCATCCGGTCGGGGAAAAAATCCGCTCCGGCGCCGTGCGCCGAAACGCTCGACGCCGACACGGCTTCGCGCCTGACGCAGGCGGCGTCGATGCCGCCGCCGGAAAGAGAACGCGCCGTCGATTTTCTGCGCTTCCGCCGGATCGACGAGATCGCGGGAGCGCACGTCTTCGATTTCGATGCGCTCTGCGCCTACCGGTTGCGGCTGCTTCTTCTGGCGGCGCGCAGCCGCCGCGATCTGGCGCGCGGACGCGACGTTTTTACCGAACTTTTGAACGAAAAAGCGGCGATGGCATAACACAATGGGGTTTTTTATGGATGACAATACGCCGGTCATGGAAAAGGTGGTCGCCGTCAACGGCAATATGATCACCGTCGAATACACCCGCCGGGTGATGCAGAACGAGGTCGCTTTTGTCCGCGTCGGGGAATCCCGGCTCAAATGCGAAGTGATCCGCGTCCGCGGAAAATACGCGGATCTGCAGGTCTTTGAAAGCACCAACAAAATGAAAGTCGGCGACGAGGTCGAATTCACCGGAGAGTTGCTTAGCGTCGAACTCGGTCCCGGGTTGCTGAAACAAGTCTACGACGGTTTGCAGAATCCGCTCAATCTGCTCGCCGAAAAATCGGGATTCTTTCTGCAGCGCGGCGTTTATCTTTCCGCGCTCGACCGCGAGGCGCTCTGGGATTTCACGCCGATCGCGAAACCGGGCGACACGGTGCGCGCGGGCGATCGCCTCGGCTCCGTGCCCGAAGGGATTATCACCCATTACATTATGGTGCCTTTCGCATGGCGCGGACAATGGAAAGTCAAATCGGTCGCCGCTTCCGGGCGTTACAACATCGACGCCGTGATCGCCGAACTGGAAAACGAGCGCGGCGAAGTCCGCAAAGCGACGATGACCCAGTTCTGGCCGGTCAAGATCGCCATTTCCGATTACAGCGAAAAACTGCTTCCGGAAGAAACGCTGGTCACCCAGCAGCGTTCGATCGACACCTTTTTCCCCGTCGCCGTCGGCGGGACGTTTTGCACGCCCGGACCTTTCGGCGCGGGCAAAACGGTGCTTCAGCACGCGATCAGCCAGCACGCCCGGGCGGACGTCGTCGTCATCGCCGCCTGCGGCGAACGCGCCGGGGAAGTGGTGGAAATCCTGCGCGAATACCCCGAGCTCGAAGATCCCCGCACCGGACGGTCGCTGCTCGACCGCTCGATCATCATCTGCAACACCTCGTCGATGCCGGTGGCGGCGCGCGAAGCGTCCGTCTACACGGCGGTCACGCTCGCCGAATATTACCGGCAGATGGGACTCGATACGCTTTTGCTCGCCGATTCGACTTCGCGCTGGGCGCAGGCGCTGCGCGAAATGTCCGGACGGCTCGAAGAGATCCCCGGCGAAGAGGCGTTCCCCGCCTATCTCGAATCGCTGATTTCCGGCTTTTACGAGCGCGCCGGCGTCGTCCGGCTCCGCACGGGCGAAAAAGGGTCGGTCACCATCGGCGGCGCGGTCTCCCCCGCGGGCGGCAACTTCGAGGAACCGGTCACGCAGGCGACGCTGAAAGTCGTCGGCGCGTTCCTCGGGCTTTCGCGCGAACGCTCCGACGCCCGGCGTTATCCCGCGATCCACCCGCTCGACAGTTGGAGCAAGTACAAAAGTCTCGTCGATCCCGCCAAACTGGCGATGGCGCGGGATATCCTGCGCCGCGGCGCCGACGTCAACCAGATGATGAAAGTCGTCGGCGAAGAAGGCACGGGCATCGACGATTTCATCGTCTATATGAAAAGCGAATTTCTTGATTACGTCTTTTTGCAGCAGAACACCTTCGATCCGCAGGACGGAGCTTCCTCCGCCGAACGCCAGCGCGAGATGTTCGACGGCGTCTGCCGCGTGCTGGAAACGCCTTTCGGTTTCGCGGACAAGGAACAGGCGCGCGCGTTCTTCCTCGAACTGCGCCAGCTTTTCCTCGACCGCAACTATATGGCGCAGGGCAGTGAAGAATACCGCCGCCAGCAGGATCTCATCGACCGGAAAATCATCGGGAGCGTGAAAAATGCGTAAGGTTTATCACCGGATCATCCGCATCGCCGGAAACGTCATCACCGTCGAAGCCGACGGCGTCGCCTACAATGAACTTGCGGAAGTTTCCGGATTGCGCGGCGTTTCGCTGGCGCAGGTGATCCGGCTCGACGGACGCCGCGTTTCGCTTCAGGTTTTCGCCGGAAGCCGCGGAATCGGTACCGACGACGAAGTGCGCTTCCTCGGCAGGGAAATGCAGGTTTCCGGTTCCGACGCGCTTCTCGGTCGCGTTTTCAACGGGCGCGGCGCCGCCCGCGACAACCGTCCCGACGTTACCTCCGAAATGATCGACATCGGGACTCCTTCGGTCAATCCCGCCAAGCGCGTGATCCCGCGCCATATGATCCGCACCAACATTCCGATGATCGACATTTTCAACACGCTGGTCGAATCACAGAAACTGCCGATTTTTTCCGTCGCGGGGGAGCCTTACAACGAACTCTTGTCGCGCATCGCGCTTCAGGCGCAGGTCGACGTGATCGTCCTCGGCGGAATGGGACTCAAGCACGACGATTATTTGACGTTCAAACGCACGCTCGACGAACACGGCGCGCTCTCGCGGACCGTGATGTTCGTCCACACGGCGAGCGATCCCGTGGTCGAATGTCTGATGGTGCCGGATATGTGTCTGGCGGTCGCCGAGTCGTTCGCGCTCAAAGGCAAACGCGTGCTCTGCCTCCTGAGCGATATGACCAACTTCGCCGACGCCCTCAAAGAAATCGCCGTCACGATGGAGCAGATCCCCGCCACCCGCGGCTACCCCGGCGACCTTTACAGCCAACTGGCGGCGCGTTATGAAAAGGCGGTCGATTTCGACGGCGCCGGTTCCATCACGATCCTCGCGGTGACGACGATGCCCGGCGACGACGTGACCCATCCCGTGCCGGACAACACCGGATACATCACCGAAGGTCAGTTTTATCTGCGCAACGGCAGGATCGAGCCCTTCGGTTCGCTCTCGCGGCTGAAACAGCAGGTCAACGGACGCACCCGTCCCGACCACCGCGCGATCATGGACGCGATGATCCGGCTTTTCGCCGATTACCGGAGCACGCTTGAAAAGCAGTCGATGGGATTCAAAATGTCCGCCTGGGACAAAAAACTTTTGAAGTACGGCGCGCGTTTCGAGAAGGAAATGATGTCGCTGTCCGTCAACATTTCTCTGGAAGACGGTCTTGATCTCGGCTGGAAGATCCTCGCCGATTGTTTCGACCGCGCCGAAGTCGGCATCAAAAGCGATCTGCTCGACCGGTACTGGCCGGAAAAATAGCGTATTATGGCCAAGATCAAATTCACCAAGACCGAGTTGAAACGCCAGCAGGACGCGAAAAAGCAGTTCGAGCGTTTTCTCCCGATCCTGCAGCTCAAAAAACAGCAGTTGCAACTGGAAGTGCGCCAGTGCGCCGATGCGCTCGCCGCCAATCTCGCCGCGCAGAAGCAACTGCAACTGGATCTGGCGCCGACGTTGCGCTTTTTCGACGATCCGGAAACGGCGCGCGCGGTGCGTGAAGCGGTGAAAGTCGATCACGTTGAAACCGGAGAAAACAACGTCGCCGGCATCACGATCCCGACGTTCGGAGAGGTGGTTTTTCGCCCCGTCGAACTTGATCTCTTTTCGACCGAATGGTTCCTCGACGACGCCGTCGAGGTGATGAAACGTTCGATCGCCTTGCGGGAAGAATATCGCGTGATCGAATGCCGCCATCGGCTGTTGAGCGAGGAATTGAATTCGACCGGACAGCGGGTCAATCTTTTCGAGAAAGGGAAACTGCCCGAATGCCGCGAAAACGTCCGCCGCATCGGGATCATGCTCGGCGACGAGCAGACTTCCTCGGTGGCGCGGAGCAAGATCGCCAAGAAAAAAAGCGCCGAGGACGCGGCGCGCTGAAATCGAAGGGGAGGGGCGGATTGAGCGCGATAGCAGGATTCATCGACCGCGATCTCTCCCCCGGCGACGCCCGCGCCGTCCTTGAGGAAATGGCGGATGCCCAACCGGCGCGCGGGGCCGGGGGAAATTCCGTTTTCTGCGACGGGCGGATCGCGTTCGGGCACCGCGGCGACGCCGTCGGATTCCCTTCGGGCGGCGATACGATCCTCGTCAATGAGACCCGTTCGGTCATCGCCGTCGTTGACGGGGAATTTTACGACGCTCCGGCGCGGCGGCGGGAACTGCTTTCGCGCGGACACCGCTTTTCAGGCGGACACGGCGCGGAGATCCTCGTCCATCTTTTCGAGGATGAGGGGATCGATTGCATCCGTAAACTCAACGGGATGTTCGCTTTCGCACTCTACGACGCCGACGCCGACGTCCTTTATCTCGGACGCGACCGGCTCGGCAAAAAACCGCTTTTCTACCGCCGCGAAGGACGCGCGATCTCATTCGCCTCGACGCTCGCCGGATTGCGCCGTTCGCCCTATTTTTCCGAGGAACTCGACCGGGAAGCGATCTCGGATTACCTTTCGTTCGGCTACGTCCCGCATCCGCAGACGATCTACCGCAAGGCGCGGAAACTGGAACCCGCGCATTATCTGGTTTTTCAAGCCGATGCGCAGCGGTGCGAAACATTGCGTTACCGGGAAATTGATTTCGGCGTCAAAACGACGCTTTCCTACGCCGACGCTGCGGCGGAACTTCGCCGCCGTTTCGAGAACGCCGTCAGGATCCGGCTGGAAGCGGAAACGACGCCCGGCATTTTTCTTTCCGGCGGGGTCGATTCGTTTCTCGTCGCGGCGACGGCGGCGAAATTGCTGAAAAACGCCCCCTGCGACGTCTTTACCGTCGGTTTCCCGGAGCGGGGGTATGACGAAAGCGCCGCCGCCGCCGCGAATTTCGAGCGGCTCCGGGCGATCAATCCCCGTTTGCGCCACCATGTCGGGATCGTCGATCCCGAGATTTTCAAGCTGGTCGAGTTTTGCGCGTCGCATTACGGGGAACCTTTCGCCGATGCGTCGATGATCCCGATGCATCTGCTCGCCCGGCTCGCGGGCAAACGGGCGCGTTGCGCGCTTTCCGGCGACGGCGCCGACGAACTTTTCGGCGGTTACGACCGTTACCGGGCGATCACGCTGGCGGAGCATTTTTATTCATATCCCCCTGTGGCGCGGCAGGCGGCGAAACTTCTGGCGGAACTTCTTCCTTCCGGCGCGGAACGTTCCTTTTCCGGACGCGTCCGCCGCTTTTTCGACGGGCTGAATCCGTCGATGCGCCGCACCTATTTTAATTGGCTTGACCGCGCGCCGCAGGAAAAACGCCGGCTGCTTTACGGACACCGCCATATCGCCGATCCTTTCCGCATCTTTTCCACGTTCACGCCGGGCGGCGACGGTGCGGAAGCGATGGCGGAAATCGATCTCCAGACCTATCTGCCCGACGACGCGCTGACCAAAGTCGACGTCGCCGCGATGCACTATGGCGTGGAAGTGCGGTCGCCGTTTCTCGACGATGGCGTCGTCGATTTCGCGGCGTCGCTGCCGTGGCGATGGAAAAACGACGGCTTCACGCGCAAAAAAATATTGCGGAGCGCCTTCGCCGATCTTCTGCCGAAAAAACTCGCCGTCGCCCGCAAACGCGGTTTCGGCGTACCGGTCTCGCTTTGGATGCGTTCGGCATGGAAAATTTTCGTCGAGGAAGAATTGCTCCACGGCGCATTGAGCCGTACCGGCGTCGTCGACAATTTCGGCGTGCGCCGGTTGTGGAGCGAACATCTGGCGCGGGAAGCCGATCACAGTTATCTTTTGTGGCATTTGTTGATCCTGTCGCTTTTTTTGGGAAGAAAATGATGCGTCCGCGAAGTATATTAAACGCGGAGCGAAAGCAAATTCGAGGATGAAAATGGAAAAACAGAAACTTGTCATCGTCGGCAACGGTCCGGCGGGAGCCACGGCGGCGATCTATGCGGCGCGCGCCAATCTTTCACCGTTGATGCTCGCGGGAAATCAGCCCGGAGGGCTCCTGACGATGACGGGAAAAGTGGAAAATTTCCCCGGTTTCCCGGAAGGGATCGACGGGTTCGATCTGGTGATGAAAATGCAGGAGCAGGCGGAAAAATTCGGCGCCCGCGTCGAATACGAAACCGTCGAACATTTCACGCTGAATCCCGGCGGCGTCCACCGTCTGGAACTTTCCGGCGGCGCCGTCGTCGAATGCGACGCATTGATCGCGGCGTCCGGCGCGTCGCCCCGTTATCTCGGACTTGCCGGAGAAGAAAAATTCCGCAATCACGGCGTTTCCGCCTGTGCGACCTGCGACGGCGCTTTTTTTGAAAATATGCCGGTCGTCGTGGTCGGCGGCGGCGATTCCGCGATGGAAGAGGCGATTTTCCTCACCCGTTTCGCCAGCGTCGTCTACGTCGTCCACCGCCGCGACCAGCTCAAAGCGTCGCCGATCATGGCGGCGCGCGCGAGAGAGAATCCGAAAATCAAATTTGTCTGGAACACGGTCGTCACCGGTCTGCTCGGCGGCTCCGATCTCGAAAAAGTCGCGCTCCGCAACGTCGCGACCGGAGAAGAAAGCGAACTTCCCTGCCGCGGTTATTTCTGCGCGCTCGGTCATATCCCCAACACCCGGAGTTTCGCCGGACAACTGGAACTCGACGACGCCGGATACATCCGGCTTTTCGACGGGACGACCCGCACCAGTTGCGAAGGCGTTTTCGCCGCCGGCGATTGCGCGGATCCGCGCTACCGTCAGGCGATCTGCGCCGCCGCATCCGGTTGTCAGGCGGCGATCGACGCCGGACGTTATCTCGAAAGCATCCGGTGAAAGAGGTCTACCGGACGGTCGTTTCGGAACGCCGTCGCCGGATCGCGTTTTCCATCGCGCCGGACGGCATTCTGGAAGTCCGCACTCCTCCGGGGGTAAGTCCGAAAATGATCGAGCGCCTCGTCGAACGTTACCGCGCCGTCATCGACGAATTGAAAGCGCGCGCCGACCGGAATCGTCCCGCCGCGCCCGGGGAGGACGCCGTCTACCGGTATCGAGGCAGGGCATATCCGGTCCGGACGACGCGCCGGCTCGCCGTTTTCGACGATGCGTTTCTTTTGCCGGAAGGTCCCCCCGAAGCGCGTTTTGCCGCGCTGGAAAAAATCTATCGCGCCGCCACCGCCGCATACGTCCTGCCGCGGGCGGCATATCTCGCGGAAAAACACGGTGTCGCCGTGCAAAAATTTTCGATTTCCGGCGCCGCGCACCGTTACGGTTCCTGTTCGGTGGCCGGATGCTGTTCGTTTTCGTGGCGGCTGATCCAGTTCCCCGACGAGATGATCGACTATGTGATCTGTCACGAACTGGCGCACCGGTTTCATATGGATCATTCGCCGCGCTTTTACGCCGCGCTGGAAAAACTTTATCCAGGCGCCGGAAACGTCCGCCGGGAAATGAATTCTTTCGCCCGGCGATGCAAACTTTTCTGACGGGGTGTTGACGGACGGTGCATACGGTGATATATTAACGGCAAAAAGGGGGGATCATGACCGTCGGGCTTGCCATTATGTATTTTTACGATCACGGCGTCACGCGCCGCGATTTCCGCGATCTCGCGCTGGAATTGAAACGGCGCGGTCACAGCGTGGTGGTTTTCGCCGCCCGCTGGAAATCGGAAAAGCTGCCCGACGTCCGCCATGTGCGTGTCCGTGCCACCGGACGCGACACGAGCGCCCGGCTTCATTCGTTCGAGTCCAATCTCCGCCGCGCCCTGCGCGGTTTCAGCATTGATTGTCTGGTTTCGTTTTCCCGGATCTCCGGCGCCGATTTTTATTACGCCGGCGAACATGCGATTTCCGACGAATGGAAAGACAAATACGGATTCCTCCGCTTTTTTATGCCCCGCTATCTGCGGGAATACCGTCTGGAAAAGGCGGTCTACTGCTCCCGGCGCGCTCCGAAAATATGGGTACTTTCGCCGATGCAGCGCAATGTCATCCGGTCGCGTTTCAATGTTCCCGCCGAGCGGATCGAAGTGCTTTGCCCCGGCGTGTCCGCCAATATCCGCCGCCGGACTCCCGCGGAAATCGCCGAACGCCGCGCCGCGCTTTGCGAAAAATTCGGCATCGACGCCGATGAAACGGTTTGCGCGATGTCCGGTTCCGACTTCGCGGGCAGGGGCGTTGACCGGGTGATCCAGTCGCTCAGTTTTCTTGCTGACGACGATCTGCGGAAGATCCGTCTGATCGTCGTCGGAAAAGGCAACATCGCCAAAATAGATTCGCTGGCGCGTCATTGCAATGTCCGCGACCGGGTGTTTTTTCTTGAAAAGAGTTCCGTCGACTGGTTCTTCACCGCCGCCGATCTGGTGCTGGCGCCGGCGCGGCGCGACCTCGTGGATTCCGCTCCGCTGGAGGCTCTGGTGTGCGGCACCCCCGTCGTCGTCACGGCGAAATATGCCTTTTCGGATTTCGTCGCCGGGCACGGCGGCATCGTGATCGACGAGCCGTTTCACTGTCACGCGCTGACCCGCACGATGCGTTACCTTTTGACTTCCAATCACTTGGAAGAATTGAAAAAGGAAGCCGCGGCATTCGACCCGGCGGTGTTGCACCGCCGGATCCCGCAGATGGCGGACCGAATCGGGGAATTTGCGAAATGACCGACATCCGGGAGCCGTTGCTTTCCGCCTGGCGCGGACGCGATCCTTTTGACGTGCTTTGGTCTTTGGAAGGGGAAGAATTCCGCCGGGTCAAAAGCCGCCGGACGTTCCGTTTCGAGGTCTGCGGCGAAGGTTTTTTCGCCAAAGTGCATCGCGGCGTCGGATACCGCGAGATCGCCAAAAATCTGCTGATGTTCAAACTGCCCGTCGTCGGAGCCGCCAACGAATACCGGGCGTTGACGCTCCTCAAGGAACTCGCCATTCCGACGATGGAGATCGCGGCGTTCGGCTGCCGCGGCGTCAATCCGGCGAAAAGGGATTCTTTTCTCGTCACCCGCGAACTTAAGGCGATGAAAAGTCTGGAAGACATCTCTCTCGAATGGCGGACGCGCCCTCCCGAACCGGCGTTGCGTTTTCTCCTGATCCGCCGTCTCGCCGAAAGCGCCGGCGCGATGCACCGCGGCGGGATCAATCACCGGGATTGCTATCTCTGCCACTATCTCTGCGATCTTGCAGATCCGCGTAAAACGCTCTACGTCATAGACTTGCATCGTGCGCAATGCCGGAAGCGCGTTCCCCGCCGCTACCTCGTCAAAGACGTCGCCGGATTGCTCTTTTCCGCGATGGACAAAGGGATCGGACGCCGCGACGTTTTCCGTTTCATCCGGTATTATTCCGGCCGTCCTCTGAAAGAGGAATGGCGGCGCAACGCCGCCTTTTACCGCGCGGTCGCCGTCACGGCGGAAAAACTTTTCCGCAAGGAGTTCGGCGTGAATCCCCCGGTTTGGTTCTGACGCTTATTTCGCGACCGGAAAATTCCCGACTTCAAGCAGAAAATTCGCCGCCATCTGCGGCCATTGCCACGCCGTTTTCAGATTTTCCGCCGTGTCTTTGCCGTGATTGCCTTCCGGAAAGACGTGCAATTCCGCCGTACGGTTGTGCGCCCACATCGCCTGCGCGAATTCGATGCTGTTGCGGCACGGCACGGTGGTGTCGCCCGCCGTGTGCCACAAAAAAGCGGGCGGCGTATCGTCCGTTACGAGGTTTTGCAGAGAAAGCGTCTTGCGTTCGGCATCGGATGCCTCCTTGCCCAGCAGACAATCGCCGCTTCCCGTATGACCGAAATCGGCGGCGAGCGAAACGACGGGATAACAGAGGATCAATGCGTCGGGACGCGCGCTCTGCGCGTCGGCTTCGTCGCCGACGCGAATGTCGATCCTGTCGTACAAAGTCCCCGTGCATCCGGCGAGATGGCCGCCCGCCGAAAACCCGAGTACCGCAAGATGTTCCGGATCGACGTTCCATTCCTTCGCGCGGGCGCGCAGGAGTTTCACCGCCCGCAACGCATCGCGCTGGGGCGCCGGATAACGATCGGGCGAAACGCGGTAGTCGAGGACGGCGGCGGTGAATCCGAACGTGCGGAATTTTTCCGCGATCTTCACGCCTTCGCGACCCGCCACGCAGGAACGGTAACCGCCGCCGGGCAGGATCAGGATCGTCCCCGCCGGTTTCGCGGCGGGATAAACGGAGAGAACGGGCGTTTTTTCCTCCGGCTTGATCTCCGGGGAGTTTTCGGGATAAAGCGGAATTCTGAACGGTTCCGTGGCGAGCGCCGCCGCCGTCGCGGCGATGCAGAAAAAGAGCGGGAATAATTTTTTCATCCTTGCGGGCCTTCCTTTTTTTTACATATTACAATATAACCGTGCAAAACAAAAATCAAACGATTTGCAATCGTTGATGCGGCGATTTATATTATGACCGCAAAACAAGGAGCATTTATGCAACAGTCGATTTCCCCCGCGCGGCGGATCTTTTTCGCCGGAGATACGGTTACTTTTACGCTCAAAGGCATCGACCGTTCGCGTCGCGGACGGGCGGTATTGCGTACCAATCTCGGACGGGGCGCGATCCATCGCCTCGAATTGGTCCGGGAAACCGAGTCGGGGATCCCCGCTCCCGGACTGGACTGGAACGATCTGGAACTTGTCCGCGACGGCGACGGCGCTTCGCTGACGCTCGGTCTGCCGGAAGTCGGGATATTCGAGGCGAAATGTTGCTTCATCCCCGATGACGGTTCTCCGATCATCTGGGCGGACGGCGAGAATTTTTTCATCAAGGTGCTGTCGCCGTCGAGCGTATGCGGCAACTCGGTCTACGCCGCCTTTGTCCGGCAGTTCGGCAAGGATATGGGAAAATCCGTTTCGGACGCTCCCGACGAGGCGGAATCCCGGCTTGAAGGTTATACGGTGCTTCCGCCGTGCGGCACGTTCCGGAAACTCATCGCGCATCTCGACCATATTTTCAACGATATGCATTGCCGCATCCTTCAACTGCTGCCGGTCCATCCCGTTCCGACGCAATACGGACGGATGGGGCGTTACGGGAGTCCCTTCGCCGCGCTCGATTACTTCAACGTCGATTCGGCGCTGGCGGATTTCGATACGGCGGCGACGCCGATGGAGCAATTTTCCGAACTCATCGACGCGGTGCACGCCCGCCGCGGCAGGATCATGATGGACATTCCCGTCAATCATACGGGATGGGGTTCCAAACTTCAGGAGGAACACCCCGATTACTTCGTGCGCAAGGCCGACGGCACATTTGTCAGTCCCGGC
>JAKSOG010000024.1 GCA_024405715.1 Victivallaceae bacterium | reverse complement strand
CGGACGTCCGTAGCGGTACAATTCGACGGGGATCGCCGCGCGTTCGCACAGCGCTTCGACGGAAGATCGTTCCAGTTCGATATGCGCCATCGCCTGGATGAAACCGAGTTCCGCCAATTCGCGAAACGCCATACTGTTGGCCGCCGGCAACGGAAACGCGGCGACAAGTTCCACTTTTTCGGGAATGTCGCGGAAAAGCGCCGCCGCGTAGAGCGACGTGACGCGGAAACGCCGCACTCCGCGGTCGATCGCCGCGCGGATCGCCCGGCAGAGCGCGGGCAGCGTCCGCTCGGAGCAGAAATCCGGCAGGATCGCTTCGCCGGCGGATTTATCGAGTTCAAAGACCGATTCGGCGAGACGCGCGGTGCGGCGTCCGGCGCGTTCACCGTTGAAAACGACCGCGACCGTTTCGACGTTTTGACCGGGCAAAGGCGCGGGACGCAAACTCAGATAATCGCGGCGGAAACGTTCCAAAGCGATCCCGGTGTCGCCGACGATGCTTTCCGGTTTGAGACGGTCGGCGACGAAACGCCAGAATTCGCGGCGGGCCTCTTTGAGAAGCGGAGCGGGGAAAAACCACTCTCCGGAAATGGTCGCCGTCAATTTTTTCAGAGCGAAAATCCCGCTGTCGGCGTGGATGAATTCCCGGCGCAACTGTTCCTCGCCGCATCCGGCGTTGCGCGCCTTTTCGAGCGTCAGCGATTTTTTCCACAGCGGCAACGCCGTATGGACGGCGGCGACCGTCAGTTCTTTGCCGTCGAGCGTGACGGCGAGTTCCAGCCGGGCGCGGCGCGCGGGAAGCGCGGCGAGGCGTTTCGTATAGTCGGCGACGCTTTCTCCGATCTTGAAGACCTGCCCGCCCGGAGCGACCGGTTTGTCGCAGCAGACGAAAACTTTTTCTCCGACGCGCGCTCTTGTGGCGACGCGGTTTTCGACGAAAATCCGGGTCAGCGTCAAGGCAACGCCGTCGTCGCCGGTCGGCGGCTGGATCCGCAACCGGTCGCCCAGTCCGACGCGGGCGGTCGCGGTGAAACCGAAGCCGTTGTCGCGGATGCTTTCAACCGTGCCGCATCGCAATCCCGACGCGCCGAAAGCGTCGGCGCGGATGAGCGTGCGCGCCGATTCGGCGGTGTAAAACCCGTTCGACCAACGGCGTCCGTAGGCGCGGCTCAAATCACGGCGCGCCTCGGCGAGACGGCCTTCGATCTCCTCCGCGGGAAGATCGAGCAACCGGCGATAGACGGCGGTCACATTGCCGACGTAATCGCTTTGCCGGAGGCGGCCTTCGATTTTAAGCGATTCGATGCGCAGTTTTTTGAATCGCGCGAGCCATTCGATCCCGCAAAGATCCTGCGGCGAAAAGAAAAATCCGTTGCCGCCGCGCGAAAAATAACGGCGCCGGCACGGCTGTTTACATTTGCCGCGGTTGCCGCTGGCACCGCCGAGAAAACTGGAAAAATAACAACTCCCGGAAAGCGAACAGCAGAGCGCTCCGTGGACGAAACATTCCAATTCCAGCGAAGTCGAACGGCGGATCGATTCCAGTTCCTCCATCGTCAATTGTCTTTCGAGTACGACACGCTCGAAGCCGAGCGTTTCGGCGACGCGCAACCCCGCCCGGTTGTGAAACCCCATCTGCGTCGACGCATGCAATTTCAATTCCGGAAAATATTCCCGCGCCATACGCAACACACCGAGATCCTGCACCAGCAATGCGTCGGGGCCGAGATCGCTCAAAAGCGCAAGCGTTTCGGCGATTTCGCTCAATTCGCTTTCTTTGACGAGCGTATTGAGCGTGACGTAAACTTTTTTTCCGTTCGCGTGGGCGTAGTCGATGATTTTCGCCATCATTTCGGGAGAAAAATTTTCGCCGCGTTCGCGCGCATTGAATTTCGCCAACCCGGCATAGACGGCGTCGGCTCCGGCGTCGAACGCCGCCAACGCGCAGGCGGGACTTCCGGCGGGAGCGAGCAATTCGGGGGTGAAATCACTTTCCATCGTCTCACTCCAACCGGATACGGGGATCCGCCCATGCGTAGGCCAGATCCGCCAGCAGATTGACGACAACGAAAATCAGCGCGCTCAATACGACGATCGCTTTGAGCAACTGGATGTCCGAATTGTACAGTGCGTCCACGCCCGCGAAACCGAGCCCGGGGATCCCGAAAAAAGATTCGAGGAGCAAACTTCCGGTGAAAAGAAAGGGGATCGTCGCGCTGGAACGCGTGATGATCTGCAACGCCGCATTGCGGAGCAGATGGCGTCCGTAAACGCGTCCGGGCGACGCGCCCTTGGCGACGGCGGTGCGCAGATATTCCTTGCCGAGTTCATCGACCAGCACCGTCCGGTAAAAGCGGAGATTGGCGCCGATCCCGCAGAGGATCCCGACGATGACCGGCAAGCCGAAATTGCGCCAGTTTTCGGCGCCCCACAACGGGAAAAGTTCCAGATAATACCCGAGATACCATTGGGCGAAAAGGATGACGACCAGATAGCTGATGCTCATCCCCGAAACCGCCAGCAACACCAGCATCCGGTCGATCCAGCGGTCGCGGAAAGCGACGGCGATCAACGCGAAAACCAGCGACAGGACGAGTTCCCCGCAAAAGATCGGAACCATCAGCGCAAGCGACGGTCCGATGCTTCGTTTCAGGATGGCGGAAATCGGCTCTTTCGTCGAGATCGTCCGTCCGAAATCAAGCACTTTTACAAAGGGGAACTGCACTTGAAACGAAACGATTTCTCCGAGCGCGCGGACAAAACGGCTGTTGCAGGGATCGCTCTGCAACCGGTAAAAAGAAATCTCGGAAACCGTTTCCGGGGGGACGGGAAGTTTCCGCTCGTTTTCTCCGGCGTCGAGCAACAGGACGGTCTCCGTGCCGTCGGCGAGTTTGACCGCCGCTTCGACGGGGAAATCCCCGAAACGCCGGACGATGGTGTCGTTTTGCAACGCGCACGCTTCCGTCCGGCAACGTTTCCCGTAAAAGAGGGGGAGATCGGCGCCGAGTTCCCGACGGAGCGCTTCAATTTCTTCGGGTTTCGCGTTTTTGCCGAGCACCGCCGCCGCGGGGTCGCCTGCGGCGAGGTCGAAAAGCAGAAACGTCAACGCGACCACGCCGAGTACGATCAGCACGGAATATCCCAATCTGCGAAAAATATAACGGATCATCTCATCACCTCGGACGTAAAGAAGTCAATCCGGCGTCCCGCCGCCGTGCACAAAAAGTCTGCCACAATTCCGCATCGCGCGAGAGCGTTTTCAAAAGCGCCGTCGGTGTCACGGCGAGGAGCGTTGCCGCCGGAGCGATTTCCCAGTTCACGGCGGCGAGCGCGTCCAGCAGTGACGCGACGAAAAGCGGATATTCCGGATGGTCGTACGCACATTGCGTCCGCGGGAAAGGGGTCCATCGCCGCCGTTCCGACAACGCGATTTTCATACGCAGTTTCCGCAATGCGTTGGCGCGGTTGCGGTGCTGGCTTCGCTCGGTGCAGTCCTCCGCCTCGAACGCCGTACCCGTCAGGCGGACGCGCGCGGCGCTCGAACTTTTGTTACGCTTCTGTCCTCCGGGACCGCTTCCCCGGCAGAAAAGCAATTCGCACCGCGCCGAGAGCGCATCGTCGTCGCAACGCAGGATTTCGTCCCGTTCCACCATCATTCCTTTCAATGAAAAAACGGCCGGCATATTCCGCCGGCCGTTTCCTTCGCCGTTTTTTTCTTCAGCGGACGCGACCGAACGACGCCATCCCGGCCTGCCGGTCGGCCGCCGCCGGATTGTAGGCGCTGCCGTCGGATTTCACCAGCCGGCAGGAAAGGAAAATCAGCAGATTGCCTTTGCGCGACTCGGTGTAACGCGACTGGAAAAGCCGACCGAGGATCGGAATGTCGCCCAACAACGGAATTTTGTCGAAGACGATCTGCGAAACATCGGTGGCGACACCGGCGAGGATCACGGTTTCGCCGTCGCGGACCATCACTTCGGTATTGACCTTGCGGTCATCGAAAATCGGCATTTTGTAAAATTCGCCGTCGACGGTGCCGGTGCTGTCGTAACTGCGGGCATCGTACTCTTTCCATCCGGCCAAAGTGCGGATCGGAAATTCGACCGGGATCCGGATCAGACCGTTTTCAAGGTCGCGGATCTCCGGCGTGATGTCGAAAGAAAGCCCCAGTTTCTGGAGATTGTCCAGCGTCGGCTGGGCGTCGATGTCGGACAACCGCAGACCATCTTTGACTTCGCTCGATTCGATGTCGGGCATTTCCCAGTCTTTCGGGAAGTAGCGTTCCGTGTACATGCCGATATGCGCGGTCGTTTTGTCGAGCGTCGTCACCCGCGGAGAATAGAGCACGTCGCTGCTGTCCGCCCAGTTGAGCGCGAACATCTGCGCGGTGATCTTCAATCCGTCGTCATTCTGCCAGATGTACTGCAACGATGCGTCGCGGTTCGGAGTCGAAACGACGTTGCTGGGCAGATCCGCCGGAACATAATAGCGCAACAACTGATTGCTGCTTTCGCCGCGCGTACTCCAAGTGGAACTTTCCGGATCGGAATTGGTATTCATCGCGAACTGCCAGTTGAACGCCAGTTCATCGAGGTCGTTCTGCGTGATCTCGATGAATTTGATCATCACCTGGATCATCGGCATCTTTTCGTCGTATTGCGGCAGAAACTTCTCTTCGATCAGGCGGAGATTATCCGCCGTGTTGATCGCGACGAGGCGGTTGATCTTGCTGTCGTAAAAAAGTTTGGCGCCGTCGGGGAACGTGATGCCGCTGGCTTCGCAGTTGGCCTTGAGCTTGTCTTCGCTCTGATCCGAAGGCGGGATGTCGACGGCGAAAAGTTTGGCCTCCAACTCATCGAGCGCGATGTTCTGCGGAGCGATGACGACCGCGTACTTTTCGACGCGATAACGCAGATTCGCCTGCTGGCAGAGTTGCCGCAACGCGGCGAGCAACGTCTTGTTTTTGATGTCCATCGTGATCGTCCGGTCGAGCAATTCGTCGCCGGTCGCCGCTTTTTTCGCGTTTCCGCTGGTGGATTGGTAGACGTCGTCGCCCGCACCGGAAGCGTTTTCCTCGGATTCGCCCGCCGCGGGGGCTTCTTTGACCGGACGCCGCAACAGGAAATTGACGCCCCGTTTTTCCGGATCGTAACGCAAGGAAAGTTCCGAAAGCAGTTTAACGACTTCCACGATGCTGGCATCGTCGAATTTGATCTCGGGGATCACGATGCTTTCCAGTTTTCGGTTCAATTCGTCGTTTTCCTGGATCGCGTTGGCGACCGGTGTGCCCCCTCCAAGCAGATTTTCGGCGGCGGCACTGTTGGCGTCGGGCCGGAAAGGCACACCGTATTTCCATTCGGATTCCGTAATCATCTTGCGCCGCGTATCAATATAGCGGTCGAGGCCGAGTTTGCCGATGCGGTTGTTGACCATCTGGATGTTTTGCAACGCATCCGCCTGATAAGGATTGATGAGCAACACTTCCTGAAATTTCCGCAACGCGCGCCCGTATTCCCGGGCGGCGACGAGCCGGCGTCCCTGCTCCATCAGGATCTCGATCTGGTATTCCTGATTCGCCTTGTTGGGCATCAGCGTTTCTTCCGACACGGCATCGCGGGCGATGGCGAGATCGCGCCGTTTTTCCATATAGGCGATCTTTTCTTCGAGGACGCTCGATTGTTCCGGGCAATACTTGATCGCCTCGCGGCAAAGCGCGATCGCTTCTTCGTAATTGCGCTGTTGGACCAACTCGTCGGCGTTGCGCATGGCCTCCTTGGCGCGCAGATAATAACATTCGGCGATCTGGCGGTCGCAGAACTCGATCTGCTCGGCGAAGCGGGAAGAGTTGGGCCGCGACTCGAACCACTGTTTCGCCTTGATGTACTTGTCGCGTGCCGCATCGTATTCCTTGTCGTTCAGCAAATCGTTGGCTTCGCGGACCAGAACGTCGGCGTTCCGGGAAATTTCCTGATACCGCAAACTGGTGCGGTCGATCGTTTCGCGCATATCCTGTTCCGCATCCAGGGTCGCGGAAGCCCCCGCGGCCGAAAAAGCATAAACGGACGCACTCAGGAACACCGTAAGAATGAAAGTTTTATTCCACATAATTTTGTTCCCCGGAGTTGATTATCGGTTAAAATCCGGCAAACCCGGAGTGTTGTTGCGTTCGATCGGCACGCCGTCGTAACTGAGCAACCGGGCGGTGACGAAAAAGAGCAAATTGGTACGTTCCGCATTGTCGGAATGCGACTGGAAAAGCCGTCCGATCAGCGGCAGATCGCCGAGAAGCGGCACTTTGTCCACCCGCGACGTAGTATTGCTTTTGACCAGACCGCCGAGCACGACCGTTTCGCCGTTGTCGAGATCGCATTCCAGTTTCATTTCGCGGCGGTTGATGATCGGTTTGTAAATCGAAAAGCGCTCGCCGGGGACATGGATCTGACCGGGAACGGGCAGACCCGCTTCATAGCGGTCGTAGTAGAGATACATATCGTAGCGGTCGTCGCCTTCGTATGTGCTGATCGACGGTTCCAGACTCATACGGATCGTCCGGTTGTCGGCGAGCACCTGAGGTTTGACCTTGAAAACGATGCCGATTTCCGTGCCTTCTTCGGGGAAGTTGGGCACCGGCGGCGTGATCGTCGTGGTGCTGGTATTGTCGCCGGTGTCGACTTCAACTTCGAGGGTATCCCAGCTGTCGGGGAAATAATAGGTTTTGCCGAGGGAAACTTCCGCCTCGACATCGTTGCTGGTAACGACTTTGGGAGCGGAAAGCGTTTCCACGCGCTTGTTCTGGTCGAGCGCGTTGATCGTCAAATTGATATTCAGCGCGTTGTCCGACCCGAAAGGATGGGTCGAGCCGAAAAGCGCGGGAAAGAGATTCAATTTTTCGACGACGGTGCTGTTGGTGGAGGAGCCGTCGCCGCGGATCGCGGAGAGAATACCTTTTTCGACGGTATTGAGCCCCTGATTGAGGAGCCAGCCGACCGATTTGCCTTTTTTGAGATAGGTGCTTCCGGAAATGGGATCCATATAAAGACCGGAGCCGACGCCGTAGGAAACGTTGCCGCCGCTCTGGTCGGTGCCGAGCGCCCATTCAAAGCCGAGTTCCTGCATATCGTTTTCCTTGACTTCGACGCTTTTGATCTCGATCATGATCAGCGGCTTGTTGGCGACCGTTTCCAACTGACGGAGCAGGATGTCCAGTTGCTGCAGATTTTCCGGCGTATTGCGGACGATCAGCATTTTCGCCTGACTCGAATAATTGACTTTGCTGCCGTCGGGGAATCCGATGCCGCGTTCGCGGAAATAATTTTTCCAGTCGTCTTCCGAGGGACCGACCGCGGAAGCGGAAGAAGCCGAAGACCCTTCGGAGTCGCCGGAGGCGGCTTCCCCGGACGCATCGCCGGCTCCGCCGCCCGCGACGTAATTGCTCAACGCCGACGGCACGGTGAAGCGGCGCGAGATCATTTCGTCGACTTCGGGACCGATGAAAACGCTGTCGTTGTCGGCACGGTACTTCAGACCGGTCTGCTGGCAGATGTAGCGCAGGACAACGCTCATCGGGATATTTTTGAGACTCAGGGAAACGCGCCAGTTGCTTCCGGCGGGGAACATTTTGCTGATCGCGACCGCGCGGTGATCGGGCGAATAGGTGGCGCTGCGGCGACTGATCCAATCCAGCACGGCGCTGACGTCGGCGTCTTCAAATTCGACCAGCGGGAAAACGATCTGATCCATGCGCGCCAACGCGCGGTCGTTGTCGCTGGCTTTGACGTGCCCCTGCTCCTGCGCGGAATTTCCGCCGTTGATTTCGGGGAAGACCGGTTCGACCCACTGCCAGTCGGCGTGACTGAAAACGCCTTCAAGGTCCGCGTGGCGGCGGGCTTCTCCGAACGCATAAAGTTTGTTGTAGATTTTTCCGGCGAGCGCGATCGCGTCGGTGTTGCAGGGATCGATCAGGAAGACCTGTTCGACCCGCGACTGGGCGTCCTGCAAGCGGGAACTTTTCATAAAGGTTTCCGCTTCCTGAAGCAGTTGCCGGATCTTTTTCTTTTCGGCGGCGGACTGCGGCTCGAAACGGTCGACGGTCGTCGCCTCATATTGTTCGACGTTTTTCTGGGCGCGGCGGCAGAATTCGAGGAAACGCTCGGAAATGGTCTTTTCGTCATCGAAAATCGACGGATTCGCGGCAAGCGCTCCGACCGGAGCGACGATGAGCGCCTTGGCCTTGGATCCCGCTTCGCTCGCCGCCTGATAACGGCCTTCGGAAACGGCGTGCCGCGCCTCTTTCATCAAGGCGCGGAACCAGGCGAGACGGATCTCGTAATCAAGTTTCAGAGCTTTTTTCCGCAACGAAGAGAGGACTTCCGCTTCAAGTTTGGCTTTGTCTTTTTCGACTTCCGCGAGTACCTGATCGGCGATGGCGAGCGCTTTTTCGTACTCGTTTTTTTCGAGCAGATTCTCCGCCTCGTTCAACCGTTCACGGCGCGACGCTTCCGCTTCCTGCCCTTGAGCCAGCCGAATTCCAGCGGCGGCGCATTTGGCGTCGCACACTTCGCCGGATGTCTCATCGGCGCCGGCGATGGCGGCGGCGAAGAGTACTCCAAGCACTATCGCGAACCGGCGAGAAAGCAATTCTTTCATCGGGACCCCCTGTTGTTCCTATGTTTTTCAATCGTTGACAAATTGATTTATTTCTGTTGCGAAGCTGAAACCTCCGGCGCCGCCGTTTCCGACTGGACCCGGAATTCTTCCGGGATCACGCTGTCGGCGCCGACGGTGACCGTTTTTTCCACGGCATCTTTGTCGAGATTTTCCAGGACGACGATCTTCTTTTCGGCATCGAAAGATACCAGGCGGTATCTTTCTTCGCCCGTCGTGCGCCGATCACCGATGGCGAAAACGTCGCCGGGCCGCAATTCCTGTTTGAAATTCGGGTCGGAAACGTCTTCCAGCACGGCGCGCTGGTCGCTGCTGAACGTTTCCCTGCCGATCTGCATCGTGATTTTTTCGGGATTTTCTCCGGAAATTTCTTCGACGAGATAGAGTTTGGATTCGTCGATCTGATCGGCGGAATTCGCGACGTTGCGCTCGACGTCTACGATCCGGTAACGGCGGCCAAGCACTTTCACCGTGTCGTTGAGCGCCTTGATCAACGTGCGATTGTCAAGTTCAAGCTGAATGTCCCAGTTCGCCTTGTCCTCTCCGACGGCGGTCAACGCTTTGAAGCGGACGGGCAGTTTGATCAGGTGGACCGTGGTGAACTTCAACCGTTGCCAAAGCGGCGGATGGCTGCGCGGCACCAGCGGATTGGTGTTGTTCTGAAATTCGTAGATGGTCGAAAAACCGTCGCCGTCGGGATCGAGCATCGCGTGACCTTCGATTTTTTCATCAAGTTTGAATTTGGCTTCCCAAACATCGGGGATCCCGTCGCCGTCCTTGTCGGAATCGGTTTTCTCGAAACGGCGGTTCCGGGGACGTTCCGGAGCGGGAAGCGTCTTGTCGCATTCGGGGCAGCGCGCGCCGGAGAAATAATAGGTCGGGATCATCTGCATGCACAACGGGCAACGCGCGACGCCGGGGAAAATCACCAGATCGCTGAAGTGATTGGCAAAAAGCGCCGCGTCGCGCACGCCGGAACTCTGCCAGTCGGGACGGGTCGATTTGATCTGCACATCCGCCTTGAAGCGGTCCGAATTCGCATCGGCTTTTTCGTAATCACCGTGCATCGCGGGGATCTTGAGATCCGCGTCGGAAATTTCCTTGCTCTGGTTGATGGTCGAAAGAACAAAGATCATCGCCAGGATGAAAAGCAACAACACCCCGAGCAGGATCAGTTTTTCGTAATGGCGTTTGATGACTTCCACGGCCGAGACCCCCAATTATTCCGTAGGTTTAGCGATCACATATTCGACATCGAATATCGCGCGGCAATCCTGATTGCCGCCGAAAAGCGCTTCGCCGTAGCCGCGACGCTGCTGGAAAGGCAGTTTCGCTTCTTCTTCGGCTTCCTGCTGCCGCTTGCGTTCTTCTTCGGCGGCAAGCGCCTTTTTGGCTTCCTGCATGCGTCTTTCCTGTCTGGTGAGCCGGCGCGGCGCATCGCCGTTTTGCAATTCCTGTGCGCCCTGCGTGGTCTGGGGATTGATCTGCTCCTGCGCCCGGGCGAGATCGGTGTCATGCGCATAGAGATAAATGCTTTTGACGACGTAGATCCGGTGTTCGGAGGCGGCGTCGCCCAAAAGCCGCGACAATTCACGGATCGACTCCAGTTTGCCGTTGACTTCAAACACGAAACGCACCACCGAAAACGGCCCGCGTTCCTCGAAACTGGCGGCAAGCGTTCCGTCTTTCGCGGGGATGCCCCCGACAATGGTGAAACTGCCGAGCGATTCGATCTGCGCCTTTTTGAAGCGGCGCACCATATCGGAAATCGTATCCAAATGATAGACGATCAACGGATAATCGTCGTCGTTGTATGTGTCGGCGACGCGCGGCGCCAACCCGAAATCCTGTGCATCTTTCTGGACCTGAATACTTTCGCTGAAACGTTCGCGGCAGTTATCGAGATAACGCTGCATCATATCGCTGTTCTGCAAACTGTAAGGAAGACTGAGCGCGATCAGCGCGACGCGGTCGGCATCGTTTCCGAAATGGATGTCGGAAGAGGTTTTTTCCATCGCCTTGACGAATTCCCGGGTGGCTTCTTCCCACCGTCCGTCCTGATTGTAACTTTCGCGGAAATTGATGAAGTCGGAACTGGCGTTGCTTCCGGAGTGGACGCGGGCGCGGTAAGCCGCGATGAATTCCCGGCGTTTTTCGGGCAGCAACGACGCATCCTCGACGTTGAGCAATACTGTAAGGAAACGGTTCACCGCCGCTTCATAGGGACGCCCGAAATAAGCGTAAAAACGCTCGGCGGACTCGCGGTAGTTGAGCATATCTTCCTGAATCGGTTGCTTGTTCGCCTCCACCGGCGAAGGATGCTTGCGGCGCAACCGGATGATCTCTTTGGAGCACGCCTCGGTGCGCGCATAGGCGTCGCCGACCTGATAGATGACGATCCCGCTGTAGACCAGCAGAACGAAAATGATCACGCCGGCGACCGCCAGCACCGTAACCAGCATCTGATTGTGTTTGACGAAACGGTTCACGAAATCACCCCGCTATTTCCTGATCGGTTCTTTCAGCACGACGACACACTTGAAGGCGCTGGTATTGCTGCCGCCGACATCGCGCATGTCCGAATTGATGATGTCCCGGATGTCCGCGGCGGGACTTCCGTTTTCCTGCCGGACGGCGACCCACTTGCTTTCGCTCAATTTCTTGCGGAAGTCCATATAAACGCGCTGTTTCCGGTAAATCAGCGCGTAACCGGAAATCCGCAACGCGCGGATCTCTTTTTGGGCGGCGACCTGCGCGACGTTCATCCCGTTGCGGCGGTTGTCGCCGGATTTGGCTTCGGGCTGATCCGGATTTTCGATCCCCTCGATCGACGTGATCCACAGCATATCGGGGGAAATCCGCTGAATGTCTTCGAGAATGGAGATCCATTCCGAACGCGCCTTGAGCCATTCTTCGGCACGTTCAAAATCCGCGCGAGCATTGTTGCAGTCGCGCAATTCGCGGTTGATGAATTTTTCAACTCTCTTGGCGGTATCGAGTTTCTGTTGCGCCTGCGTCACGCGGTTTTCGCTGAAAAGCCGTTGTTTGGTCATTCCCTCGGCGTCAAGCACCAACCCGGCGATCGGGACGATCGCGCACAAAATGAAGTAGGGCCGCGGCCGGTCGAGTCGCTGCTGGGCGCGGATCTCGCGCGGGAGCAGCGACAGCGCGATCGGGCAGTCGATCACTTCGTGAAGCGCCAGTCCGATGAGTTCCTGAAATGAAGGAGCCGTTTCCTGCAGCGCATTCCGGTCAACGGAATCGCCGAGAGAGATCGCTCCGAACGTATTGAGATATTCCACGGGCATCCGTAGTTTTTCGTGGAAAAAGTCATTCAGCGAGGGCATGACCGACGCGCCGCCGGAAAGGAGCAGTTTCGTCGGCTGGCTTCCGCCGTGCTGGGCGCGCCAGACGTTGACCGAACGGCTGATCTCGCCGTGCAACCGGGTCATCACGTTGCGGGCGATCTTGGAAATCGTCGCCGCCATTTCGGATTCCGGTTCGTCGTAAGCTCCGCCCCAGGCGACGAAACCGTGGCGGCGTTTAAGTTCCTCGGCTTCCTCGGTCGTGACGCCGAATTCTTTGGCGATCTGCATCGTGATCGCGTTGCCGGCGATCGGAATGCTGCGGACGAAAACCCGGTTGTGGTCGGCGATCACCAGACTGCTGCTTTTGCCGCCGAGATTGAGCAAAATCGCGCATTGGTCGTCGTCGGCGAGCATCGTCGCTTTGGCGGCGTTGAAAAGCGCGGCGGGGGCGATGGTCACCGACACGACTTTGAAACCGGCGTCTTCGATCGCCTCGGTATAGAGGGTGATCTGTTCGCGCTTGATCGCGACGAAAAGAGCCTCATATTCCTCGCGGTCCACTTCGGAAGTTTCGACCGTGCCGTCGTCCAGCGTATCCTCGACGGTCTCCTTCCAACGGTGATGGACAAGCTGATAATCCCATTCGACGTCGCTCATCGCGCAGGGGACCGCCTGCTGGGCTTCGTATTCGACGATGCGGTCGATCGCCTCGCGGTTGCCGAGCGCGTCGGGCAGTTTGCTCAAGCGCAGAAACGCGGAATTCGCCGGCAACGAAATGCGGGCTCTTTTTGCAGTGAAATGCCCCGATTCGGCAATTTCGTTGAAAAGCGAACGGAACGCCGCCGCCGCAAGATCGCTTTGGCTGACGCCGGAATCGCTTTCCCCGGCGTCGGGGATCGTCCATTTGCGGCAGAAAAACTGATCGAGCGCGAGCGTTCCGTTCGGCGAAACGGAAAACTCCGCCACTTTCAGACTCTCGGTGCCGATGTCGACCGTCAAAATGCCGCTGTCGTTTACCATCTTTTTCATCCGCGTTTGCAAATTATTCTTTCAAAAAATCATATTGATCGGGATTCTGCAACGCCCAAGGCGTCCGGTCGCGCGGGAAGACGGCGTCTTTGAACGTCTCGGAACCGGCGAGCCGTGCGAAATAGACCTGCTGCTCGCGCTCCTTGCCTTCCACATTGAAATAACCTTCGCCGAGAACCGCACCGTCGCTTCCGTGAAGCAACGCCTGCACCCGGAACATCGTTTCGGAGGCCTTGACTTCGCCTTTGCCGCGGACGGCGAGATAGCGGTCGAGCAACCGCGGCGGGACGCACATCAGCGCGGTATGAACTTTGCCGTCGAGCGGGATCGACCAGAACCGGGTCTGTCCGGTCAGCAACGCGCTTTTTTTCTTGCCCTTGAACGTCTCGCCGTAGGGAATTTCCACCGTAACGTCCAGCACCGGGTCGTCGATCCACGCGCCGCGCAACGCTTTGGCACCGTGTCCGGCTTTGCCGACGCCGGGCCGGAAACTGACGGCGATCATCGCCCAGTCGCGGTTGACGGGAGCGGGATTTTCGTCGGGAACGCCGCCTTTGGTTTTGAACTCCGCAGAGGGAGCCGTCTGCATTTTCACCGTCACGGCAACGTCGGAAAAAACGATGCCTTCCGGCGCCGCGCCCAGCGCCACAGCAAGCATCACCACTCCCGCCGTAAGGTGAAATTTCATTTTGCGTCCTTATTTTTCCGGAACCGCCGGAACCGTTTCCGGAGCCGGAGTTTCCGCAGGAGCAACCGTTTCCGGCGCTTCCTGACTCATCGCCTGTTGCAACGACGACGTTTCATTGCCGACACCGCGACCGATCAAGACCGCCAAAAGCAACGCCAACACGAGAAACACGGCGGTCATCCACACCGTGGCACGGGGCAGATGACTGCCCGCCTTGCCGCCGAATGCCGATTCGCCGCTCCCTCCGCACGCCGCCCCCATCCCTCCCGAGTCAGAGGGCTGGATCAGGATCAACCCGATCAACAGCAGCGCGACGATCGCCACCAGCGCATACAGCATAACCATAATCGCGTGCATAACGACCTCAGTTTTTGCTCCCCGCGATCGCTTCGCGGATGAGTTTCGCAAAACTGTCGGCTTTCAACGCGGCACCGCCGATCAGACCGCCGTCGATGTCGGGCTGGGAAAGCAATTCGCGGGCGTTTTCGCTTTTCATACTGCCGCCGTACTGAATGCGGATCGCCTCGGCGGCTTCGGTGCCGAAAACGCCGGCGAGTTCGCTGCGGATAAAAGCGTGCGCCGCCTGAGCGACGTCGGGGGTAGCGGTCTTGCCGGTACCGATCGCCCAAACCGGTTCATAGGCGACGACGATGCCCGGAGCGACTGCGGCGTCGATCCCAGCGAATCCTTCGCGGATCTGGCGCGCCAAAACGGCTTCGGTGCGGTTCCCTTCGCGTTCGGCAAGCGTTTCCCCGACGCAGACGATCGGCGTAAGTCCGGCGCCGAGAGCGGCTTTGAGACGGCTGTTGACCGTGGCGTCGGTTTCACCGAAATACTGACGGCGTTCGCTGTGGCCGATGATGACGTATTTCACGCCGGACGAAACCAGCATATCGGCGGAAATCTCGCCGGTGAAAGCGCCGCTGGCGGCCCAATGGATATTCTGCGCGCCGACGCCGATCCGGCTGCAGGCGGCCGCTTCGATGACACTGCCGAGCGTCGTAAAGGGGGGGCATACCACCACGTCGGCGTCGTCGAAAGAAATGTCGGCGAGCTCACCTTTGAGGGCTTCGACCAACGCCTTTCCCTCGGCGGCGTTTTTGTTCATTTTCCAGTTTCCGGCGACGATGATTTTGCGGCTCATTTTCTTCCTCTTGTATTTTTAAATTCACCGAATTCAAAAAAAACGGTTTCCGGCGGATAAAAATTTTCCCCGGTTTTACAACATAACACGCCAACGGCGATTTTACAAGTCCCGTTTACGGGAAACTTTTATTCTTGTCAGATCGCCGCGTCATTTTTCGCCGACCATCACGGCGCGTCCGGAAACCGACCGCCTCCAAACGATCCACAGTCCCCACGCTCCGGAAGAACTTTCCTTGATTTCGAGATCTTCGACCTTCTTGTACTTGTGCCGGTCGCGGTAATATTCCATCATCCGGATCATATATTGAGGAGTGACGAA
The DNA here is from genome assembly GCA_024405715.1 of Victivallaceae bacterium. Lineage (GTDB taxonomy): Bacteria > Verrucomicrobiota > Lentisphaeria > Victivallales > Victivallaceae > UBA1784. Next base: position 4,432 of record JAKSOG010000024.1, on the reverse strand, counting down.
ATTTTTGAACGTCTCGTAATCGCGTTCGTTCGGCGCCCAGGGGAATCCGCTCCACAGCGGGATGAAATAAAAGAGATACGCTCCGTTGATGACGCCCTGCACATTGGCGGCGACGGGATGTCCGGCGGAACTTTTCTGGTCGGGCAACGGCGGGGAAAGTTTGATCGCCGACGTGGTGCAACCGCAGAGCAGAAGCGCCGCCGCGATGCAAACGAGTGTTTTTTTCATCGTTTTTCCTCCGGGATCGAGGACGCTTCCGTCCCGATGGCCTCGGCGAGCGCATTGACGCAACCGTCGAGTGCGGCGAGCCGTTCTTCGATCGCAACGGAAGCACACTTTTCCTCCGTCCGGAAAAATCGGCGACGCACCGTTTCGGAACGGCGCAGGACGATTTCCGCTTCCAGCACGGCGCGATCGCCGTCCCAGCCGAAGCGGTACAGCGTCAGCGAACACACGGGCGCGTCTTCCGCCGTCGAAACGGCATCGGGTTGCGCCGCCGAAAGCGCGCGGAGCAACATCACATCGGGAGTCCCGATCCAGCGGGCGTATTCGTTGCGGTTGACTTCGGAACCGTCGCGCGTCATCAGCCGGCGGTCGGCGCCGGAAAGATTGGAAAACGTACCGAAAACAATCGGCCGGCCGAAATGCACGGCTACCGGCTTGAGATCGTATTCCGCCGGTCGGCGGTAATTGGAAAAGCATCCGCCGATCAACAGCATCGGCAGCAACAGCCAAAATTTTTTCATTTTGTGCGACTCCTTTCAATCTTTCTGTAAAAATATATCGTCGCCGAAATGTTTTTTCAAGCGTTTTCCAGAATTACCGCTTCGGCAGTACGAGAACGTCGCCGACGTGCAGGACCGCATCCGGAGCCAAACGGTTTTCCCGAAGCAATGCATCGACGGAAATCCCGTGACGCGCGGCGATCTGCGAAAGCGTATCGCCGCTGCGGACGGTATGCGTCGCCATGCGCTCCCGGGCGGCGGCATTTTCCGCCGCCTGTTTTTCCGCCGCTTCGCGCAAGCCGTATATTTCCGACCGCTGGCGGATCACGATCCGGCGCAGCGAAACGATCTCGGCTTTGAGTTTCCGCACTTCCTCCGGATCGGCGGATTTTTCCAGCGACGCGCGGATCCGGTCGCGGCAACGGACGATCATTTCCCGGTCGGGATGATCCCCGGGGACCGCATCAAGATATTCTTCATAAAAATAGAGCGCCGCGATCGGCCGGTCCAACTCCTCGTCGCAAAGGGAAGCCATCGCCAGCAACGGTTCCGGCGCATCGGGATATTTATGGATGGCGCGGCGGAAAAATTTTTCCGCCAATTCCGCGTCGCCCGTATCGCGATAATGCTTGCCTTTGACCATCAATGCCTTGCGGGAAACGTCCTGCCGTCCGCATCCGGCGAAAAAAACGAGCATCAACGCCAGACAAAGCAATTTCCTCAACACGGCAATCCCCGCGACCGCCGCCGTTTCAAGGCGCATCACATAGGGACCGAGATTGATGCCGATGCCGCCGCGCGAACGCATCCGTTCGACTTCTTCTCCGGTGAAACCGCCTTCGGGGCCGACGAACCATGCTCCGCCGCGCGCATCGGGAAGAACCGGGCAAGGGACCTTTTCCACACTTCCGAAACAGACTGCGAGCGAACGCCGTGCGGCGTCGTCGAGCGCTTCATCAAGCGACAGCGACGCCCCCAGTTCCGGGAGAAACGGATTTTTGGATTGCTTGCACGCTTCACGCAACAGCATTTCCCAGCGCGGCGTCGCCTCGTTGCGTTCGACCGAACGCGAAAAATGCACCGGATGGATCATCGTCACGCCGGATTCCGCCGCCTGCCGGAAAAGATCGTCCTGCTTGTTGCGGCGCGGCAACGCACAATATAAATGGAATTCCTTTCCCGGCGGAGGCGCGATTTCAACGCGCGTCATTTCCAAAACTTTATCCTTCAAAACCCGTGCATATCCCCGGCGGCCCGTGCCGTCGAGGATCTCGACTTCGTCGCCGACGGCGGCGCGGAAGACCCGGAAAAGGTGCGCCGCTTCCTCCTCCGGCAGCGTGAAGCGGCGGTTTTCCGCGGGAAGTTCCGAAAGGAAAAGAGTATGGATTTTCACAGTGCCACCCACTGGTAGGAAAAAATGTTTTTTTCCGGTGAAAACGTGATCTCCGCCATCGACGCATTGCGGGTGACCGAACCGGCGCAACATTCGCCGCGTCCGGAAGCATCGACTTTCAGATAGGGGCGGTGGACGTGACCGCAGAGCGAAAGGTCGATCTCTCCGGCGCGGAGCAGTTCCAGCAGTTTTTTCTGCCCGAAAAGCCGATGACGGAGCCGCAGGATCGGATGATCTTCGATAAGCGGATAGTGCGACAGCAAGATGCGCGGTTTGACGTGCGGACGGCGGCACCACTCGACGACGGCGTTTTCGTCTGCTTTATCGACGAAGCCCCAGGAACAAAGCAAATTGGACGGGCGGCTGGTGTTGAGGAGCAACACTTCCGCTTCGCCGAGATCGCGGATCAGCGGAAATTTTTCAAAAACGTCCCGTCCGGAAGAGAGGGTTTCGACCGCGCGGCGGACCGCTTCAACGCAATGAGGACGCCGGACATAGCAGTCATGATTGCCCGGCAGGTAAAAAAACGGGATGTCCGATTTTGCCAGCGGCGCAAGCACCGTCAGGACTTTGGCGAATTCTCCGGGCTGACCGGAACTGGTAAGATCCCCGGTGCAGACCGCCCAGTCCGGGCGGGTGTCGAGAATGTATTCGACCGCGCACGCGAGTTTCGACAGATCGTGGCGGAAACGCCGGCGGAAACGGTAGTTGAAAACCCCTACCCAGCGTTTGTCGAAATAAGCGCGCCAGTCTTCCGCCGGACCTCCGGCGTGCGGATCGGAAAAATGTACGATTTTCACGGTTTGTCATCCCTTTTCCAATAATATAACACACACGCGCGCGATTTGCCACCATGAAAAAAATCCTTTCAATCCAATGATGACATCATAAGTCATACGATTGCTCGATCGGCAAATATCGACGGGGCAACCACATCCCGCTTCGCGGGCGCCATGGGGAAGTTTGAGGGGGGGGGCGGCGTGAGCGCCTCCTCAACTCCCATTGCGTAAAAATACCCCTTCCCGCTACCCCGAACAACTCATAATAACCGTCCGTCGGAAGTCGGGCGGGCGGAGCCGGAAGAGGCGGAGCTGAGCCCGCCGTTGCCGAAGTCACTTTTCAGTAACACGATGAGCGCCGCGGAGATTTGCGGGTAAACGGGGCAAGAGCGCGGAAAAAACGATCATTACGCAAATATCTGCGGAAATACCCATCCCGCCTCGCGGGCGCCATGGGGAAGCTTGAGGGGGGGCGGCGTGAGCGCCTCCTCAACTCCCATTGCGTAAAAATAACCCTTCCCGCTACCCCGAACAACCCATAAAAAAAAAGACACCGGATGTTCTCCGGTGCCTTTGATAAAGCCTGATACAGCTTAAAGTTCTTCGCCGACTTCCCAGCGAACGAAACGCTTGACTTTGAGCGAGGGGCTCAACTTGGCGAGCGTCGTCTTGTCATCCTTGAACCAGGGCTGACGGGTCAGACACACTTCCGAGTAGAAGCGGTTCATTTTGCCGTCGAGGATCTTATCCAGCATCTGCTGGGGTTTTCCGGCAAGTTTCGGATCAGCGGCGAGCGCGATTTCCTTTTCCTTGGCGATCACGTCGGCGGGGATATTTTCCGGCGCGACGTAGCGCGGATTGAAAGCGGCGATGTGCATCGCCACGTCCGTAAGGAGCGCGGCGTCCGCGGCGCCTTCCGCCTCGACGAGGACGCTCACGCGCCCGTCCATGTGGTGGTAGAAACCGAACGTGTTTCCGGTGCCTTCCCACTTTTCGGCGCGGCGCAACTGCATATTTTCGCCGATGGTGGCGATGTGGCTGGTCAGCGTCTCCTTGACGGCGGCGTTCAACGCTTCGGCGATGTCGCCGTCACCGCTTTGCGCCAGTGCGGACGCGACGACGTCTTTGACGAGATCGGTGAATTTCCCGGTCTTGGCGGCGAAGTCCGTTTCGCAGAGCAGTTCGATGATCGCGGCTTTGCCTTCGGCGACGCCGGTCCAGACTTTGCCCTGATTGGTGCTGCGGCCCGATTTTTTCTCGGCTTTCGCGATGCCGGCCTTGCGCAGATTCTCGATGGCGAGCTCCATGTCGCCGTTGGCGGCGTCGAGCGCGCGTTTGCAATCCATCATACCGGCTCCGGTCTTATCCCGGAGTTCCGAAACCATTTTCGCGGTAATCATATTCTTTCGACTCCTGAAGGTATGTTATTCGGCTTTTTCTTCGCTCGGGGCGGCGGCTTTTTTCGCCGCCGTCTTTTTTGCGGGGGCTTTTTTCGCCGGGGCCGCTGCCTTTTCCGCTTCAGCCGCCTTCGTTGT
>JAKSOG010000023.1 GCA_024405715.1 Victivallaceae bacterium | reverse complement strand
GATGAATCTCGTCTGCCGCGAAGATTGCGCGGGGCTTTGCCCTGTATGCGGCGCCGACCGCAACGAAAAACCGTGCCGCTGTCACGAAAAAACGGGCGGCTCGCCCGCCTGGAGCGCGCTCGACGATTTGAAATTGGAATAGGGGAGGAAAGGGGATGTTCGAGATCGAGATCACCCGCGCGATTTCCGCCGCGCATCAGTTGCGCGGCTACGCCGGAAACTGCCGCAATCTGCACGGACACAATTATCACATCACGGTGACGGTGCGCGCCGGAAGTCTCGACGCCGTCGGCATCGCCGTCGATTTCCGCAAACTCAAGACCGAAATGGACGCGGTTCTCGACAGTTACGATCATTGCAATCTTTCCGGACTGCCGGAATTTGCCGAGATCAATCCGACGAGCGAAGTGTTGGCGATGCACATTTTCCGGCGTATGGCAGAGCGTTTCGATTCCGCTTCGGTCAAAGTGGCGAAAGTCAAAGTCGGCGAATCCGACAACTCGTTCTGCACCTACTACGAATAAAGGATCGTCCTTTTGCTGAACGTTTCGGAATGTTTCAAAAGTTTGCAGGGCGAATCGACGTTCGCCGGATTGCCCTGTTTTTTCATCCGGCTCGCCGGATGCAATCTCGACTGCAACTATTGCGACAGCGTCTACGCAAGGGAAGTTTCCCGCACGGCGACCGTTGCGGAGTTGGCGGAACTCGCCGCCGCTTCCCAAGTTTCCCTCGTCGAAGTGACGGGCGGCGAGCCGTTGGCGCAAAAAGAAACTCCGGAACTTGTCCAACTCCTTTTGGACAAAGGATTTACCGTGCTTCTTGAAACCAATGGATCGTTGCCGGTCGATCTCGTTTCCGATCAATGCCACCGCATCGTCGACCGGAAACTTCCCGGCTCCGGGATGGCGGCGTTTCACGACGACGCGAACTATCGTAAACTGACTCCGCGCGACGAAGTGAAATTCGTCGTTTCGGACGAAAACGATTTCGATTTCGCCGTCCGCGAGATCGAAAAATTTTCGCTTGACAAGATCGGTTGCCCTTTGCTCGTTTCCCCCGTCTGGGGACGCATTGATTTTAAATTACTGGCGGAAAAAGTGCTTGCATCGCCTTACCGGATGCGCATGCAGTTGCAGATGCACAAATTGATTTGGGGCGACGTCCCCGGAGTGTGAAAATGAAAAAAGCGGTCATTCTTTTGAGCGGCGGACTGGATTCCGCCACTTGTCTTGCCATCGCGAAACGCGACGGTTTCGCGTGTTACACGATGAGTTTCGACTACGGTCAGAGAAACCGCGCGGAATTGAATGCTTCGCGGCGGTTGTCGGAAGCGGCGGGCGCCGTCCGCCATATCGAATTTCCGCTCGATCTGCGGATGTGGGGAGCTTCCGCGCTGACCGACGACGCGATCGCCGTGCCGGAAGAATGCGCGCATCCCGGCGAAGTCCCCGTTACCTACGTTCCCGCCCGCAACCTCGTTTTCCTCTCGCTGGCGGCGGCATTCGGCGAAGCGATGGATTGCCGCGACCTTTTTATCGGCGTCAACGATGTTGATTTTTCCAATTATCCGGATTGCCGCGCCGCTTTCATCGACGCATTTGCCCGCGCCGCGACGCTCGGCACCAAAGCCGCTTTGAACGGCGAAACGTGGACGATCCATACGCCTTTGCAGAACCTTTCCAAAAAGGAGATCATCGAATTGGGCGTTTCGCTCGGCGTCGATTACAGTCGGACGGTTTCCTGCTACAACGCCGACGCCGACGGCCGCGCCTGCGGCGTCTGCGCCAGTTGCCGGCTCCGAAAGGAAGGTTTCGCCGCCGCGGCGATCCCCGATCCGACCCGTTACCGGTGAGGTGAAAAATGGAAGAAATCCCGGAAAAACTGCACGGTCTTTTTCTTGTCGCCACGCCGATCGGCAATCTTGAGGACATCACCTTGCGCGCATTGCGCGTGTTGCGCTCCGTCGATCTCATCGCCGCCGAAGACACGCGGCATACGCGACAACTTCTGTCGCATTTCGACATCCACGTCCCGCTGGAAAGCTGTCACTCTTTCAACGAGCATCAGAAAGTCGGGAAACTCGTCGAAAAACTGCGCGCCGGATTTTCCGTCGCGCTCGTTTCCGATGCGGGGACACCGTCGCTTGCGGATCCCGGGTATTTGCTTGTCAACGAAGCACTTGAAGCGGGCATCGAGCCGGTCGTCATCCCCGGGGTTTCGGCATTGACTTTTTCGGTTACGGCGTCGGGACTTCCGGTCGATCACTTCCAGTTTCTCGCGTTTGCTCCGGTGAAGCCGGGAAAACGCGCGAAATTTTTTGAGAAGATCCGCGATTACGACGGCACGACTTTCTTTTTCGAGTCGCCTTTCCGCGTCGGCAAAACGCTGAAAGCGCTTTGTGAGACCGCCGGAAAAAACCGCCGCGGCGCGATCATCCGCGAAGCGACCAAGATCCACGAAGAAATTTTGCGCGGCACGCTGGAAGAACTTGCCGCGCGTCGCGACGACTGGCGCGGGGAATTCGTCATCGGCGTCGGTCCCGCCGGAAACACTCCTCCCGACGACGACGGGCGATGACGCTCCGTCACTTTTTCACGGGATATTTGCCGAATTTCGCCATCACCTGCTGCAAATCGCTCCACGCATCGCGTTTCGCGGATTCCTGCCGCAGCAAAAAAGCGGGGTGGTAGGTCGGCATTACGGGGATGCCCCGGTATTCGAGAAAACGCCCGCGCAACCGCGTGATGCCTTCTTCGCGGCGCAACAGATACTTCGCCGCGCTCGCTCCGAGCAGGACGATGACTTCCGGTTTGATGAGTCCGATCTGTTTTTCGAGGAAGTGCGCGCATTTTTGCGCCTCTTCCGGAGTCGGCGCGCGGTTCCCCGGCGGACGGCATTTGACGACGTTGGCGATGTAGACTTCTTCGCGGCGGAACTGCATCGCCGCGATCATTTTGTCGAGCAATTGCCCTGCGCGCCCGACGAAAGGACGCCCCGATGCGTCTTCGTCCGCCCCCGGCCCTTCGCCGATGAACATCAGTTTCGCGTGCGGATCCCCTTCGCCGAAAACGGCGTGAAGCCGTCCCGTTCCGAGCGGACACGCCCGGCACATTTTTGCGGCGTCGCCGAGCGCGGCGAGCGTTCCCATATCCGTCGGGGCGTCGTCCGCGGTTTCCGGCGGGGCGGGGCGGTCGGCGAGAAACGCCTGCCAGGCGGGGTGGTCGCTCCGCACCATTTTGCGGCGCGGCATCGCGGCGGCGAGTTCGGCAAGTTGTTCAAAAAAATCCACGGGACGATCCCTTTTCGTTTTGGTTTTCGCGGACGCTCTGTGTTTAACATAACCGCCCGACGGCGCTTATGCAAACGCTTCCGATGGACAAATAACGCGCAAAAACTTGAAAATCGACTTGACGGATCGCCCGATGCTGTGTATAATATGGTCGTGAGAAACGAAACGTCCCCCCGCCTCCGGGGCGGCGAAAACGGAAAAAGTTATTTCTTATGGACGAAAAGCAGGAACAAGGCATTCTGGTCCGCGCCGACCATCTGGTGAAAATCTATCACGGACGCACCGTCGTCAACGACGTTTCCATTTCCGTCAAGGCGGGGGAAGTCGTCGGTCTGCTCGGCCCCAACGGCGCCGGAAAAACGACCAGTTTCTACATGGTCATGGGACTGATCCGCCCCGACGGCGGCGAAGTCCATTTCCGCGGCTTCGACATCACCCATATGCCGATGTACCGGCGCGCCCGGCTCGGGATGGGATACCTCGCGCAGGAACCTTCCATTTTCCGGAAACTGACCGTCGAGGAAAACATTATGGCGATTCTCGAAACGCTCGACATTTCCCGCTCCGAACGCCGCCGCCGTCTGGAACTGCTCCTCGACGAACTTCAGTTGGCGCGGTTGCGCAAGCAGAAGGCGATGACGCTTTCCGGCGGCGAACGCCGCCGTCTTGAAATCACCCGCGCGATGGTGACCAATCCCGCTTTCATCATGCTCGACGAACCTTTCAGCGGCGTCGATCCCCTGGCGGTGCAGGATGTCCAGAAAATCATCCTCCAACTGCGCGACCGCGGCCTCGGCATCCTCATCACCGACCACAACGTGCGCGAAACGCTCGCCGTCGTCGACCGCGCCTATCTGATGTGCATGGGCAAGATCCTGATCGAAGGACCGAGCGATTTCCTCGTCCGCGATCCCGAAGCGCAGGAAATCTATCTGGGCAAGCAGTTCACGATGTGAGCGGCGGAGCGAAGGGCTCCCCGCCGGAAACATACGGAGGTTTTTTATGGCTATCACCGTCAGCGGCCGTCAGTTCGAGATTTCGGAAAAAGTCCGCGCCTATGTCGAGGCGCAACTGCTTCCTCTCCACGACGATCCGATGCTCAAAGCGGCTTCGGTCAATGCGGTCCTGCAACAGGAAAAAAGCCGTTTCGCGGTCAATGTGGTCTTTAACTGCAAATATCACGTCGTCACCGCCAAAGTCGAAGATTTCGACCTTTTCAAGGCGATCGACGGTGCCGTGCAGAAGATCCAAACGCAACTCAAAACGTTGCGCGAGAAAATCGTCGCGCATCAGGCGCTTCCGCTTTCCGAAGCGGAACGGCTCGCGGCGGAACGCGCCGCACTCGAGTGAAGAAAGCGCTTTTCCCGTGACGATCGCCGTTTCCACGCAATGGGGGGAAAACTTTGCCCGTTTCGCCTGTTTCCGGATCGACGCCGGAAAAATGCGCGAGGAGGAGGAAGTCCCCGTCCCACCCGGCGGCGCCGACGCGCTGATCCGCCAGTTGATCGGTCTGGAAGTCGATCTTCTCATCGCCGCCAAAATGAGCGAGGAACTTCAGTTCCGGCTCCGGGAATCCGGCATCAATGTCATTTCCGGCGTCGAAGGCCGCGCGGCTTCCGTGATGGCGGCGTATCTGCGCGGCGAACTTGATTATTGAAAGGGCTCTTTTTATGAACGATCCGCGTCAGGTCGCCGATTTTCTCAACGCCCGCGACGCTTTCTGCCGCACCAACGGCATCCGGCTCGTCAAGGTCGCTCCGGAATATGCCGAAGCGGAACTTGACGTCACCGAAAACACCCTCAACGCCGACGGCATCGTCCAGGGCGGCGCGATCTTCACGCTGGCGGATTTGTGTTTCGCCGGAGCCGCCAACGCTTCGGGACTCGCCGGAAACGTCTGCGTGTCGCTCGACGGAAACATCCGTTTCGTTCGCCCCGGCACGGGCAAAAAACTGCGCGCCGTATGCCGCGGCGTTTCCCGCGGACGCCGCACGGGAGTCTATCTTGTTGAAGTTTTCAACGAGGCAGACCAACTCGTCGCCCATTGTACGTTCGGCGGTTTCGTCACCGGAGCCGCTCCGGTGCAAACGGCGGCTTCCGCATGAGCCGGAGGCTCTTCTCGATCACCGGGATGCACTCCGCCGGATGCGCCGCGCATCTGGAGCGCGTCGTTTCCGCCGCCGCGCCGGACTGCGGCGTCAGCGTCAATTTCCCCGCCGCGCAACTTTCGCTGGACGGCGGCCCCGAAGAAGAAGTGATCCTTGCGGCGATCCGCAAAGCGGGATTTTCCGGAAAACTCTGGACGGGCGAAAATTTTCCCGGCGAACGCGAAGATTTTTTTACGCCGCGCCGTTTCGGTGCCGCCGCGTTTTTCGCACTCGCGCTCATCGTCGCGGAACACTCCGCTTTCGGTGCGAGTTTCGCCGGCGGTGTTTTTCAGGCATTCCTCGCCGCCGCCGCGATGATAACGGGATGGCGTTTCTATCCGCGCGGATTCGGCAATCTGTTGCGCGGCACGCCCGATATGGATTCGCTGATCGCGCTCGGCACGGCGGGGGCTTTCGCCGGCGGCGCCGTCGCGCTTTTCCGCGGCGGAATGCTTTCTTTTTCCGGCGTCGGGATGATCGTCGCGCTGATTTTGCTCGGCAAAATGCTGGAAAGTTCCGCCCGGCGCCGGATCGCCGGAGCCGTTTCCGCTCTGATGCGGGAACTTCCCGAAACCGCGCGCAAGATCACGCCCGGAGGAGAAATCGAACTTGCGCCGGAAAAAATCGCCGTCGGCGATCTTCTGAAAGTGCGTCCCGGCGAAAGGATCCCCGTAGACGGTGTCGTTTCCGAAGGCGAAACCGAAGTCGATGAAGCGCTTTTGACGGGAGAATCCCGCCCAGTTTTCAAATCTCCGGGCGCGAACGTTTTCGGCGGCGCGGTCAATCTTTCCGGCGCCGTCGTGATCCGGGCGGATGCCGTCGGAAGCGCGACCGTCGTCGCCCGGCTCGCGCGTTTGGTCGCCGAAGCGCAGGGCAAACGTCCGCGCATCGCCCGGATCGCCGACCGCTTTTCGGGTTGGTTCGTCTGGATCGTCCTCGCGGCGGCATCCGTTTCCGCGATCGGCTGGCTCGCCGCCGGAAGCGGCGCGGAAAACGCTCTGCGTCACGCGCTCTCCGTTCTCGTTGTCAGTTGCCCGTGCGCGCTCGGACTGGCGACGCCGCTCGCCGTTTCCGCCGCCGTCGCGGCGGCGGCGAGGCACGGCATCCTCGTCCGCGATGGCGCCGCGCTGGAAAAACTCGACCGGATCGGAAAAGCCGTTTTCGACAAAACGGGCACGTTGACCGACGGAAATTTCGCGATCCGCAACGTCGTATGCGGCGACGGTTTTACTGAAAACGAACTCTTTCGCGCCGCCGCCGCCGCGGAAAGCGGCGTCCGCCATTTCCTCGCGGAAGTTTTCCGCGCCGAAGCCGCAAAACGGCATTTGCCGTTGCCTGCGGCGGAAAACGTTTCCTTTTCCGGGAAACGGGGCGTTTCCTGCCGGATCGACGGAGCGGAATGGAAGATCGGCGCCGCCGATTTCGCCGGTTGCGGCGAACTCCCCGAAAACGACGACGCCACGGCCGTCGTTTTTGCGCGCGACGGCGTTTTCGCGGGGCGGATCGAATTCGGCGACCGGCTGCGTCCCGGCGCGGACGCGCTTTTTGCCGCGTTGCGCCGCCGCGGCATCGCCACCGCGATCCTTTCGGGCGACCGCCCCGGAAGCGTCGCCGCCGTCGCCCGGAAACTCGGCGCCGGTGAAATGCGCGGCGGTCTTCTGCCCGAAAACAAGACGGACGCGCTCCGCGAAATGCGGCGGGATCTGCCGCCGCACACATTGCTGATGATGGTCGGCGACGGCGTCAACGACGCTCCGGCTCTGGCGGCTGCCGACGTCGGCGTCGCGCTCGGCGCGGGCGCGGCGGTCGCGCTCGAATGCGCCGACGTCGTTTTGCCCGGCAATGATCTCGGCGCCGTGGAAAAAGCGCTGACGCTCGGAAAAAAGACGATGAAAATCATCCGCGAAAATCTTTTGTGGGCTTTCGGCTACAACGCCGTCGCACTGCCGCTCGCCGCCGGAGCATTCGACGCGCTTGCCGGCGGAACTCTTCTTTCGCCCGCCGCCGCCGCCGCCGCGATGTGTTGCAGTTCACTCTGCGTCGTACTCAATTCGCGGCGCCTCGTCCGTTTTTGACGGCGGAAAACGCTTTTTCAAAAGGATTTTCCCCTTGCAACTTTCCCCGGCGCGGTGTATAGTAGTATACGTCTATACTTTGAAACTTGGATCAATACGGGATTTCCCGGGAGGATGAGAACTATGCGCTTCATCGATCAATTTATGGCGGCTTTTCCCTACGAGGGACTGACGTTCGACGACATTTCCCTGGTCACGCTTTACGCGGATTTCCTGCCGCACGACGCCGACGTGCGGACGAAGTTTTCCCGCCACGTCGCGCTCAACGTGCCTTTCGTCAGCGCCGCGATGGATACGGTCACCGAAAGCCGTATGGCGATCGCGATGGCGCAACTCGGCGGCATCGGCGTCATCCACAAAAATCTCGCTCCGAAAGCCCAGGCGGAAGAAGTCCGCAAGGTCAAATCCTATCTCAACGGACGCATCGACGATCCCGTCACCTTTCACCCTGAACAGACCGTCGATGAAATGATGCGGGAAAAGAAGCGCAAGAAATATTCCTTTTCCGGATTTCCCGTTACCGATGAGAACGGCGTACTCGTCGGCATTCTCACCAATCGCGACATCAAGTTCCTGAGCGACTACGCCGTGCCCATCGCCAATGTGATGTCGCGCAAACTTGTCACCGCTCCCGAAACCGCGTCGATCAAGGACGCTTACCGCATCATGCGCGAAAACAAAGTCGGCAAACTGCCGATGGTCGACCGCGACGGACGTCTCAAAGGGCTTTTCAGTTACGCCGACGTGCGCAGTCTCATCGAGCGCGACACCCCCGATTACAACCGCGACGCCGATCACCGTCTGCGCGTGGCGGCGGCGGTCGGTCCCTACGATGAAAAACGCATCGCGGCGCTTTACGACGCCGGATGCGACGTGCTTGTACTCGACACCGCCCACGGCCATTCCAAGGGCGTGATCGAAACCCTTTCCATGATCAAAAAGACCTACGGCGACAAAATCGACGTCGTCGCCGGCAACATCGCCACCGCCGAAGCGGCGAAAGCGCTCGCCGACGCGGGCGCCGACGGCATCAAAGTCGGCATCGGTCCCGGTTCGATCTGCACGACCCGCGTCGTCGCCGGCGTCGGGATCCCGCAGATTTCGGCGATTTACAACGCCTGCAGCGCGGTCCCCGCCGATCTGCCGGTCATCGCCGACGGAGGGATCAAACTTTCCGGCGACGTCGCCAAAGCTCTGGCGGTCGGCGCTTCCTGCGTGATGATGGGATCGGTGCTCGCCGGTACGAGCGAAAGCAACGGCGAAGTCGTTCTCCATCAGGGACGCAGTTACGTCGCCTACCGCGGAATGGGCAGTCTCGAAGCGATGAAAGCCAATGCCGGAAGCCGCGAACGTTACGGACAGGACGATGTCGAAAACGATTCCGAGATCGTTCCCCAGGGCATCGAAGCGATGGTTCCCTACCGCGGCGCGGTGCGCGACGTGATCCGTCAGTTCGTCGGAGGTCTGCGCTACAGCCTTGGCTACTGCGGCGCCCGCACCATCGAAGAACTCCACAAAAAAGCGCGTTTTGTGCGTGTGAGCAACGCGGGGCTCCGCGAAGCGCATCCCCACGACGTCGTCGTCACCAAAGACGCTCCCAACTACACCAGCCGTTAACGGAAAAAGAGGCGAAACGATGAGAAAATTCTGGGTCGCGGCGGCGTTGCTCGGCGCCGCGTTGTTGCCGGCGGCGGAAAGGATCGCCGTGATCGATCTCGAACGGGTCTTCCGCGAATACTACAAAAGCCGGATCGCCGAAGACGCGATCAAACAGCAGGCGGAAACGTACCGTTCCTATCTGACCCGGCTCAACGAACAACTTACCGCCGCCACCGAAAAGGCGCGCACCGCCCGGGTCAACGCGCTCAACATCGCATTGGCGGATCAGGAACGCGCCGACGCCGAAAAACTCGCCGTCCAAGCCCAGACCGAAGCCAACGAAAAAAAGGCGGACATCGAACTTTATGTGCAGGGGCGTGCCGCCGACATCCGCAATCTTGAAACCAAAAAACGCGGCGAGATCATGGAGGATATCCGTCAGGAGATCCGCCGCCGCGCTTCCGCCGAAGGATACGCCTTCGTTTTCGACGTTTCCGGAAAAACGACCAACGACCAGCCCGAAGTGCTTCTCTATCCCAAAGGGAACGACATCACCGACGCGGTCGTCGGCGAACTCACCCGGCCCCGCACGGACAAGAACGCTCCGGAAAAGAAATAAGGAGACCCGGTTATGAAAAATCTGACGCTTTCCGCCGCAAAAATCGCCGAGATCGTCGGCGGTGAGATCAAAGGCGATCCCGCCCGTACCATTTCCCGCGTCGAGGGCATCCGCCATGCGGGAAAAGACGATTTGAGTTTCGTTTCCAACAAACGTTATCAGCATCAATTGGAAGCTTCGCCGGCGGGCATCGTGCTCGTCTGCCGCGACCTCGCCGACGCGGACGCTTCGGCGCGCACGCTCGTCGTCTGCGACAACGTGGACGTCGCCTTCGGCAAAATCGTCGCGCTTTTCGCCGAAGAACCGCCGAAATATCCGGCAACCGTGCATCCTTCCGCCGTCGTCGATCCGTCGGCGAAACTCGGCGCCGGCGTTTCCGTCGGTCCCAATGCCGTCATCGAAGCCGGCGCCGAAATCGGCGACCGCACCGTCATCGGCGCGTGCGCCTATATCGGGCATCAGGTCAAAATCGGCTCCGACACGTTCATCGCACCCAACGTGACGATCATGTACCGTTGCGTCGTCGGCAACAAAGTGATCCTCAACCCCGGCGTCGTCATCGGCGGCGACGGTTTCGGTTTCACCCCGACGCCGCAGGGGCTGGTCAAAATCCCGCAGACCGGGTTTGTCCAGATCGACGATGACGTCGAAATCGGCGCCAACACCACCGTCGACCGGGCGCGTTTCGGATGCACGCGCATCAAAAGCAACGCGAAAATCGACAATCTGGTGATGATCGCCCACAACGTCATCGTCGGGGAAAGTTCCATTCTCGTCGGACAGAGCGGCATCGCCGGAAGCGCCGAAATCGGACGCGGCGTCGTACTCGGCGGCAAAGCGGGTGTCAACGGACATATCGTCCTCGGCGACGGAGTTCAGATCGCCGGGACGAGCAACGTCCAGAAAAGTCTTCCCGCCGGCGCCATCGCACTCGGTACTCCCGCGGAGTCCCAGCGCGACTGTATGGCGCGGTTGACGCTTCCCCGCCGCTTCGAGCGGTTGAAAAAGCAAGTGGAAGAGCTCCAGGCCGAAGTTGAAGCGCTCAAGAAAAAATAGTTTTTTCCCGTTTGTCGTATGGCTCTGCGCCGGATGCGCTTTCGCGCTCGTCGGCGCGGAGGACGACGACGATCCTTTGCGCGATGCCGCGCAGGACGGCGATGTCGTTTCCCAGTTGAAACTCGGCAACGAATTCTTTTTCGGAAAAAACCGCATCGCCAATCCCAGACTGGCGGTCTATTGGTTCCGCACCGCCGCGGACGGCGGTTCCCCCGAAGCGCGTTACAATCTCGGGATGTGTTATCTCCGCGGATGGGGCGTCGCCCGAAGCGAACGGATGGCTTATTTCTGGCTGGAAAAGGCGGCGGCGGACATCCCCGAAGCCGCCGCGCAGGCGGCGGTGCTTGAATACAAGGGCGTTCCCGCCGAAGAAAATGAATCCGGGCGTTTCGCCGAACTGCCCGCCGCGCCCGCCGCCGCTTTGGAAAAACTCGAAAAACTCGCCGGAGAAAACGTCCTGACCGCCCAGTGCGAATACGCTTCTTTGCTCTATCAGGACGTTGAAAACCGGAAAGAAAACGGCGCCAAGATCCGCGCTCTGCTCAAAACGGCGACGGCGGACAACCGCTGTGACGTCAAAACGCTGTTGCTCTACGCCGTCTGTCTGCAGGACGGCGTCGGCGACGTGCCGGATATGAAAGGCGCCGCCGCCGTACTCGAACGCGCCGCCGCTACCGGCGACCCCGAAGCGCTTACCCGTTTGAGCATCACGCTCGACGACGGGTTCGGCTGTCCGCGCGACCCTGAACGCGCGCTCGCGCTGTTGCGTCAGGCGGTGGAAAAAGGTTCGCCCCGTGCGCTCGTACGCCTCGGCAAATGCCATCTCGTCGGCGAAGTCGTCCCCCACGACGTGCGCGCCGCGTTGGAGTGTTTCGACCGCGCCGCCGCGATGCAATATCCTTCGGCGTGGCGGGAACTGGGCATTTGTTACAGCGCCGGGATCGGCGTCCAAAAGGATGAAAGCAAGGCGTTCGCCTATTTTGAAAAAGGCGCCCGCGCCGGGGATATGGAAAGCGAATATCTGCTCGGTGTCGCTTTCCGCGACGGCACGGGGATCGACGTCGATTACGAAGGGGCTTTTTTCTGGTTCCGGACGGCGGCGGCCGTCGGTCATCCCGGCGCGACGCGCGAAGCGGGCATCGCTTTGCTGCAGGGCAGGGGCGTCGACAAAGACGAAAAGGCGGCGAAAGCATTCCTCCGGCGGGCAATCGAACTGGGCGACCCCGTTGCGAAAAAATGGCTGGAATCCAATACGGTGATGTGATGGATCAAACGATTTCCGATCTCGGTGTGATCGTCGTTGCGGGCGGCGCGTCGACGCGTTACGGACGCAACAAACTTCTGGAAGAACTCGGCGACGCGCCGGTCGTCGTCCACGCGCTTCGCACTTACGCTCCGCTGGCGGCGACGCTGGTGCTGGTCGCGGCTCCGAAATTCCGCGCGGCATACGAAGCGCAGGTCCGGCGGTATCTGCCGGACAAAGCCGTCCGGTTCGCCGACGGCGGCGACTGCCGCGCCGAATCGGTGCGCAACGGTCTGGCGGCGCTCGATACATTTGTCCGCTTCGCGGCGGTTCACGACGCGGCGCGGCCGCTCGGCACCGCCGCCCAGTTGAAACGGTTGTACGATTATGCCGTCAAGCACGATTGCGGCGTGATTTCAGGACGTTTTCTCGCCGATTCGCTCAAGCGCGTCGGCGCGGATCTCAGGATCGCGGAGAACATCGCGCGCGACGCGCTTTTCCGGGCGGAAACGCCTCAACTTTTCGATGCCGGAAAACTCCGCGCGGCGCTGGAAAGTTCCCGGGATGATTCCGTCACCGACGACGCCGAGGCGATGCGCCGCGCCGGTTTTCCCGTCGCCGTGCTGGAAGATCCCGACCCCAATCCGAAATTGACCCGTCCGGAAGATATGATTTTGCTGAAAAAATTGTTCGGGCGTTAAGTTTTTTCTTAAAACGGCTTGCTATTTTTCATATCGCGGGTCATATTAATACCCATTGTAACGAAACTCCTCTGCATTACAATAAAAGTGTCGGAAAGATGAAAAGTGCTTTGACTACTGCTTTCGGGCGACAGTTGAAAAGCGCGCTCGCGGCCGTAGGTCTGCGTCAGAACGAACTGGCGGATCGTATGGGGCTGACCGCAAGCGCCGTGTCGCAGATCGTCAACGGGGTTTTGATGCCGTCAAGAGAAAATCTCGACCGAATGATGCGCTATCTCGGCGACAGCGCCGAAGCGGACGCATTGCCGTCGCTCTGGCAACGCATCCGGCTCGGCGACCGGGAAGTTTTTTCCCGGGTCAACCGCGCGCTCCGCAATGCACGCCGCCGCCGGAAATTGTCGATCGTGCATCTCGCCGATCTTTGCGGTATATCCGCCGAGCGGATCCGGCAGTTGGAAACCGATCCCGACGCATTGCCCAGGGAAGGTGAGATCGCCGCGCTGACCGCCGTTTTGCCGGTCGAGCCGAAACGGCTTCGGCCGCGCCGGGACGATTTGTCCTATTCTCCGGAAGCGGCGCCGTTGAGCGTGGCGGCGGATGCGGGCGGCTTGTTGCCGCTGCTTTCCGAAACGGCGCTGTTGTCGGATTACCGCCCGGAAAAAGAATCGCTCGCCGCTTTCGCGGCGCGCACCGCGGAAAAAACGCTTCCGTGCTGCGATCCCGCCGCCGGCGCGGTTGCCGCGGTCGCGCTCGACGCTTCCGTACTCGGACTGGATGCCGACGGGATCGTGCTGGCGCTTCTCGGCGACGAAACGCAGGATGCGCGTCCGGATCTTTATCTGACGGCGGCGAAGGGGAAAACGGCGCTGAAATCCGGTTCTGCCGCCGCCCGGATGCGGAATGCGGAATGGAAACTTCCCGTGCCGGAAATCATCTTTTATCCGGCGCGGCGGGATTTTTAAGAGGAGGGTCGGGAAATGGGTTTGTCGGACGGTTGCTGTTGCGGCGTTATCGCCGGATTCGTCCTCGCTCTGTTCGTTGCCGTGGCGGCGGTTTTCGGTATCTACTGCTATACGAATCCCGATGCGAAAGACCGGTGCATCGTGTATTGGGAAAAGGTCAAAAGCGGCGGCGATCAGCTGGTGCGTCAGATCCCTGAACCGGAGAAATGACGATGGCGCTCTGGTGCTATGTACTTTTGCTTGCCGCGGTGCAGGGGTTGACGGAATTTCTGCCGGTCAGTTCTTCGGGACACCTGGCGGTACTGGCGGCGTTTTTCGGTTTTAGGGGCGAGGAAAGCGCGATGCTGGGCATTATGCTCCACGCGGGATCGCTGCTTGCGATCATCGTGTTTTATTTCCGGATACTCATCGGATTTTTCCGGCGCGACCAGTTCCGGTTGCTCTGTATGGTCGTACTGGCGTCGGTCCCCGCCGGGATCATCGGTCTGACGGTCAAGCATTTCCGGCTCGACGAAACGCTGTTTCAGGACGAGGCGGTGATCGCTTTCGGATTTCTCATCACGGGCGCGTTGCTGTTGCTTTCCGGGAAAAAGAAACTCGTCGAACGCGCCGCGGAACCGACTCCTCTCAAAGAGATTTCCTGGAAACAGGCGTTGACCGTGGGGTGCGTTCAGGCGGCGGCGCTGATCCCGGGAATATCGCGTTCCGGTTCGACGATCTCGACGGGACTGTTCGCCGGGATCGAGCGCGAAGCGGCGGCGACTTTTTCCTTTTTGCTCGCTCTGCCCGCGATTTTCGGCGCGACGCTTCTGGAAACGATCCACTTGCTGCGCGCCGAAGCGGCGGATGCGCTCTCGGTTTCGCACCTGCAACTGGGCGTCGCCGTCGCCGTGTCGGCGGCGGTGAGGCTTTTCGCGTTGAGCGCCCTGGTCAAAGTGGTCAAAAAAGGACGGCTCGCGGTTTTTTCCTGGTATGTTTTCGCGCTCGGCGCGATCCTGATCGTCAAATATTTTGCGCGCTTTGCCGCATAATCACGGAGAACGGAGTGATCGAATGAATAAAATTTTCTTTTTCGGCGCCGGAAAAATGGCGACCGCCATCGCCGGGGGAATGGTGAAATCGGGAAAATTCCGCGCCGCGGATCTGACGGCTTTCGACGTTTCCGCCGACGCCGCGAAAAAATTCACCGCGGCGACGGAAGTCGCCGCCGTTTCCGACGCGAAAAAAAGTTTCGCCGCCGCCGATACGGTGCTGGTCGCCGTCAAGCCGCAGGTCGTCGCGGAAGCGCTCGCGCCTTTTTCCGGCGGATTTTCCGGAAAACTTGTGATTTCCATCGTTGCGGGCGTGCCGTTGGAAAAACTGGCGGCGCTTTGTCCCGGAAGCCGGTTGATCCGGGTGATGCCCAACACCCCCGCGCTCGTCGGCGCGGGCGCGGCGGCGTATGCCGCAGGGAAAACGGCGAAGGCCGCCGATCTGAAACTCGCGGAAAAGATCCTTTCGAGCGTCGGCAGCGCGGTCGTCGTCAAGGAACGCGATCTCGACGCCGTGACCGCGCTTTCGGGCAGCGGTCCCGCTTACGTTTTTGATTTCATCCAGGCGCTTGCCGACGGCGGCGTCGCCGAGGGGCTGACGCGCGACGTCGCGTTGGAATTGGCGATCGAAACGGTTCTCGGTTCGGCGCGGATGCTCCGCGAGACCCAGACGCATCCGGCGATCCTGCGCGATGCCGTCACCAGTCCCGCCGGAACGACGAGCCGGGCGTTGGAAGTTTTGGAACAGGGCGGATTCAAAGGCCTGGTCATCGGAGCGGTCCGCGCCGCGGCGATCCGTTCGCGCGAACTCGGCAAATGACGTCTCCCGAAACGCTTCTGCATTGCCTTTCCGTGGTGATGCCGGTTTTCAACGAAGAAAAATCGGTCGGAACCATCGTCGAAAAGGTTTTGGCGCGTCCCGAAGTCGGAGAGTTGCTCGTCATCGACGACGCTTCGACCGACGCGACGTTGCGGTGTCTCGACGCTTTCCGGAGCGACCCGCGCGTCAAGGTATTTCCCCAGCCGTGCAACCGCGGCAAAGGCGCCGCGCTGATCCGCGGTTTCGGCGAGGCGTCGATGCCTTTCGTCATCGTGCAGGACGCCGATCTGGAATACGATCCCGGCGATTATCCGGAACTTTTGACTGCGCTCGTCGAGGGCGAAGCGGATGCGGTCTACGGCTCCCGGCTGCTCGGCAATCCCGGGTTGCGTTTTCCCAACCGCTTCGCCAACGTTGTGCTGACAAAAGTTTTCAATCTCTTTTCCGGTCTGCGTGTCAGCGATATGGAAAGTTGTTACAAAATGTTCCGCCGCAACGTGATACGCCGTTTGATATTGACGTCGAACCGTTTCGGGATCGAAGTCGAGATCGGCGCGAAACTCGCCAAAATGAAACCTCTGCGGCTGTTGGAAGTGCCGATCTCCTATCATCCCCGCCGCCGCGACGAAGGCAAAAAAATTTCGTGGCGCGACGGGGTGGCGGCGCTTTGGCATATCGTGCATTTCACGCTTCTGACATCGCGCCGGAAGTCGTTGCGCGAAAGCGGCGACTGATCCGGTGCGGACGATGTTTCCTCTCATTTTGAATGCGCGCGATTTCGATTTCTGCTGGACGGTGCGCCGGCGCCGTTACTGGCGGACGTGCCGCCGCAAATATTTTTTCTATGACTACGGCGCCCGCGGCGGCAATGAAGCGGATGCGCCGCGCGAAACGCGCGAACTCTACGCCGCCAAAAAAAGGATGATGCTCGAGGAATATATCCGCCGCGTCCTGAATCTTTCGATGCGCGAAATATTTTCCCGCCCGAATGACGACGAAGAAGCGATCCCTGTCCCGACGCTTGCGGAAACCGCGCTCCGGCGCGCCGAAATGGAATTCACCGGTATGCTCGAAGGGACTTCCCCCGTGACGATCCTCGAACTGACGCGAAGCGACGCGGATCTTGCCGCCGTCCACGGCCGGATGAAAGAGCGTCTGGTGCAGATCGCGACGGCTTTGGAACGCTCCGGATGGGGATTTTTCCGCAACGTCCCGTTTGCGGACCGCCGTTATCCGGCGACTCCTCTGGAAGTTTTCATCGCCGAATTGAAATGCGTGATCGCTCCGCTTTTCGCTGTGCGTCGCGCAGTCGATTTGTGGCTGGTCGAAGGGGCGGGGCATGCGGACGACGGCGACGAGATCGCGGTCCTCGGAAAATTCGCCGCCGCGAAATTGTGGAATGCTCCTCCCGACCGGGTCAGAAGTTTCATTTTCCCCGAAGACGGCGCCGAGAATTTTCTGGAAATCGGTTCCGATGCCGACGTGAGCGAGGTTCTGCGCGGGATCCGGTGCGACGTCGACGGAATGCTTTCCCGCATCCGGGACGACGGGACGATCCGCGAATCGGATTTCCCGGCGGATCGTTCGGCGTGCGGGACTTGCGTTTTCGCATCCTTTTGCCGGGGCAGGGAGGGTATCCGGTGAATTATTACATTCATGTGCCTTTCTGCCGCAGCAAATGCGCCTATTGCGCCTTTTACAGCGAAAGCGCCCCGTCTCCGGCGACGTCCGACGCCTTTTCGCCCCCTCCGGAAGAACCGCTCGGCTGCGCCCCCCGCGACGAAGCGGAAACGTTGTACCTCGGCGGCGGAACGCCCACTCTGCTCGACGAAAAACGGCTGGAAAAACTTTTTTCGCTGTTAAAAACCTATATCCCGCTTGCGCCCGGCGCGGAAATTTCGAGCGAGGCGAACCCGGAAACCCTCGACCCCGGCAAGATCGCCGTGATGCGCGCTTTTGTCACGCGCGTCAGTGTCGGCGTGCAAAGTTTTTCGGCGGATAAACGCGCGCGGCTCGGCCGCGTCTGCTCCGACGCGGCGCTTGCAAGCGCGCTAGAAGAAATTTCCGCCGCGGAATTCGCGCATTTCAACTGCGACCTCATCTACGGCGTCCCCGGCGAAAGCGAAGCGGCATACCGCGAGGAATTTTCCCGGCTCGCCGATTATCCCGTCGATCATTTGTCGTGCTACGCATTGACGCCGGAAGAGGGCAGTCGTCTCGGCGGCGGTTTCCCCGTCGACGACGACCTCGCCGACGTTTTGTGGGAAAAGAGCGCGGCGTGGGCGGAAAAATATCTCGGGATGAAACAGTACGAGATCTCCAACTACGCCGCGCCGGGCGGAAAATGCCGTCACAACTGCGCCGTCTGGCGGGGCGGGCTTCTCCGCGGCTTCGGCCCGGCGGCGAGTTCATTCGACGGCGTCGACCGCTTCACGGAAAAAAGCGATCTCGACGGTTGGCTTGCCGGAGTTCCTCCGGAAATCGACCGCATCGGAAGGATCCGCCGTCTCAACGAGATCTTCGCGGTCAATCTGCGCACGACGGAGGGCTGGCGCCGCGCCGAATGGGAAAAAGTTCCCGGCGCGGACGCTTGGGAAATGCGCCGGGTCGCGGCGGAAAATTTGCAAAAACGCTATTCCGGAGTTATACTTTACGGAAACGACTTTATCCGGCTGACCCGGAAAGGACTGCGTTTCTGGAATATCGTCGCGGAGGAACTCTTGTAATTATGGCGATCGAAAATACCCCTTTTGTCCCTTTTAAGCGCTATCGCGTCGTCATCGCCTACGACGGCACGGCGTACAGCGGATGGCAGATCCAGAAGCATTCGCTGGCGATCCAGGAAGTGATCCAGAAAAAACTGACCAATCTCTACGATCGGCAGGAGATCCATCTCGTCGGTTGCAGCCGTACTGACCGCGGGGTCCACGCGCAGGGTTTCGTCGCCAGTTTCCTCGTGCCGGAACGGCCCGACATCCCGCCGGAAAAACTGATGAAAGCGGTCAACCACCAGATGCCCCCCGAGATCAAGATCCGCGCCATCGAAGAAGCCCCGCTGGATTTCAATGCGCGTTTCGACACGCTGGGCAAAGCGTACACCTACGTCATCAACAACGGTCCCGAATCGCCTTTTCTCGACCGCTACGCCTGGCATCCGATCCATCGGATGGATCCCGAAAAGATCCGCGCCGCCGCCGCGATGCTTACGGGAACGCACGATTTTTCGAGTTTCGTCGTCGAACGCCGCGAGATCGACGACGCGGTGCGCACGATCTACCGGATCGAAGTGCAGGAATTTTTTCCGCTGATCGCGGTTACATTTGTCGGCAACGGTTTTCTGTACAAAATGATCCGCTGTCTGATGGGGACGCTCGAATGGGCGGGCGCGGGCAAACTTTCCCCCGCGGACGTCAAAAAAATTCTGGAAGCCAAAAACCGTCTCGCCGCGCCGGAAACCGCACCCCCCAACGGATTGTTTCTGATGCGGGTCTTTTACGACGAGGCGTCCCTGCAGAATTTTCACTTGACGCAACTGCCGTTTCTCGAGATCGGAGCGCCGTAGAAACGGCGCTTTGCCACATACAACCATACGGCGGATGCCGTAGAAAAAAAAGGAGAAAAAAATGAAGATCGATCCCAATTCCAAAACCGCGAAAAACCTCGCTTTCGCTTTCGCCGGAGAATCGCAGGCGCGCAACAAATACACTTATTTTGCCAGCCGCGCGAAAAAGGACGGCTACGAGCAGATCGCCGCGATTTTCGAGCAGACCGCGAACAACGAAAAGGAGCACGCGAAACTCTGGTTCAAGGCGCTCGACGGCATCGGCGACACGCTTGCCAATCTCGCCGCCGCCGCCGCGGGCGAACACGACGAGTGGACTCAAATGTACAAAAATTTCGCCGATGAAGCCGACGCCGAAGGGTATCACGACCTCGCGGCGCAGATGCGCCTCGTCGCCGCGATCGAAAAACGCCACGAGGAACGCTATCTCAAACTCAAAGCCAACATCGAGAAAAACGAAGTCTGGGTCAAAGTCGGCGAACGCCGCTGGGAATGCCGCAACTGCGGTCACATCTACATCGGCGACACCGCGCCCGAGGAATGTCCGGCGTGCAAACATCCCCGCGCTTATTTTCAGCTCGAAGAAGACAATTTCTGATCCGGTCGTTGCGTTTGAAAAGGCGGCGAATTTCGCCGCCTTTTTTGTCTTTTCTGAATTAAGAAAAAGAGTTGTATCTTCTGGATTTGCAAGTTATATTATACCGCCGATGTTTTTTTTAACAAGGCAGGAGATCGGTTATGGCGAATGAGATCATCAGAGATGCGGGCATTGTAACGGCAATCGGCGATACCAATACCGTTGTTATTTCGGGCGACACTTACACTGGGATGCCGTATGCTCAGGGGGCGATCAAGCAGGCAATCGCCGAAAAGCAAATCGTCGCGGCGCAGGACGCGACGCTCTCTGGCTTTACCATTACGAGCGGCAAGAAATTTGTCGGCGATACCGTTACGATTTCCGGCAACACGACGCGCGACCGCGGTACGATCTATAACAACGGCGGCACGGTTGCGCTCATCGACAGTGTTTTTTCCGGCAACAAGGGGAAGTTCGGCGCCGCGATCGACAATTACAGAAGTTCCGATGAACAAACCTCGGCTTCTCTCACCGTCACGGGAAGTACTTTTACCGGAAACGAGTCGGAACGTGTCGGCGGCGTAATTGTCAATCGCAGTTTTTGTACGGCGGTCATCA
>JAKSOG010000022.1 GCA_024405715.1 Victivallaceae bacterium | reverse complement strand
GGCGGGGAACGGGGAAGCGGGGTCGAATTGTTCTCCCCGCATCTCAGAGGGAAGCAACCGGATATTGCTCGCGCAATACGCCGCCAGTTGATTCTGCAAGGACGGGAATTTCCCGGCGCGCAAATGCGAAGCGCCGAGCGCCATCGTGAAATCGTCCGCCTTTCCGGTCTTGACGCGGAATGCGATCGCATCGCGCAGCACCGTCATCGAAAAAGCATCCGAAACGAAACCGAAAGGATAAATTTCCGGTTGCAACGGCGCGACGGGACGGTCGTTGACGAAAAAGCGGATGCCCGGGGCAAACAACGGCCGACCGAGCGTACCGCTTCCCGCGCGGAGCAACCACGGCACGGCCTCGCGGTCGGGAAAAAGTTTGCCGTTCTCATTCCGGATGTCGATCTGCGTGATCGCGTTGATCCCGCCGAAGCGTTCGACTTGCACGGCGAGCGGACCGTTGCCGAAATCCCGCCATTGTTCGGGAAAAAGTTCCTCAAACGGGGGAACGTCTTTGATTTTCCGGCTCATTTCAGATCCAGAAAATAGATGCTGTCTTGCTTGACACCGGTGAGAACATTGCCTGCAATGCCGCGGATCTTCATATTTTCCGGCAGGTCGACCGTCACTTTTTCCGCCGGATCCCAGAAAAAGAGCGCGCCGCCTTTTTCACTGATCCAGACGGTGCCGAAAGACGTTTCGCGGATGAAAGGCATCCCGACGTGATCGAGGACTTCGTTGAACTTGGGGATGAAAGCGAAACCGCGGCGCGACCGCGCGAATTCATCGGGGAATCGTTCGATGCCGAAAATCGCCCCGTCGCACGCCCATTTCTGGAAACAGCCGTACATCGCCAGCCGGAAAGGATCGAGCGTCAGCGCGCCGAAGACCCCGCCGTTGGGCGTCTGCCCGACCATGGAGAATTCTTTGCCGGAAAAACTCGTATATAACTCGGGGCGGTACCAGTATTCGTCGAGGACGAGCGGATTCATCCCCTCGACCGAAACGCGGCAGTCATGCGCGTGAAAGAACCTGTAAAACCGGATCTGCGCTTCCATCGCCGAAGGACTTTCCTTTACAGCGTAGTTGGTGATCGACGCCGCGCCGCCGTCCATATCGCGGTAGAACCATTTAACGCCGTTTGCCATCGCTTTTTCCAGGATCGGCGTGCAGAATTCGTAAAATCCCGGCGCATTGAGATCAATGACGGGATAGGTGCCGAAGTATTGCAGAAGTTTCCCTTTTTCGTCGCGGACGAACCATTCGGGATGTTCCGCAAGGATCGCGCCGCCGTCGCCCTGCGCGTAACTTCCCGCCGTCCAGACGTACACGGAAACTCCGGCATTTTTTATCATCTTGTAAACGGCGAGATTTTTGTCGGAAGCGATCTCCTCGATGGGACTTTCCGGCATCGGCGGATTGATGTAGCGGAAACCGATCTTCGCCGCTTCACGGGTGAATTTTTCCGCCTCTTCCGGCGCAAGATATCCGTATTCCGCGACGGGATATCCGGGCAATTCCTTCACGCCCGCCCGGCGGCGGAGTATTTGCCGCATGAATTGATACATCGCCAGATAATCGTTGTGCATCCTTTCGGTACCGTCCCCGAGCCAATGCCAGTAAAAATGCGACGCAAGCGGAGCGCGGCTCCTGCCGAAATCGACATCGTGCATCGTTTGAATGAAGGGCTCCCCCTCCCCCCGCGCCAGCGACGCGCGGACGAATTCCGGATACGACCGGTTGCCGATGTAAAGCGAATTTTTGCAGACGATCATTTCAAAGGGCTGACCGTAATAGACTTCCGTTTTCGCGGACGTTCCGCCCGTCATATCGAACGCGGAGTAACCGCGCGGCGGCAAATAACAGTCGTTGCGGTGGCAGAAAAGCGGTTCTTCAAGATCAAGTTCGCCTGCAAAGGCGAGTTTGTTGACCAGATAGGGACACCGGACCAGTTCCGCGCGGTCGCCGACTCCATCGACGGTGCGCCCGTCCAGCGTCAATTTTCCCGCCTTGAAAATCCAATGCAGTTCGCACTCCGGAGCGACGTAAACGGCGACGCCTTCATCATCGCGCGCGAACACCTTTTCAAGTTTCCAGTCGATCTTTTCCGCTTTGGCGGCGCTTTTGACTTCGGTCGCCTCGAAACTTTTGGCATCGAAAACGACCTGCGTCGCGGCGGTCACGACTTGCGGCGCGCCGTAGTTTTTCAGATACGGATCTTTCGCATCCGGAGCAAAAATATTCGCCTTGCCGTCGCCGGAAAATCCGACTTTGCAACCGTTGGCGAAAACGATTTCGTTTCCGCTGACAAAAACAGGGCGTTTTTCCTCCGCGATGCCGAGTTCGGGAAGCCGCGCCGGGGCGGAAACTTCGCCGAGTTGCCGATGCGCCGGAATATCTTCGCACCGGTGGATCAATCTTTCGGGAAAGACGTTCGTTTTGGCGCAATCCGCCGCGACGGCGGCGAAAAAGGCGTCCTTGTAAGCCCAGTTGGCGTATTCGAGGATCTGCCGGGGCAACCGCCGCTGCACGTTGCAAAACGTGACGCCGCCTTTGCCGATTTGAATGCGCGCGATCAAAGGCGCGACGGCGTTGCCTTTTCCGTCGCGGATCGTCGAAAGCGCGACGGCTCCCGGCTTCAACTGCGCCTCCTGATAAAAGCCGTACACGGGGATCTTTTCCGGCAACACTTCATAGTTTTTCCCCGGCGGACGGTCGGCGAAAAGTTTTTCCCCGGCGGAAACGGTGCAATCTTCTCCGGGTACGACGGGCAAAAGTTCGTCGAGTACGCCCGCCGGGAACGGACGGAAAAACAGGACGTTGCCGCCTTTTTCAACGTAATTTTTCAATTGCGCGATGCGTTCCGGCGTAAAAATTTTCGCATAATTTTCTTCGGGAATGAGGTGAAAGACGACGAGATAGGGATTGTAGGGCTTCATCCGTTTGAAAGCCGCCGTGAAACCGTCGGATCCCTGCGGTTCGACGCGGTCGGTCGGATGCGCTTTGATCGTCGCGCCGCCCAATCCGTCAAGATAACGGCCGTCGAAAGAAAAAACGCGCAATCCCGCTTTGACGAGAAAATTCGTCACTTCCTCGCCCTGCCACGGACGGCCGCCGTTGAAAAGGTAGATTTTCACGCCGCGGTCGCCTTTAAGTTCCGCCATTTTCGGCGCGTTCGCGCCGGAAAGAACAACGCCCGCGCCCAGCAAAACAGCGAAAACTCCGGTCAAAACCAATCGTTTCATTTTTGCTCTCCTTTTCCTGAGAGCCGATGCCAAACCGCCATCCCCGAAAGCGGAACGCCGATTTCCCGCAAACCACCGTACAGCGTTTGCGTTTTTTGCTTTTTTCCGCAGACGTCGAAAATTTCGACGCGGTACTTTCCCTTCGGCGGCGACACGATGATCCCCGTCGAAGAGGATGCATTGACGATATAAACGCTCTTTTGCCGCGAGGGGATCCTGACGCATTGATCCGGTGCGTAAACCGCGGCGAGAAATTCGCCGTTTTTCTGCACCGTCACGACGGGATATTGCGCGTCCATTCCAAACGGGCGAAGGTTTCCCTGCAACAGCAGATCGCGGTGCGCGCGCCAGAAATCCAGATAGTGGCGGAGCATTTTCAGGTGGTCATCTTTCAATTCCGCCAGCCGCACGGAAATCTGCGGCACGCAAAAGAGGACGTTGAGCAATTGCCGCGCGGCGTTTTCGACCGAGTCGCCGTAATGCCATTCAAGCATATCCGAATGCACGGCGCTTTTGCCCGAAGTCAACCGCAGGTCGAGCGTACGGCGGCGGTTGGAAAGAAAATCCGCCGGACAATCCCCCGCCCGGAAGATATTGCCGGATCTGCGGATCGCGGGACCGATGTACGTCTGCCGGAATTCGATCAGGATCTCCGGCTTGATCCGGCGGAGATTTTCCATGATTTCAGTCATCAGCAAATCGACGGCGTCGGGAAGTGAAAAAATATCCCGTCCGGCGTAATTTTCCGCAACGGCGGGATCGCCGTTTTCAAAACAAAAACAATTGATGAAATCAAGTTTCAACCCGTCGAGATCCCATTCCAGCACGGCGCGGGAAAACGTTTCGACGAGAAAATCCCGCACGTCGGGGAAACGGGGATCGACCACGGCGGCGTGGAGTTTCCCTGCCGTATGATCGTAAAGATATTTCCCCTTGAAACGCGCGTAGTTTTTACTGTTTTTCCCGATGAAAGGAACGCTGAACCAGACAAGATATTTCATTCCGAGCGCGTGAACTTTTTCCACATGTTTTCGCATATCGGGGAATTTCTTTTCCGCGACTTCCCAATCGCCGCAATAAGCATAGCCGCGGCGATCGTCGTCGGTCTGCCAGCCGTCGTCGAGGATGGCGCTTTTGATGCCGAGTTTCGCCGCAAGCGCATATTCCTTTTCCAGAACGGAAGCGGAAACCTTCTGATGATAGCTGTACCATGTCGAATAAAGCGCCTCGAACGCCGCTTCCGGCGTTTCGGCGGGACGGTATTCCGGAAAAGTTTCATACCATTTCACCGCATCGGAAACGGCGTCGGCGTAAAAAATTTTCCGCGCATCGAAACGCAACGAAAAATCATATTCTTTCATCGGCGCGTCGCCGTGAAGAAAAAACTCCGCCTTGCAATGAACGAGGTTGTCCTCTTCACGCAACCCGCCGCAAATACGCAAGTGCTTTTTCGCTTCGGAAACGGCGAAAAGGAAACGGTTTTCATCCCCGGTCGCGCCGAAAAGCATCAGCGGCATATTCTGCGCGATCGCCGTTTCGACGGACGATCCCCATTCCGGCGGCAGGAATCCGCCGAAAAAGGCATCCGGCGTCCAGCGGCAATGAATGTCTTTCGCGGGGATCGTCCAGCGCAAAGCGAACTTTTCCGGCGCAAATTCGCGCTTCACCGTCAGTTTGAAGCGGAATATCTCGACGCCATCTTCGGGGGTTTCCCTTTCGACGCTCCACTTCCACGGCGAAGAAGGATCCTTTTCGACGGAGATCGTTCCGGCAAGTGCACTTTTGACGTCTTTCATTTCAGCACCCGAGTTTTTCCCATACGGGACGAAGATCGACGATCCGGTTCCCGCGCGCCGCCTCGATCTGACGGCGGTGGAAACAATTCGGCGAAATGACCAATGCCCAATCCACGCCGCAGTCAAGCGCCTCGCTCCAACTTGTGCAGATTTTCGCATCGGGCGACTGAAAAAAAGTCGACGCCGATTTCTTCGCTTCCACGACATCGGGATCATAAACCGCGGCGATCTCGACGCCGCCTTTCGCCGCTTCGAGCAAATCGCGGACGACGGAGCACGCCCGATTGCCCGCACCGGACACAGCGACACGGATTTTTTTCATTTTCCCATTCCTTTTTTCATGGCCGGATCAGCCGTTCTTTCGCAAAGCGCGGGGCGATAAAACGCCACGCCGCTTTTGTGAGAAAACACCTTCCCCCAGAACTTTCCCCAATCCCAGCGCCAGGAGGGAAATTCCCGACCGGGAATTTTCGCCCATTCGGTGTCGAAAGCGCCGACAAGTTCCGCATCGCTCCGGTCGGGATAAAACGTCGCGACGTTGTGCATAAAACGGTACAGCGGCAGATCGCCGCGGGCAAAGACCGCCGTCGGCGCGTCTTTGCGGAAAATGCGTTTGACGCGTTCGGGATTTTTCTCGAAATCCCGCGCGCAGCACCATTGAAATTCCGGCGTTTCAAAGGCGATGCCGAGTTTTTCCGCGGCGGCGCGGAAATCGCGCAATTTATGTTCGTAAATGATGTCGTTGTGGCTGACAAAAAGGATGCGTTTATGGCCGTGTTTCAAAAAACGGCGGAGCGTTTCGGTCGTGATATATTCCCAGTCGGAAAGCACCGCCGATTCCGGCGCTTCATGCCCCCACTCGAAGCGGTTGCAGAAAATCGTTTCCACGCCGCGCGTCAAGTCGGCGATCTCCCGGAACGTCATATCGGCGATCTGCAAGTCAAGATACACTTTGCCCGGTTTTTTTTCGAGCATCGCGTCGATGTCCTCGATACGGTTGCCGACGACCATCGGGGTCTTGTCCGCCTTGCCGCTTTCGCTCAACAAACGGGTGTAATACGCCGCATCCGCCGCCGGGGAAACCGATGTGATCATTCCGCAAAGTTCACGCTGATAACGTTTTTCCGGAATGAAAAATCCCGTGCGCGGCGAGCGCGTCAGCAACCCCGCTTTTTCCAACCGGGCGCCGGCTTGATGAAGCACCATCGTGCTGACGCCGAACGTTCCGGCGAGTTTTCGCAACGGAGGCAATTTTTCGCCGGGGGCGTAAACGCCGGAACGGATCGCGCTTTCCAGCGCTTCCGCGACGCGATCGACTTTGCTCCGCGAAGGAGTCATCGGGGGGCTTCCTTTCTGTTATATCTGTTATAAGATAATTCATTTTTTCGCTTTTACAAGGCCGTGAAACGAAAAAAAACGCCGCAGAGTTTCCTCTGCGGCGCAGGATGAAAATCCCGTTCCGGGAATTACATCATTCCGGGCATACCGCCGCCCATTCCGGCGGGAGGCATCGCGGGTTCTTTTTCTTCCTTGATGTCGGTGATCAGGCACTCGGTCGTCAACAGCAGTCCGGCGACGCTCGCGGCGTTCTGCAACGCGGAACGGGTCACTTTCGCCGGATCGAGGATCCCGGCTTTGAGCATATCGACGTATTCGCCGGTGCTCACGTTGAAACCGGTATTGCCTTTGGCGGTCTTGACGTTCTGAACGACCACGCTGCCCTCGTAGCCGCCGTTGATGGCGAGCTGGCGCAAGGGTTCTTCGACGGCGCGTTCGACGATCTGGGCGCCGATTTTTTCGTCGCCTTCGAGTTCGAGTTTCGCGATCGCGGAAGCGGCGCGCACGAGCGCCACGCCGCCGCCGGCGACGATCCCCTCTTCGACCGCCGCACGGGTGGCGTGCAACGCATCATCGACGCGGTCTTTTTTCTCTTTCATCTCGGTCTCGGTCGCCGCGCCGACGCTGATGACGGCGACGCCGCCGGCGAGTTTCGCCAGACGTTCCTGAAGTTTTTCGCGATCATAATCGCTGGTGGTTTCCTCGATCTCGCGGCGGATCTGACCGACGCGGCCCATGATCGCTTCCTGCGAACCGCAACCTTCGACGATCGTGGTGTTTTCCTTGGTGACGGTAATGCGCTTGGCTTTGCCGAGTTGGGAGATCGTCACGTTTTCCAGTTTGATGCCCAGATCTTCGGAAATGCAGGTGCCTCCGGTAAGGATCGCGATATCCTGCAGCATCGCCTTGCGGCGGTCGCCGAATCCGGGCGCCTTGACCGCGCAGATGTTGAGGATGCCGCGCATTTTGTTGATGACGAGCGTCGCAAGCGCTTCGCCTTCGACGTCTTCGGCGATGATGAGGAGCGGCTTGCCTTCTTTGGCGACCGCCTGCAACAGCGGAAGCATATCGTTGAGATTGCTGATCTTTTTCTCATGGATCAGGACGTAGCAATCTTCGAGATTGGCTTCCATCGCTTCGGCGTTGGTGACGAAATAGGGCGAAAGATACCCTTTGTCGAACTGCATGCCTTCGACCACGTCGAGCGTGGTTTCCAGCGTTTTGGCTTCTTCGACGGTGATCGTGCCGTCCTGTCCGACCTTTTTCATCGCTTCGGCGATGATGTTGCCGATGGTGGTATCGCCGTTGGCGGAGATCGTCGCGACCTGTGCGGTCTGATCGGAAACCTTTTTGCTGGATTTGGCGAGCTGTTCAACGATGGCGCCGACCGCCTTGTCGATGCCGCGTTTCAGCGCCATCGGATTGCTTCCGGCGGTAACGTTTTTGAGGCCTTCGCGGTAGATCGCTTCGGCGAGCACGGTCGCGGTGGTGGTTCCGTCGCCGGCGACGTCGTTGGTCTTGCTGGCGACTTCCTTGACCATCTGGGCGCCCATATTGGCATAGGGGCATTTCAGTTCGATTTCCTTGGCGACGGTGACGCCGTCCTTGGTGATCGCGGGCGCGCCGAATTTTTTGTCGATGACGACGTTGCGGCCTTTGGGACCGAGCGTCGCTTTGACCGCCTTGGAAAGGAGCGTGACGCCTTCAAGGATGCCGCGGCGCGCTTCTTCGGAAAAAACGAGTTGTTTCGCCATAGTAAAAATATCCTTTCTTATGCTGAAACGTAAAAACTAACCGACGATCGCGAGGATGTCTTCCTGATTGACGACTTTGTATTCCTTGCCGCCGACTTTGACTTCGGTGCCGCCGTAACGGCTGGTCAGAACGATGTCGCCGACTTTGACGTCGAAGGGGATCTTTTTGCCTTTGTCGTCGTTCTTGCCGGTGCCGAGGGCGATCACCTTGAATTCCTGGGGTTTTTCCTTGGCGGTGTCGGGGATGAGGATTCCGCCTTTCATTTCTTCGGCGTTTTCCTGCATTTCAAGCAGAACCCGGTCGCCGAGCGGTTTGATGTTGACTTTTGCCATTTTTTTCTCCTTGTTATGGTTGCCGGCAAAACTTGCCTGTCGCTTTGGGAAATCTCCCGTCCGGCGTCGTGCCGGACGGGGGTTCGTTCGTTGGGGCGAAGCCGGAGGAATTATTCCACGACTTCCGCGTCGACGACGCCGTCGTCCTTTTTCCCGTTGTTCCCGGAAGCGCCGCCGTCGTTCTGCGGCGGAGGCGGATTGGCGCCGGGATTCTGCTGCTGTTGCTGTGCATAGACGGCTTCGCCGAGTTTCATCGCCAGTTCCTCGAGTTCTTTCATCGCGGTTTTCATACCGTCGGTGTTGTCGGCTTTGATCTCGTCTTTGAGATGCGCGATCTTGGCTTCGAGGTTGCTCTTGACGTCGGCGGGGACTTTGTCGCCGTTTTCCTTGAGCTGTTTTTCCAGCTGATAGACCATCGATTCGGCGTGGTTTTTGGTTTCGACCTTGTCGCGGGCGGCCTTGTCGTCGGCTTCGTGCGCTTTGGCTTCATTGACCATGCGCTCGATCTCGGCTTCCGAAAGTCCGCTCGACGCGGTGATCGTGATGTTCTGCGACTTGCCGGTGCCGAGGTCTTTGGCGGTAACGTGCAAAATGCCGTTGGCGTCGATGTCGAACGTCACTTCGATCTGCGGCACGCCGCGCGGAGCGGGCGCGATACCGTCGAGTTTAAAGAGCCCGAGCGATTTGTTGTCGCGGGCGAATTCGCGTTCGCCCTGAAGCACCCGGACATCCACTGCGGGCTGATTGTCCGCCGCGGTGCTGAAAATCTCGCTGCGTTTGGTCGGGATCGTGGTGTTGCGGTCGATGAGTTTCGTCATCACGCCGCCCATCGTTTCGATGCCGAGCGAAAGCGGCGTCACGTCGAGCAGCAGCACGTCGTTGACCTGTCCGCCGAGCACGCCGCCCTGGATCGCGGCACCCGCGGCGACGACTTCGTCGGGGTTGACGCCCTTGTGGGGATCCTTGCTGAAAATGGCTTTGGCGGTATCCTGCACTTTGGGCATACGGGTCATTCCGCCGACGAGGATGACTTCCTTGATCTTGTCGGAAGCGACGCCGCTGTCGGAAATGCAGTTTTCGCAGGGCTTGCGGGTGCGGTCGAGCAAGGGATCGCAAAGCTGTTCCAGTTGCGAACGGCTGAGCGACAGATTGAGGTGGATCGGCCCGTCCTGATTCATCGTGATGAAAGGCAGATTGATGTCGCTGGACATACTGGACGAAAGTTCGCACTTCGCCTTTTCCGCGGCTTCCTTGAGGCGCTGGAGCGCCTGCGCGTCCTTGCGGAGATCGACGCCGTTTTCCTTTTGGAACTGGTCGGCGAGATGATTGATGACCGCCTGGTCGAAGTCGTCGCCGCCGAGGTGCGTATCACCGTTGGTGGCTTTGACCTCGAAAACGCCGTCGCCGATTTCGAGCATCGAAATATCGAAGGTACCGCCGCCGAGGTCGTAGACCGCGACGACTTCTTCGGTTTTCTTGTCGAGGCCGTAAGCGAGCGCCGCGGCGGTGGGTTCGTTGATGATGCGCAAAACTTCCAGTCCGGCGATCTTGCCGGCGTCCTTGGTCGCCTGCCGCTGACTGTCGTTGAAGTAAGCGGGCACGGTGATGACCGCCTGCGTGATCTTTTCGCCGAGATAGGCTTCCGCGTCGGTCTTGAGTTTCTGCAGGATCATCGCGGAAATTTCCGGCGGGGA
This sequence comes from Victivallaceae bacterium, assembly GCA_024405715.1. GTDB lineage: Bacteria > Verrucomicrobiota > Lentisphaeria > Victivallales > Victivallaceae > UBA1784. The sequence continues at coordinate 10,223 of JAKSOG010000022.1, read as the reverse complement.
ATAGACGTGGTCGCCGACTTTGACGTGCGCGTCGCCGTTGGCGGCTTCGACGATCTCGTAAGGCACGAGTTCGCGTTCGCGGGCGGTTTCCGCGTATTTGCGTCCCATCAGGCGTTTGATCGAAAAGATCGTGTTTTTCGGATTGGTGACCGCCTGGCGTTTCGCGGTCTGGCCGACCAGCCGTTCGCCGTTTTTGGTGAATGCGACAATTGACGGCGTCGTGCGGTTGCCTTCCGCGTTGGGGATGATTTTGTATTCGCCGTTGTCCATCACCGCCATACAGCTGTTGGTGGTGCCGAGGTCGATACCGATGATTTTACCCATAATGAAACCCTCCTTGTTTACGGATTTCGTTTTACGCTCCGTATTCAGCAAAAACCGTGCCAGCGTTTCCGATACGGGGGAAACGGCGTATCCCGCTTGCCGGATGCGCCATTTTGGCGCAGTCGGGTGTGACACTGTGGCGCGAAAACGGTGCGGAAACCACAAAAGCGATCATCCCGGCGCTTGTTTTCGCTTTGCGCGCGTGATATATTGAAACAGGGGAACGCATTTTCACGGAGATTTTTTATGACACGCACCATCGCCTTTGACGCGATCGTCGAAACGGCGGCGGAACTTTGCCGCCGGGCGGCGGTCGAACTTCCTCCGGACGTGTTGCAGGCGTTGCGCGAAGGAGCCGCGCGCGAAACGTCCGAAACGGGGAGGGAATTTTTCCGCCAGTATCTGGAAAACGCCGAGATCGCGCGCGCAACGCAAATGCCGTTGTGTCAGGATACGGGGTTCGCCGTTTATTTTGTCGAATACGGCGACGAGATCCGGCTCGACCGCGGCACGATCTACGAAGCGCTCGAAGAAGGCACAAAACAGGGATACCGGATCCATCATTTACGCAAATCCATCGACGCGGATCCGCTTTTCCGCCGGGAGAACACCGCCACCAACACGCCGGCGGTCGTCCACCTGACGATCGTCAAGGGGGACCGATTGCATATCACGCTCGCGCCGAAAGGCGGCGGTTCGGAAAACATGAGCCGTTTGAAAATGCTCAAACCCGCCGACGGGCGCGCGGGAGTCGTTGATTTCGTCGTTTCCAGCGTAGTCGAAGCGGGCGGCAACCCCTGCCCGCCGACGGTGGTCGGCGTTGGGATCGGCGGCACGGCGGAAGTGGCGATGCTGCTCGCCAAAAAAGCGCTTTTGCGTCCGCTCGGAACACCGAATCCGGACTCCGATTACGCCGCGCTTGAAAAGGAAATTCTGGAAAAGATCAACCGGAGCGGTTGCGGTCCGCAGGGACTGGGCGGCAACGTCACATCTCTGGCGGTGCATATCAATGTCCATGCCTGCCATCTGGCGAGTCTGCCGGTGGCGGTCAATCTCAACTGTCACGCGGCGCGCCACGCGGAGGCGACGTTATGACGCGCCAGATCACGCTTCCACTTGACGAAAAGACGGCGCGGGCTCTCCGGGCGGGCGACCGCGTGGAAGTTTCCGGCACGATCTGGACGGCGCGCGACGCCGCGCACGCGCGCTTTTTCGAGTTGCTCGATGCGGGGAAAACTCTTCCCGTCGATCTCCGCGATCAGACGATTTATTTCGTCGGTCCCTGTCCCGCGCCTCCGGGGAAAGTCATCGGCAGTGCGGGGCCGACGACGAGCGGACGGATGGACCGCTATTCGCCGCGGCTCATCACCGAATGCGGCCTGCGCGGAATGATCGGCAAAGGCGACCGGAACGCGGAAGTCGTTTCCGCGATGAAGCGGTGCGGCGCGGTCTATTTCGCCGCCACGGGCGGCGCCGGAGCGCTGATCGCGCGCTGTATCAAGTCCTGCGAAGTGGTCGCCTTTCCCGATCTCGGTCCGGAAGCGGTCCACAAACTTGAAGTCGAAAAATTCCCGTTGATCGTCGCGATCGACGCTTCCGGAAAATCCTGCTATGCACGGGAGGTTGACAAATGAAAAAAGCGGCTTTCGTTTTTCTTTTCGCACTGATTTCGATCCCGGCGCTGTTTGCGGCGGTTTCGCCGCCCGCCGGATGGCTGACCGACGTCGCGGCGGCGCGGGAACGCGCGCAAAAGGAAAACCGCCCGGTACTGGTGCTTTTCTCCGGCACGGACTGGTGTCCGCCCTGCAAGGCGTTGCGGCACGACTTGCTCGACGCTCCGGAGTTTCAGGCGATGATCGCGCAAAAGTGCGTCGCGCTTTACATTCATGTGCCGGTGCGCGCCGACGACCGTTTTTCCCGCACGATGAAGGAAAATTTTTCCTTTGTCCGGCTGGAAGGAGTCCCGACGATCATCGTGACCGATCCGGAGATCGGGAAAATCCTGGAACATGTCCGCCGGCGTTCCGCGGCGGGCTTCGCCGACGCGCTCGACGCCGCTTCCCGAAAGCTCGGGAAATGATTCACCGCTCGTCGGCGGGGATCGGATCGGCGGCGGCTTCCTCTTCCGAAAGAAATTCGATATAGTCGATCTCGGCGACCGTTTCCCGGCGCAGGTGCTGGGTGTTGGCTCCGACGATCACGGCGAACCGGCTTTTGATCTCTTCGCCGAAGCGTTCGCGGTAATCCTGCACGACGTTGCGTTCCTGGGTCACCCACTTCCCGGCTTCCACGGTACGGTCGCGGAGCGCGACGGCGTCGACGACGAGCGCGCCGGCGGAATAATATTTTCGGTAGAAGCGTCCGACGGGGGCATTGACTTCCCAGCGGTAACTGATGGCGCGGTGACGGAAATTATTACCGTCGCCGATGTAGAGCGCCAGAGCCTGGTCGTCCTTTTCGTCGGCACATTCCGGCAGAGTCAGCGGCTCGACCACCCGCCAGCGCCAACGCATGATCGGAGTGCGCCGCAGATCGAATCCCGGCACCGTCGCCATCATTCCGGACGAACGGGACGCCGTGACGACCATTTTTTTGTGTCCGGGACGTTCGGGATTGGGAACCGGCGTGAAAGCGGTCGGGCGCACCAGCGGGATCTTGCCGATGAAGCGCCAGTTCGGATTGCCGGGTTCGCCGAAAACGACGGTGTCGCGGCCGAAAAGCGGCAACACGAACAACGCGAAAAAGATGATTCTGCATCTTTTCATTTTTCCGGTCTTTCCCGTTCCCTCTGATATTTACGGTAACGCGGCATAACTTTGTCCACATATCGCTTCGTGGAAGCGATCCGGATATCCGCTTTGCCGTTGCGCGTCGCCGGTTTCCAGGCCGCCGCCCGGGCGGGGCCGGCATTGTAGCGGATCAACGCCAACGCCGCACAGTCGTCATAATCGCGATATTCCCGTATGCCCTGCGCCAGATACCAGCATCCTATTTCCAAATTGGTGCGAACCTCGAAAAGTTCGCCGCCGCGCGGTTCCCTGACGTGCCGGCTCCGCGCCCAGTCGCGCACGGCCCCTTCGGGCAGGATCTGCATCAATCCGTATTCGCCCTTGCTCCCTTTTTTGAAGGGATCAAAACGGCTTTCGCGGCAAATCGTCGGCAAAAAGCCGGTCGTCCACCCGCGAATCACGGTCAAAAAAAACGCAAAACGCCGCCGCAAGCAAAACGGTCATCGCCGTCAGATGTCCGGCGAACCGCCATCCTTGTCCGCGTTTTTTCTTCAACGCTCCGATCCGTCAAAAAGCGGGCAACGCATCAGCGCCCTGCACGGCATCCCGGAGATCCCGGCTCCGAAGATAATTGTAAACCTTTTCGGAAAGCGCGCGCATCACTTCGGCGTCGATCCGGCATTCCGAATCGACGACTTTCATCGAGATCGTCGACATCACCTCCTGCGCGAGATCGGGATCTTCGCTGAAAAGCGCGCTGCAGACAACGTTGGTTCCGAGTTGAATAAGCATCAGCATCTGCGACGCGGCCGAGCGATCCGGGCAGTCGATAACGCCGCGGACGCGGAATCCCGGCACGCCGTCGATCGGCGCCAGACAAAAACGCAGATTGCCGCGTACATCGGGATCGTCCTTTTTCTTGGTTCGTACCGGCAGTTTCTCGTTGGTATCGACGAGCCACACCGGGGCATTCTGGATCGGCAACAGCGCCGCCTGCTGCAACACGGCGGAAGCGTTGCCGCGTTTTTTCTGCGTCAATTTGAGCGCGTCGGCGGTGTCATCGGCGAGGAGATAGACTCCGTCCGCAAGGCGCACCGCGACGACATCGCCGCCGTTGTCCGGGAAAACCATTTCCCAGGCGGGGAGGTTGGAAACAGTCGTCTTTTTGAAGGAGATCTTCAAGTCCGTCATTTTCTTTTCCGGGTCGAGTTGCGGATCGACCCGCACCAGCGCGGCGTTGATCACCGGATGGGAAACCGTGAAAAGGATGAGTTCCCGGGCGTCGGATTCATTGTATCCGTACGAAGCGAGAACCGAAGCGTTTTCCGGTTTTTTCAACTGGTCGGCGACTTCCGGCAGACGCTGGATCGTTTCCAGATCGAGATAGACCGCGCCTTCGCTGTCGGCGGGCAGATAATCCAGCAGGACGCTTTGCGCCGCCGCGAGCATCGTCGAAACGAAAAGAACTCCAAGCAACAAAAAGGATTTCATTTTTCTTTCACCTCCACGGCGTTTTCCGCCGGTTTTTTAGGCAGTTTTATGTCGATGTGCAATTCGCGCAACTGTTTGACCGTCACTTCCGACGGAGCGTTCATCATCAAGTCTTCCGCCTGCTGGTTGAAGGGGAATGCGATGACTTCGCGGATGTTGGGCACGTCGGCGAGCAGCATCACCATCCGGTCGATCCCCGGAGCGATCCCGCCGTGCGGGGGCGCGCCGAGCTTGAATGCGTTGATCATACCGCCGAATTTGCGGTCGACCGTTTCGCGTCCGTATCCGGCGATCTCAAATGCCTTGTACATGATCTCGGGCCGGTGGTTGCGGATGGCGCCGCTGGACAATTCGATGCCGTTGCAGACGATGTCGTATTGCCAGGCGAGGATGTCCAGCGGATCGCGCGTCTGCAACGCTTCCATACCGCCCTGGGGCATCGAAAAGGGATTGTGCGAAAAGATGATTTCTCCGGTTTCCTCGTCGCGCTCGAACATCGGGAAATCGACGATCCAGCAGAAACGGAATTCACTGCGGTCGATGAGATCAAGTTTGGCGCCGAGTTCGGGGATGACCGCGCCGCCGACTTTCTGAACCGCCTTTTCCTGGTCGGCGAGGAAAAAGAGCGCGTCGCCGTCCCCGACGGAACATTGTTTTTTCAGCGCGTCGAGAATTTCGGGCGAAAGGAATTTGACGATCGGGCTTTTCTGGGTGTCGCCCGTCCAGATGATGTACGCCATACCCTTGGCGCCGTTTTCCTGCGCGAAGCCGATCATATCGTCGAAAAATTTGCGCGGGCGGTCGACCACTTTGGGCGCCTTGATGGCGCGGACGACGCCGCCGTTTTCGATCGTGCCGGCAAAGGCCTTGAAACCGCAGCCGCGGAAAATCTCGGTCACGTCGATCATTTCCAGCGGGTTGCGAAGATCGGGTTTATCCGAGCCGAAACGGCGCATCGCTTCGCGGTAGGGGATGCGGGGGAACGGCGTTCCGGAAAACTTTTTGGTGCCGAATTTGGTGAAAATATCTTCGATCAGCCCTTCGAGCACGAGAAAAATATCATCCTGCTCGACGAAACTCATCTCGACGTCGAGCTGGTAAAATTCACCGGGACTGCGGTCGGCGCGCGCGTCTTCGTCGCGGAAACAGGGCGCGATCTGGAAATAGCGGTCGAAGCCCGACACCATCAGCAACTGCTTGAACTGCTGGGGCGCCTGCGGCAAGGCGTAGAATTTGCCGGGATGAAGACGCGAAGGTACGAGATAATCGCGGGCGCCTTCGGGACTGCTCGCCGTCAGGATCGGAGTCTGGTATTCGGTGAAACCGGCTTCGATCATATAGCGGCGGGCTTCGGCGATCACGCGGCTGCGCAGAACGATGTTTTTATGCAGTTCGTCGCGGCGCAGATCGAGGAAGCGGTATTTCAGGCGGAGCGCTTCGGGCGCGCTGTCGTCTTTGGCGACCTGAAAGGGGATCACTTCGGCTTCGCCGAGCATTTCCATATCGGAGGCGCGGACTTCGATCTCTCCGGTGGCGAGTTTGGGATTGACCGTTTCGGCGGTCCGGGCGACGACTTCGCCGTCGAAACGGACGACCGATTCCACGCGCCATTTGTCGAGCGCCTGATAAAACGGCATTTCCGGGTCGATGACGATCTGGGTCAATCCGTAATGATCGCGCAGGTCGATGAAAATAATGCCGCCGTGGTCGCGGACACTGTGTATCCAGCCCGAAAGCCGGACTTTTTTGCCGACGTCGTCTTTGCGCAACTGACCGCAAGTATGGGTGCGAAACATAAAACCGTACTCCTGATGTTACCGGACGGGAACGTCCGTTTCTCACAAAACGTCTATCCGGAGTAATATAGCACGGCGGGACGAATTTTGCCAGTCGCAGGCGCGTGTCTACGCGCTTAAAACGCGACTATTTCGCGTTTTCGGCGCAAATCGGTGCGTCCGGTACGGGATTTTCCGTATGCCGGACGCTCGCCGCGGCGAAGACCAGCAGTTGAAAAATACACCAGACCAAAAGCACCAGCGCGATATGTCCGGCACGGCGGAGAAAATCCGGCGGCCGCTTCCGGGCGGCCAGACGCACCCAGCACCAAAGGAAAAAAATCCAGACCGCGTCGGCGGCGGCAAGATGCCACGGAGCGGAGAGAAATCCTTCGGCGTTTTTTCCCGCAACGGCAGCTGCGACATCGCACAGAAGCCGCGGCACGAAACCGATCGTCACGAGGATCCATCCGGCGAATCCCCCCGGAGCGGGCGCGCAGAGCGCGCAACGGGTGCAATCGACCGCGAACGCGGCGAGTGCGAGCGTCGCGAGGATCCCCGCGGCGACCGCGTCGAAACTCCAGGCGGCACGGCGTTTGATTTCCGCATAACGGCGGCGGAAATCCGGATTGTCTTTGCGTACGTTCATTTGCGCCTCCTCGGTACGGGTGCCGCGCCGATGCGCCGCACCAGCAGATAAGTCGCGTAACCGATCAGCACCATCGCCAGCACCAACGCACTGTAAGCGTGGGGCCACCAGACGCCTTCGGTCATCATCGTGAATTCCGACATCCCGCCCAATCCGGTGATGACGGTCAGCGGCATAAAAACGACGTTGATGACGGCGAGATATTTCATGATCACCGCCAGATTGTTGCTGACGACCGAAACGCGGGCGTCGGACATTCCGGTCAAGATCCCGGCGTAGATGTTGGCGAGGTTGTCGCACTGCTTGTTTTCGACGGAAATGTCTTCGAGGAATTCTTCTTCCTCCTCGTTGAAACCGATCCGGCGGGCGTCGTTGCGCAGCCGCAGGAGCAATACCTGATTGGCGCTCGTCGCCGATTCGTAGTAGGTCAGACTTTTCAGGAGGGAAAACATATTCACCAGCGACTTGTTGGTGACGGCGAATTCGATTTTGTTTTCGATCTCGTCCGAAATGTTGCGGATGATGCGCAAGTGTTGCAGAAAATGCGCCGTCGCGTGGTGAAGAAGCCGCAGCAGAACGCCCTGGATCGTATTGCCGCGCAACGGCATCCGTCCGTGTTCGAAAAGCGGCATCGAATCCTGCTGGATGACGATGATGCGGTCCTTGAAAAGGAATGCGCCGATCGACGACACGCGGAAAATCATCCGGCGGTCGATCTGACAGTTGCGTGGCCGCTTCATAATGACGGCGATGTGGTTGGGTTCGTACTCGATACGGCTGATCTCGTCTTCGTCGAGGGCGGATCCGAGCGTATGCTCGTCGATCCCGCATTGTTCGACGAGATACCGCCGTTCTTCGTCGGTGGGCGCGCTGTACACTTGGATGAGTCCGAGCTGCCCGTCGGGGCAAAGCCGGACGCGTCCATCCGCCAGATCATAACATTTCAACATAAAACACCCTCCGTTTCAGGCGCAAAGGGAAAACCTTTCCGCCGGACTGCGGCGTCGGACGGAAGCCGGAGGGGAGCCGGAGATCACCGGACCGGAAATTCGGCCGGGATAACTGCACCCGCACCGGCTTCGCACCGTCGGGGAACCGCGTCGTCGCTGTTGTTGCTCATATTCCAGCCTGTCGTTGATTGAAAAATTCTCGGCGGAAACCGGATCTCCGCCGCCGTTCGTGGACGAAATATAAACCCGCTTCCGGCGTTTGTCAAGCAAAGCGCCGGATTTTTCCCGTTTCCCCTTGACAAAAAAGGCATTCCGCTGTATATTTTTTCCCATTATGCTGAACCAATTCCGTTATCTGGCGCTTTTTTGCGCGCTTTTTTTCGTTTTCGCCCCGCAGGCGCGTGCGATCGACCCTATCACGATCCCGATCCTCGCGCCGCTCGCGCTCCGCGGCGCGAAAATGGCATCGCCCTACGTTCTCCGCGGCTGTTCCAACGGGATCCGCGGCGGCAGCAAAATCTTTATGGATTCATTGCATCTGCTGCGGTTGCCGTGGGGGATTTTCCAGATGATGTTTTTGTGGCCGTGGGGAAGTTTCCATCCGGGATTGGTAAATGTGTTCCGGGGGTGCATAGCACCGGTCAAGATCATCATCCATTCGCTGATGCTTCCGCTGTATATGTTCGGCGTCAACAGCAATTTCTGATATGTCCTTTCCCCGCAACAAAATTCCGTTGCTGAAAAAAAGACGCGGCATCTATTCCCTGTTGAGAGCGTGGTACGGCGCGGAACGCGCCGACAGCGAGATCGCCGCGCATACGGAACGGGTGCGTCCGCTCGGAGACATCCTGCAGGAAGTTTCCGGCGACATCCTCAACGCGGACGCCGCCGATTTCACAAAATTGGAAGCCGTTTGGGACGCGATCGCGGGCAAAACCGTCGCCCGGCTCGCCCGTCCGCTGGAATGCCGGGAAAAAGTGGTGACGCTCGGAGTGCGCCACAGCGCGTTGGTGACGGAATTGCGTCCGTCGCTGGATCTGCTCAAAGAGCGGATCAACCAAGAACTCGGGGAAAATTTCTGCCGCGACATCCGGCTGACGGTCGGTTAAAAACTCTGCGTTTCGCGCACAAGTTTCCGGTACTGCTCGAAAATTTCCTTGCGGAAAATGAATCCGCGATAGATGCCTCCATCGGAAACGACGGGCAGAAAATCGAAGCGGAATTTTTCCATTTTTTCCATCGCTCCGGCGAGATCGTCGTCGGGCGACACGGCGCCGCGGATCTTTTTCATCAAATCGAAAACGACGAGATTGCCCGCCACCATCGGATCGATCAGCGCGCCCGACAGCGCCGACCGGCGCACCGTGCCGAGGAGGATGCCGTTTTTATCGACGACGGGATAGACGGACCATTCCGGAGCGGAAGCGAGCGCCGCGAGCGCCGTATCGACGATCACTTCGGCCGACACCGCAGGCGCGGAAGCGTCGAGACTGAGGCGCACCGCGCGCCGCTGAAGCATCGCCCGGTCGGGGTCTTCAGAAAGGAGATGGTTTTCCACCAGGACCTTGCGGTAGATCGAATGCGGCTCGAAGCGTCGCGACACGAACCACGACACCGCCGAAACGATCATCAGCGGCACAAAAAGCAGATATCCGCCGCATACTTCGGCGATCAGAAAGACGCCCGTGAGCGGCGCACGCATCACCGCGGTAAAGACGCCGCACATACCCACGACCAGAAAATTCGCTTCGTTGAGCTGGACGATCCCGGTAAGATTGACGATCCTCGCGAAGGAAAATCCGGCGAAAGCGCCGATGAACATCGACGGCGCGAAGATCCCGCCGTCGCCGCCGCAATCGACGGTCAGCACCGATGCGACCGACTTGAGAAAGACCGCCGCGAGAAGCAAAATGCCGAGCGCCCACGCATCGGGGAGCTCGCCCAGAAGCGGCGCCGCCGCCACGAAATTCGCGGTCCGTCCTTCGCAGACTTCGCCGATGAACCAGTACCCCTGCCCGCGCAGCGTCGGGAAAAGGGTCAGCAAAATGCACAAACAGATCCCGCCGAAAAAAAGCCGCTTCCATGCGCCGGGCAATTTCCGGCGGAGCCAGTTGCTCAGGGCATAGTTTCCGCGGATGACGTAAACGCCGATGAAAGCGGTCGCGATGCCGCAAAGGATATACCACGGCACGGCGGAAAGCCGCCACGGGTCGGAAACGGAAAGGATCGGCACCCGTCCGGCGGGGAAAAGGATGCGCGAGACCACCGTCGCAACGGCGCTGGACATCAGCATCGGCACGAGTGC
>JAKSOG010000021.1 GCA_024405715.1 Victivallaceae bacterium | reverse complement strand
ACGGACAACCTCGCCCGCATTTGTGGTTTGGGCAATGAGATATGACTGACGTTTGTATGACGACCGGCATCATCAAACCCCAAATAGTGGACGCTGTCCGTTCATGTCCGTAAAAGTCCGTCTAATGTCCGTTTCCGAGGGAGGACAACGCAGTTGCCGGACAACTCACCGCGTCTGTCGCGGTACTCGCGGACGAGTCCCTCAAACGGGGCGAGTGTCATTTTTTGGGGGAATCAACAACTACCTTTCGCGAAGCCGGGAGTACCGGAGCGGAGCGAGGAACGGACACGCGGGAGCGCGGGGGTCCCCCCGAAAAATGACCGTCAGCCGCGAAGCGGACGAGCCCCTCAAACGGGGCGAGTGTCATTTTTTGGGGGAATCAACGAGATCAATGACATCCACCCATTGGACGAGGGGATCGGCGTCGAGGGCGGCGAGATAGGATTCAAAGAGCGTCCATTTTTCCGGCACGTCCTGCATTTCGCAACTGTGTCCCCAGAAATAAAATTTGCCGCCGTTGGCTTTGGCGGATTCGAGTTTTTGGAGGAAATCGGGTGCGAGGAAGTGGCTTTGTGATTTCAGCAGCAAAGGGTTATCGTTTCCGGAAAAGTCGGCGACGTATTGGGTCGTCCGTCCGTAGGCAAAACCCGCATCGGCGAGCGCCGCCGCCGCGTTTTCGTCGCAACGTCCGCAGGGATACGCCATACCGGGGACTTCGATCTGGAAAAAATCTTCCAGTTTTTTGCGGTCTTCGCATTGGTCGTAGACGAATTCCGCAAGTTTTGCGGGTTCGTAATTAAGATGAAAGAGTCCGTGTCCGCCGATTTTGAAGCCCTGATAGAGGGATCTCATATCGTTGAGGGAGAGCCAGCGGTTGACGAACGACGGATGATCTTTGAACTGCCAGGTATCGGTACGGCGGAAATCCCGGTAATGGAAACCGAGATTGACGTTGAAGGTGGCTTTGCCGTGATATTTTTTCAGCAACTCGACGAGGCGGATATCGGTTTCGACAGCGTCGTCCCAACAGCAAGCGACTTTGACCATTTTTTCCTCAGATATGTTCGGTGATTTTTTTGGAAAGCATTTTACGCCAGCGCGGTTCGGCGGAAGGGGTCAGGCAGGGGAGCGTTTTTTCCGTCGCGCGATTGATCTGATAAAGTTCTTCGAGTTCGGCGTCGATATTTTCTTTTTCGGCAAGTTTCGCGTCGATGGCAAGACGCAGATAAAAAATGCGCCAGCGCCACGATTTCGCGGCATCGTCCGTCAGGGTGCAAGATTCGGCAAGATTCAGCGCTTTTCCGGCGCGCGCCGCGTCGAGATTTTTATTTTCGTATTCGAGCTTCCACGGCGATTCCGGGTCGACGAGTTCCGCCGAATAAGCGGAGCGGCGTTTGCCGCCCTGCACGACGACGGTGCGGTGTCCGAGATTTTCTTCCGAAAGGTAAGTCGCTTCGACAAGTTTTTCGCGGTTTTCCCTGCCGAAATAAAACGCGACGTAATCGCCGACGATCTCCCGGACGGGGCGTTCTTTCCAGGCGTAGGAAAGAAGAATGACTTTATTCATATCCTCGTAAACGCCTTCCGAATAAGGGCGGAATCCGGCGAATTTTCGACCGGAAACCAATTCTTTTTCGAGGCGTCGCGGTTGAGGATTCGCGCCGAAGCCGCCCCAGGGGAGCATTCCTTCCATACTGATCTCGCTCATTCCGATGACGGGAAGTTTCGCCGGTGCGCCGTCCGCGACTTTCGGGGCGTCGGCGGGGTCGATGTAGAGTGCGGAAGCGATTTCCCCGACGGCGGCGCCGCGACGGAAAAGATCCGCCCATTCGCCGTCGGTGAAAGTATCGAAACGCCAGGTGCCCAGATGGAATCGGCATCCGGGGAATTTCTCGCGGGCGAGCCGGACGTATCCGGGGAGTATTTTCCAATACCCGTTGGCTCCGAAAGGCGCGCATTCTTTGCAGACGCAACCGCCCTGATCGTAGGGGCATACGGTCACTTCGTCGATGCCGCAGTCCGCAAAAGCGTCAAAGACTTCGCTCCGCCACTTCATCAAAAGTTCCATTGCTCCGGGGGCGTTGGGGCAAATTTCGACGTGGTAATGCCCGTTGAGATCGTAGCGGTAGCCGTTTTTCCCGCCTTTCCAGTCGGCGCGCATTTCGACGGGGCTGTCGGCATACGCTTCGTTGGCGAGACTCAATAAATTGCAATGCATCCCGCAATCGCGTGCGGCGAGAAAGATCCGGCGGAGCGATGCGATCTTCTGTTGCGCGGCATGATCGTCGATGCCGCGGTAATGGTGCATATCGAACCAGACGCCGATGCCGTTGCATCCCCAGAGAGCGAGATCGCCGATGTAATCGCGCAATTCGTTTTCGGGCGCGTTGTCATAGTAATTGGAAAAGTGCGTGGCGAAATAGATGCCGCGGATCTTCCGTTGCGGAGCGTCTTTGCCGCGCCAGGAGTTTTCGCGCAGGAATTTGCCGAGTCCGAAAAAAAGAGCGCGCACGGAACCGCCTTTGATCTCGACGCATTTTTCTCCGGAAAGGGCAAATTCTTCTTCGCCGAGCGCGGGATCGATCGCAAAAACGATATTCGTGCCGCGGGGGACGCGATCACGGTAGCGTTCAACGAGGGAATCGAGCATTTTTTTGCCGGACTCGGGAATGGAGGGGGATTCCGCACGGCATCCGCCGACAACGATGGCGCCGAGCAGCGGCAGAAAAAATTTTCGCAGACTCATCCTTTTTTCCTTTTTTTTTTTTTTTTTTCAATGCGAAGAACAACACTTCAACCCGACGATCCCGCAGAAAATCAACGCCAGCGAGATCAGCCGCATCGCCGTCGCCGGTTCGTGAAAGAGGAATATCCCTGCGACCGCCGTGCCGATGACGCCGAGTCCGGTCCATACGGCATACGCAGTACCGAGCGGGATCGTTTTCATCGCGACGGCGAGGAGAACGACGCTTGCCGTCATCGCGACGGCGACGACGGAAACGGGAAGCCAGCGGGTAAAACCCTGCGAGTATTTGGCGGCGACCGCCCAGAGGCATTCGCAGACGCCGGCGAAAAAAAGGATCAGCCAGTCCATAGAAAAATCTTTCCGTTACGGCATTAATATAACACCGGGAGTCCTTTTTTCAACCGTGCCGCCGGAGCGGATTCAAAAATACATATTTTTTGCGTTTTCCCGCCATAGACATTTGCGAAAGTCTGATTATATTAGTTAACAAAGGACTTTTCAACAAAAGGAGCGAAGATCATGAAAAAAAGCATTTTTCTCGCCGCGCTGCTGACGGCGGCGGCGCTTCCGGCGGCGTTCGCGGGGAGTTTCCTTGCCGAGTTCGAAGATTTCAAAACCGAACCGCCCGCGCAGGCGAAGGGCTGGGGGATCGCCAATCACAACAATTACGTCCAGTTTTTCGGCAAGGGCGCGAAAATTTCGGCGGTGTACGAATTGCCGGAAACGGGTGATTATTATGTCTGGGTGCGCGCCTGGGCGCACAACGACGTTTTCCGCAAGGCGTCGCTTTCGGTCAACGGCATCAAAGTCGGGGATTTCGGCGACGGCAAGCCCGAAGGCGACGCTCCGGGATGGACGTGGACGCGCTCGAAGCGCAAACTCCATCTTGAAAGCGGCAAGATCGACGTAAAAGCCGTCGGGAAATCGGAATATGCGCGTTTCGACGCGATGATCCTGACGACGACGGAAGACCAATACACCGGCAAAGTCGAAGACCTTCCCGCGCTGAAACTCCATGAGGATGGAATGCTTTCCGCCGCGGGACACAAGATCAAAGCGGCGGGAACGATCGGCGCCGGAGAGCCGATCCTCGTTTTCAGCGGTCTGCGTCCGTGGATGGGGCGCGATTTCGGTAATATCTTTTCCAAAAGCGGCGCCAAAGTTCTGCTCGTGAACGGTCCGTTCCTCGACGGGTTGAGCGGCGCGCCGATCAAACAGCACATGGTGGACAAGATCGAACCGGAGCCCTTCGACGGGATCACGCCCGCGTTTGAGACGCTGGAAAAACAAAAACTTGTCATCTTTCATCTTTTCAGAACGGATCTTTTGGAAAAGCTCCTGACGCCGGAGCGCGTCGCCGCGCTGAAAAAATACGTCGAAAACGGCGGTCATATCCTCTTTACGCGCAGTGCGCCGTCCCGTTGCGCGGAACTTCTTCCCGTCGAACTCGGCGAAGACGATACCATCGACGAAGTCTATACGGCGAACCGGCCCGCTGGCAAGGCATTTGAGATTTTCTCCGAAACGCTGCCCGTGTACGGCGTTTACCGCGAAGCCGCGCTCCGTCCGGGAGCCGAGGCGTTGAGCATGATCCGCGATCCGCAGGGGCGGGAGATCGCCCCCTACGTCGCCCGCATTCAGATCGGCAAAGGGAGCGTCACCTTTTTCAACGCCGAGCGGAGCAATCCGAAGCAGATGAAAGAATACGGCAACTGGGCGTACGGAGCGGGTTTCTTCGCCGCGCTCGCGAACGATTGCGCAAATCTTTCACTCGACCCCGGAAAAGTGATCCGCCGTCCGGCGGAGATCCCGGCGCGCGAAGAAGTCAATGAAGTCGCCGTTTCCGTGTTGCCGCCCGCTTTCGCGATCACTCCGACGACGGGAAACATTGCCGTTTCGGGCGATACGGCGACCTTCGCCGACGGCGCGAAACTCGTCGTCCAAAAGGACGGCAAAGTCGATTTCTATCTTGCCGGAAGCGAAAACCCGCTCGTCCGCAACGCGCAAATCCCCGCGATCAAAACGCTCGGAGCGGCGCGCTCTTTCACTTCCGAAACAGCGGAAGCCGTTGATGTCAAGGAAGATGCGCGCACCGTAAAACTTGACTGGGCATATCAGGGCATGAGCGTCCGCAAAGACGAAGCCGTCTTGCGCTACACGGCGCAGGACGCCGAAATGCTCTGGATCTTCCAAAGCGGAAAATTCGATCTCGACGGACGCATTTTCAACGGCTACGCCGATCACGTCGAGATCGTAACATGCCCCGCGCTCGTCGGCAACGTTTCTTTCGTCGCGGAAGTAACGCCGGACAAACCGCTTCTCGCGCGGCGTTTCGCCTGCTACGCTTCGCCGCGCGGTTACACCGAAGTCGATATGACGGGCAAAACAGCGGGCGACACGCAAAACTGGAGCGTTTTCGGTTCCGGACAGCCCTTCGAGTACCTCGTTTTTGAAAACGGGCTTTACCTCGCGCACGTTTCCGATCCGGTCTCGACTTCGCACCGACTGATGCGCGGCAAAGACGCCGGTGCCGTCGTTGAAACGCACACCGCGGGCTTCGGACGGCTTGCCGCGCCGCTCGCATCGCCGCGTTTCTGGCATTGGTACAGCGCGGGCGCGGAACGCGCGCACAACGATTTTCTGGCGATCTACCAGTATATGCGGCAAAATCTGCGCCGTCGGGCGGGATTGAAAGAGTTGCCCGCCTATCCCCATACGGAAGTAAGTTACCGCGTCACCGACGCCGAACGCGCCGAAGTGTACAAAAAAGCCGCCGCCGCGGGATACCGCTTCATGTTGCGGCAGAATCCCGAAAGTCCCGTGGACAAACTTCCCGACACCCTTCCCTGGTGTCAGGAGATCGTCGCGGCGGGCATGCACGATTATTCGTGGAGTGCGGGCAGTTACGTTCAGGGGCGCGACGGCTGGGTCTACAAGACGCATCCCGAATGGTTCGCCCGCGACGCCAAAGGCGAAATCCAGCGTTATTTCGGTTCGCCTACCGATGTCGGCTACCCCGTCATCGACATCAACAACGAAGAATTCCGCAAATGGTACAAAGAAACCGTGCAGATCTTGATCGACAAAGGCGATTTGCGCTGGATCTACCGCGATATGGACGGCACGGCGAGCGGCACGGTCAATTTCGGTCTGCCGCGGAGCCCCGACGGGATGAAATCGCAGATCGACGTCTATCAATTCTTCCACAATCAGGACGTGCGCGTCGGGATCGAAGGGATGAATCCGCTGGTGATCGACCAGTTCTGGTACCGGGCGAATCTTTACGCGCCGCTTGCAGGCAAGGAATTTTCGCTCGTCGGCACGGCGCCGTGGTGCGACCTCGAAGGCGGCACCAGTTTGGATCCTTTCCGTCTCGGTATGTACGGTTGTTTCCCCCGTTTCGAGATCGAAGCGACTTTCCTCGGCGTCGAACGCATCCCCGACGAAGTCAAACGCGGGCAACGCGTGGTATCGCTTGTAAAACCTTTCAACGAAGCGCTCGACAACACGGGGATGCCTTTCATCCGCGAAACGCCTTTCGGCACGAGTTGGATCGGCGAAAAAGGCGGCGCGCTCCTCTTCTGGAATCCGGCGAAAAAAGTCGTCGTCGATCTGCCGGAAAACTGGAAGATCGAAGGCGTCGAGGGCAACGTGCTCCTCGATGTGAAACCCGACTCGATCTATCTTTTGAAAAAATCGCGTTGACCCGAAGGAGGAAAACGGAATGAAAAAGATCATTCTCGCCTTGCTTTTGCTGTCCGTGCCGGCGCTTTTCGCGTACACGGAAACGATGCGCGACGCATCGGGACGCATCGTCGGCACCCGGACCGATTCCGGAAATTCCTCGACGTACCGCGACGCATCGGGGCGCATCGTCGGCACCCGGACCGATTCCGGAAATTCCTCGACGTACCGCGACGCGTCGGGGCGTATCGTCGGAACGGAAAGCGGATTCGGAAATTCCTCGACTTACCGCGACGCTTCGGGGCGCATCATCGGCACGAAAACGGGATTCTGACGATGGCGCGGGATTTTGATGGCGAAATCACGGCGGGCGCCCTCCCCGCGCCGGAGGAAGCCGTCGCGCTCTACCGCGCGGCGAAGTGGTGGGGCGAAGAAAATGATTTCGGCGCAATGCGCAAAATGCTTGAAAATTCCTTCGCCGTGGTCTGCGCGCGAAGCGGCGGAAAACTCGTGGGGATGATGCGTGCGATTTCCGACGGGATTTCCGACGCCTATATGCTCGACCTCGTCGTCGCGCCGGAATACCGCCGGCGCGGCATCGGGAAACGTCTGACGGATTTTCTCGCCGCGCATCTGGAAACATGCGGGATCGAATGGATCGTCTGCATCGGCGTTCCGGGGACGGAAAACGTTTACGGAAAATGCGAAAGAGCGTCCGCGATGGCGGGACATACGCCGTGGCGTTTCCGAGCGGGGAGTTCGTCCGGATGCTGAATTTCGCCGATTTCGTCCCGGTTTCCGTGCAGGACCGGGAAACGCTGACCGCGCAGATCCTGCGATCGGGCGTCAAAAGTTGTGAATTTTCCTTCGCGAATCTGGTGATGTGGGGCAAAAGTTTCGACATCCGCTATGCGCGGTACAACGGTCATTTGTATTTTTCGGAGTTCGACGAAGAAGAAAAGGAGCGCGGACTCTTTTTTCTCCCCTCGCCCGGGAACGAGCCGACTCCCGCCGAACTACGGGAAATTTCCGACGCTTTGCGCGACGAAACAACGCCGGGGCGGTATTTCTGCGTCGACGCCGGTTATCTCGGACGGAATGCCGACTGCGGGAAATTTTTTTCGGTTTCGCCGATGGATGATTCCGCCGACGAATACCTTTACGAAACGGAAAAACTCGCAACGCTCGCCGGAGAAAAACTTGCCAAAAAGCGCAATCTCATCGCCCAGTTTCTCCGCGATCATCCCGACGCTTCGACGCGGACAATCGACGCATCGCTCGCAAAAGAGTGTCTGAAAATGGCGGAAGCGTGGCGCGCAAACCGTCCCGACCGGGACGATCCGGATGTTTTGCGGGAAAAAGCGGCGCTGGAAACGGCGTTCGGGGCGTTCGACCGCCTCGGTCTCGTCGGGCTCGCCGCTTTTGCGGGCGGGGAAATGGTCGCATTCGAAGTGTGCAGTCCGATTTCCGGAAATATCTGCGACGAACACTTTGAAAAGGCGTTGCATGGTTGCAAGGGGGCGGCGCAGTTCATCAACCGCGAAACGGCGAAAATGCTTTTGCCGCGCGCGAAGTATCTCAACCGCGAGCAGGATATGGGGCTTCCGGGCTTGCGTCAGGCAAAATTATCCTACGCTCCCTGCGAAGTGTTGAAGCTTTTCGTGCTGTCGCCGCGATGAAAGATTGATTTTCCCGGCGTCCGCGCTATATTAATGCGGTCGGGAAAAAAAGGAGAAACACGATGGATCAAAAAATCGTCATCGCCGTCGGAGCGGTCTTTCTCATCGGGATCGCCTATCATTTCGTCAAAGTATTGCAATTGCATTTCCGGCTCCGCGCCGCGGAAAGACGCCATCGCGAAGAGATCACGCGCATTTTTGCCGAAAAAGCGCTTTCCCTTCAGGCGCTCAACGACGCCCAGACTCTCAACGTGCGCGCCAACGACCGCCTCGCCGAAGAAAACGGACGCCTGCGCGAACAGTTGCTCAATCAGCAGGCGGCGATCCTCGCCTTGCGCAACGACACGACCAAGCAGGAAAAGATCGAATTGCAGATCGTCCGTGAAGCGTTGGAAAAAATGCAAACGACCGCCCCCGGATTTTCCGCCGCCTGGCAAACCGCCTATGACGAAGCCCGCGAAAAATTCGAGCGGGAAACGGCATCAGGCGTCAAGGCGTGGCTGCTCAAATGTTTTTCACCGCGGATGAAATCCGCTCCCGCATTGCCCAAATCCGCCGACGCGGACAAATGACAGGCCGGCGATGACAACGGAAAAATCCTATCGTTTCAACACTTTCAGCGGCGTCTTCCTGCCGTCGCTGCTGACGATCCTCGGCGTGGTGATGTTTCTGCGTCTCGGCACGATCGTCGGCACGTTCGGCATCTACGGGACGCTCGGCATCCTCGCTTTCGCCGAAAGCATCGCGGTCGCGACGGGGCTGTCGATTTCCGCGATTTCGACCAATACTCCGGTCGAAAGCGGCGGACCTTATTTTCTGATCTCCCGTTCGCTGGGACCGGGATTCGGCTCCTCGGTGGGGTTGACCTACTTCGTTTCGCAGTCGCTTTCCGTGCCGTTTTACATTCTCGGTTTCGCCGAAGCGATGACGATCGTTTTCCCCGACCTTGCCGCCTACCGGGTCGCATTCGGATTGATCCCGCTGGTGGTGCTTTTCGGGATCGCGCTCATCGGGACCGACTGGGCGATCCGCACGCAATATCTGATTTTCGCCGTGTTGGCGCTTTCGGTTGTTGCCATGGCGGGGAGTGCGTTGAGCATACCGCCGTCGGTGCGGCAATTCACCTGGAACCTGCGTCCGATGTTCAAGCCGGGAAAAGATTTTTTCTCCTGGACGGCGGCGTTCGCCGTATTCTTTCCGGCGGTCACGGGTTTTCTCGCGGGAGTCAATATGTCCGGCGATCTGGAAAACGCCGGGAAGTCGATCCCGCGCGGCACGCTTTGGGCGATCACCGTGGGATTCATCGTCTATCTCGCGGAAATTCTGCTTTTCGGCGCGTCTTTTTCCCGGCATGAGCTGGCGAACAACGCATACGGTACGCTGATCCGCCACGCGCTCAGCGGCACGCAGGTTTTCATTTTCGCGGGGATGGCGGCGGCAACGCTTTCCAGCGCGCTCGGGACTCTCATCGGCGCGCCGCGGATCCTGCAAGCGTTCGCGGCGGACAAAATTTTTCCGTCGCTTCAACTTTTCGCCCGGGGGCGGAAAGCAAACAACGACCCCATCGCCGCGATGCTGTTGACTTTGGCGATTTCCATCGGGACGTTGCTTTGGAGCGCCCAAGGCAAAGGCAACGCGCTTAATGCGGTGGCGGGACTGGTGACGATGTTCACGCTCTGCACCTACGCGGTCATCAACGTCGCCGCTGCGGTGGAACACTTCGCGGCGAATCCCTCGTTCCGACCGAAATTCCGGTTGTTTCACTGGATGATCGGGGTTTACGGAGCGGCGGCGAGTTTCGTCGCGGCGCTGTGCATCAACGCGCAACTTTTTCTGGTCGCATTCGTGATCGTCGCGGCACTTTTCGTGCTGGCGCGCCGCCGTACGCTGGCGGCGACATTCGGCGATTCGCGGCGCGGTTACTTTTTTGAGCATATCCGGCGCGCGCTGCTGCATCTGGCGGCGATCCCGGCGGACGCGAAAAACTGGCGTCCGCAGATGCTGATCCTCGTCGGCGGTGAAGCCAAACACCGGATGCTCATACGCTATGCGTCGTGGCTCGGCGATGACCGCGGGATCCTGTCGGTCGGCAGGATCCTCGACGGGAGCGACGACATCGCCGATACGCTCCGGAAACGGCAAACGGCGTTGCGCGAACTGAAACGTTTTTCCGACGAAACGGGGATCGTCTTTTTCCCCGTGGTAGTCGCGACCGACCGTCCGGGGGTTTACGATCAGGCGTTGCACGTCCTTGTGCAGGCGCATTCGCTCGGACCGCTGACGCCGAACATCATTTTGGCGGGGTGGCCGTCGCACGAGGAAAAGATCGAACGGCTTTTTCACCATCTGCGGACGATCGGCAAATTGAAAATGAATCTGCTTTTGCTTGCCAATGCCGACGGATCCGTCAGCGGCAAGAGCATCGACATCTGGTGGCGCGGGCGGAAAAACGGTCCGTTGATGCTGATCCTCGCGCATCTTCTGCAAAACCACCGCTTGTGGAAAAAATTACCGTTGCGGCTGTTGCGCTTCGCTCCCGAAGCGGAACGCGCCGATGCCGAAGCCCAATTGCACAGTCTGCTTGAAACATCCCGCATCGACGCGGAAGCGGTCGTCGTATCGGCGGAAGGTGATTTCACCTCGGTCTATCGTGCGACTTCCGCCGACGCGGCGGTCGTTTTCCTCGGCTTTCCGGCTCCGGAAGAGAGTGAATTCCACGATTTTTTCCGCCGTTTCAACGCGCTGACTGAAAAAATGCCGGCGACGTTTCTCGTTTCATCGGCGGAAGATACTGCGCTTGATTCGTAAAATTTCCGGGGAATGCGCCTTCTCCCATGAAAAAATTTTTTCTCGCGTTGCTGTTGGCTTTTTGCCGTACGGTTTCAGGGCTTGACTACGCCGATGCGGCCAACTGGATCGTTTTTGAAAAAGCGCGCGAAACGGAAACTTCGTTCGACGTTTTTTACATCTATCCCACGCTTTTTAAAAGCGAAAAGCATCGCGCGCAACGTGCGGGAGCGCGTCAGAGCGTACTCGTCAAAGCGGGATCGGTGATTTTCATATCGTAATTGACGTCGCGGACGAGCCGGTTGAGAATATCGACGGTGAAGATCTTGTTGTCGATGAGTTGTTCGTAGCGCGCCGCGGGATTCCAGCCGGAAGTGCTTCCCTTCGCGAACATCGTGTGATAATTCATCGAGTTGGAAAGCGTCCCCCACGTCGTCTGCATAATGCCGAAGCCGCCGTTTTTAAAAGCTTTTTCGCCGAGCGCGGGCGTCGTATCGTACATCCACCCGCTGTTTACGACGGCGAAACCGTCCTTGCGGAGGAAATCGAAGATCGGAAAATCCGGCACGCCGTCCTTGGGCGCGCGGTAGGCGTGATCGGCGAAACGGTATTCCCAGTAGCAGATGATGATGTCGCGATCCAAGGCGGCACGGAGTTTGTCGCAATCGGCGTCGCCGTTGGCGGTCGAACCTTTCCACGCGGGAGCGTCGCGCCGCACAAGCATATCGTGCCACATCAGGATGCGGCAGTTTTTCCCGGCGAAAAGATCGCGGAAATAGTTGAAGTGCGCGGCGACTTTTTTCCAGTACGGTTCGCCCGTGCCGCAGAGCGAACAGCTTCCCGCATTGTACGCCTCGTCGCCGCCGACGTGGAAAAAGGGAGGACGGTCGAAGATTTCGTAGAGTTCCAGCGCGCAATCTTCGATATATTGCCGCGCGGCGGGATTGGAAACGCACCACGTCCAGCCGCTCGGCTCGAAAAGCGTCGCATATTCGGGATGTTTGTCCAACAGCACATGCCTTCCGCCGGCGATACTGCCGCAACCGGCGTGGCCGAAAATCTGAAAGTGCGGGATCAGCGTGATGCCGAGTTCTTTGCCGAGCGCGACAAGTTTTTTGACGTCCGCCTTGGAAACGGCATCCGGATAAGCATATTCCGGATGGCTGTCGAGTTTGATATTGCCCCAAAATTCGAGGATGAAATAATTGTATTTACAGTACGCGGCGAGCCGGAGCGCGCGTTCGGCTTTCCAGAGCGGCTGACCGTTGGCGAACATAAAGTGAAACGCGCGGAATTTCAGTTGCGGGAAGTCGTCGATCTTTACTTGCGGCATCACGAAACCGCGACCTTTTTCGACGCCGCGTTCCGGTGCGGAGAGCTGGCGCATCGTACTCAACGCATAACGAAGTCCGGCAAATGAAGATACTTCGATCGAAAAGACCTCTCCCGTCGTGTCGAGCCGATAGCCCTCTTCGACGACCGCTTCGCCGCCCACGGTGCAGACGATTTCCGGCGCGACGCCCCAATATTGCACACACAACGCCGCCGTTGTCTTTTTGACGTCGGCTTCGGAAAGATTCGAGGCAATGCGCAGGACGCGGTCCGCGTCGAGTTTTTGCGCCGCGCGCGACGTGATCCCGATTTTTTGCGGTACGGGGATCACGCGGCAGGCGATGTCGTTGAAATTTTCCGCGCCCCAGGCGACGGCGGCGAGCGCCGCGGCGAAACCGAAAGCGATCTTTTTCATCTTTTGCTTTCCTTATCTTATACGGTGAAAATCGCGTTAATATAAACTTTTGTTTTTTACTTTTCAAGACGGATGCCCGATTTTCGTGGAAATGGCTTGCGCTTGCGCGCAAGGCGCGGTATAGTAAGACGGGATATTTCCTTATCAGGAGGACAAAATGAGAAAACTTTTTTCGCTTGGCATTTCGCTGGCGTTTCTTTGCGGCGGATGCGCGTTTTTCGGGAAGAAACAAGCGTCGGAGAAACCGCTCCGGCGCATCGTCTGTTTCGGCGACAGCATCACCGCCGCCGGGGATTTCGCCGGAGAACTCCAATTGTATTTGTCCTGCAAATACCCCGGCGAGCGGATCGAAGTTTTCAACGCCGGCGTACCGGGAGACACCGCGCGCGTCGGCGCGTTGCGCACGGCAAGTCAGGTGCTGACGCTCGCGCCGGATATGGTGATCGTCGGCTTCGGGATGAACGACGTCGGCAGACAACTCTATTACACGCGGCTGCCCGAAAATGCCGCCGACGCCAAAGCGCGTACGATCT
Organism: Victivallaceae bacterium; assembly: GCA_024405715.1. Taxonomy (GTDB): domain Bacteria; phylum Verrucomicrobiota; class Lentisphaeria; order Victivallales; family Victivallaceae; genus UBA1784. The sequence goes on along the minus strand of JAKSOG010000021.1, from coordinate 7,705 downwards.
GCGCCGACAATTACCGAAAAAATCTCGCGAACATCATCCGGACGCTGCGAAAGAACGATATCCGCGTCGTATTGCTGAAACCGTTTCCCTACGACGAAAACGGTACGCGTCCCGCGCCTGACGACAAGATCGGATTCTGCAACCGCATCGGACTGGCGCATCTCGCCTTTTTATGCGAAACGGATTACCGCGGGGAATTGCCGATGCCGGAAACGCGCGAAGCGCTGGAAACGCTGTACGCCGGACATCCCGAACTTGCGATCGCGCCCGACCGTATCCATCCCGATAAACGCGGCCATTGGGTGATTGCCGACGAGATCGTCAAAACGCTTTTCGACGGGGACGACGGGGACGCCCCGCTGCCGTTTCCGCTGACGCGGGAAATGGCGGAATTTTCGCACATCCGGCCGTTGCCGCATCTGACGCGCGGCGGTCGGATGGATTCGCCCGCGCAGATCTTGCGCGCCAAGCTGGAAAAAATACGCGCTTGCGACGAAAAGCTCATTCTGCTGAATATGTTCGACAGTTTCGCGCTCGACAAAGGGCTCTCCCCCGATGACGAAGAAGCCGTGAAGCGGGTCGTCGGAGATTTCGCCCGCCGTTTCAAAATGGATGAAAAATACGCGCGCTATCTGCAATACCGCGAAAAGCGCGCCGAATTTTCCGCCGCGTCGCAAGCCGCGCGCGACGAGTATTTCGCAACATTGAAAACTTTGCGGTAAAGACCTTTTACACCTTACACAGGAGAAAAAATATGCTTCACGTCATCACGATCGCATCGTTCGTCTTTTTCACGGCGCTCGTCGCCGTTTCCACCTGGCTCATCGTCCGGCACAAGGAAACGCAGTCGCGCGACAGTTTTTTCCTTGCCGGACGGTCGCTGACGTTTCCCTTCATCGCCGGATCGCTGCTGTTGACCAATCTTTCGACCGAGCAGATGGTGGGGCTCAACGGTTCCGCTTTCGCCGAGGGTTTCCCTGTCATGGCGTGGGAAGTTGTCGCGGTCGTCGCGCTGACGGCGATGGCGTGGTTCTTTCTGCCGAAATTTCTGCGCGCGGGTGTGACGACCGTGCCGGAATATCTTTCGTTGCGTTTCGACCGGACGACGGGAACGATCTGCAATATTATTTTCATGCTTGCCTATACGTTCGGGCTTCTGCCGATCGTGCTGTACACGGGAGCGGTCGGACTGGGCGGGATCTTCGATCTGCGGGAACTCACGGGGATCGCCGACGAACGGATTCTGCTCGTACTGACGGTCGGATTCGTCGGGATCGCCGGTGCGATCTACGCGCTTTTCGGCGGATTGCGTTCGGTGGCGGTCTCCGATCTGCTCAACGGGATCGGATTGCTTATCGGGGGATTCATGATCTGCTTTTTCGCGCTCGCCGCGGCGGGCGGCGGAGCGGGGATTCTCGCCGGATTGAAAAACGTCTATCATGCCGCGCCGGAAAAATTCAATTCCATCGGTTCTTCGACGTGCAGCGTGCCGTTTCACACGGTCTTTTCGGGAGTGCTTGTCATCCATTTGTTTTACTGGTGTACCAATCAGCAGATCATTCAGCGGACATTCGGGGCGAAGTCGCTCGCCGAAGGGCAAAAAGGCGTGCTTCTTTGCGGCGCGCTGAAACTGCTCGGACCGCTTTACCTCGTCCTGCCGGGAGTGATCGCCTATTCCTTTTTCAAGGACGCGGGAATCAAGCCGGACGCAAGTTACGGGATGCTCGTCCACAAAGTATTGCCTGCGCCGCTGACGGGATTTTTCGCGGCGGTAATGGTGGGGGCGATTTTAAGTTCCTTCAATTCGGCGCTCAATTCGACCTGTACGCTTTTCAGCATCGGCATTTACAAGGAATTCATCAACAAAGATGCCGACGACCGCCAGGTGATCGCATCCGGCAAGATCTTCGGCTGGATCGTCGCCGTTCTGGCGATGCTGGTCGCGCCGTTTCTGGCGAATGCGGACAGCATTTTTACTTATCTTCAACTGCTCAATTCCGTCTATTTCATCCCGATTTTCGCGGTCGTAGTGCTGGGAATGTACACGCGAAAAGTTCCCGCCGCAGCGGCGAACACGGCGCTCATCGGCGGTTGCGCCGCCACATTAACGGGGGTGTTGCTCCCCGACGGGATCTTGAAGATCAGTCCTTTCCACTATGCGGCGATCGTCTTTCTGGCACTGGTCGCGCTGTTGATTTTCAGCGCTTTCATCTCTCCCCGTCCGAAGACGGTCCCCGCCAAAAACCCGGTGGAGATGACCCCTTGGGAAGGAACGATCCCCTGCGGCATATTGCTGCTTCTCGCCGTCGCGGCAAGTTATCTCGTGCTGGCGAAATTCTGATTTTTGACGCGGGGCGTAAAAACGATGACTTCCGAAGTCTTTTATTTCAAAGAGGATGAGATCCCCGATTTCGTCTACGGACAGGAGGGTTTGTGGCCCATCCTGCGCCGGGCGCTCAGGGAAGGACGTGTCGCCAAGATCGTTTATCTGGATTCCGAAAACGACCGCACCGAACGGGAGATCCTGCCGGAAGTCCTTTTCCGCGCAGGTTACGGCGTCTGGTACGTCGCCGCCTTCTGTCATCTGCGGAACGAGGCGCGTACCTTTCAGCTCGACCGCATCCAGCGTATCGAACTCACGCAAAAAAAAGAAGCAAGTTTCGGCGTCGCCGACAAGATCCGCACCGAAGGGTGTCCTTGGAGCGCGAAAGATTTCCCGTGCACGTTACCCCCGCCGCCACCGTACACGGATGAAGAGATCAAGGAGATCGAGGAAGAAGTCCGGTGCAAAACGGAAAAGATCCGGCGTGAAAGCGATTTTCTCCAGGCCTGCAAACGCAATGACCTTGATGCGCTTTCTTTTGCGCTCGACGAGGGGATCGACGTCAACCACGGCGTCGGGAGAACTTTTACGCCGCTCATCGACGCCGCCCGCGAAAGCGATCCGGAAACAGTGCGTTTTCTCCTTGCCCGCAGCGCCGACGTCAATATCCGCGACGAGCACGGCGCAACGCCGCTCATCAAGGCGGCACAGAACGGACGATTGGACAACGTGAAAGTTCTGGTCGAAGAGGGAAATGCCGACGTCCATGCGTGCGACCGTGGCGGCTGGACTGCCTTGTACGCGGCACAACTTTGCAACGACCCGAAACCCCTGACGGAATATCTCCTCGCGCACGGCGCCGACATCAACGCACGGACCAGGGAGGGCGAAACAATTTTCATGCTGACGATCGCGCCCCCGTGCTACCGGAAAACGCCGTCTTTCGATTTTGCCGAATTTCTGTTGCAAAAGGGCGCGGACATTCAAACGCAGGACAAAAAGGGGCGTTCCGCGCTTTTTATCGCGGCGGAAAAACGCCTGTTGCCGGAGATCGGTTTTCTGCTTGCGCACGGACTTTGGGTCGATCTGCGCGACAACTTCGGCAGCACGGCGCTCCTCGCCTTTCTGGAAGATCACCGCCGTCAGGTTTTTTTTGAAAACAACTATCAGAACGCCGTCGATTTTTCCGTCGTCCGGGAACTTGTTTCGGCGGGAAGCGACGTTTCCGCGGCGAATGCGCGCGGGATCACGCCGCTCATGCTGGCGTCGGGAAAAATGCTCTCTCTTTTGCTGGATCACGGCGCCGATCCGAACGCCGCGGACCAAAAAGGGCGGTGCGTCGCGATCTATCACGCCAACGACTTGGCGGCGCTCCGGGAACTTGCGGACCACGGAGCGGATCTTACGGCGCGCGACCGCGACGGCAACGACGTTCTTCTCAAAAGCGACGCCCGCTATCCCCTTTTGCGCTATCTTGTCGAAGAGCATCATTTGCCGGTGAACGACCGCAACGCCGCCGGTACGACCGTGCTTCACCGCGCCTGTGAAAGCGGCGATCTCCGTTCGGTGAAATACCTCGTGCGGCACGGCGCCGACTGCCACGTGCTTGACGCCGGAAAAGAAACGCCCTTTTCTTACGTTCAGGGAAAATCGCGCGACGCTTGCGAAGGCGATCCCTTCGAAAGGATCTTTCAGTTTTTTCTGGATCACTTCAACGTACATCCCGACGAATGGCGCAAAGAAGAAGAAGCAACGGGCATACGTTTCAAGCCCGATCCGGAAGAGGACGAGGACGAAATTCCCTATTGACGCCGCTTTCAATAAACGATGCCCGTACATCGAGCGGAAGAGTATTCAAACGGTACAATGCCCCGCAAAAATCGGCCGATCGGCGATGTCGCGGCATTTACAGGAAACAAGGAGAAACTGCCGATGAAAAATTTGTTTACGCTTTTTCTTTCGCTTTTCATTTTGACGCTCGCGGGCGCGGAAACGCCGCGTTATCTTCTTTTTGACGGCAAACAGGGCGTTTTCGTCGAAACGCCGCAAAAAGCAGAAAAAAGCGCAATTTGTCTTGTTTCGCCCCAAAAAGGAGAAACGCTCCCGTTGCTTACTTTGCAACACAAGGAATATCTCGCACTGCCGGACGAAACGCGGCGTGAAAAATTTTCCGGCGAACTCAAAAAAGCGAAAAAACTACCCGAAAGTTGCAATCAGGTGAAACTCGTTTGGAAAAATCCGGCTTCGCCCGTCACGGTGACGGTTTCGGAATCGCCCGACTTGACCTCCGCCGTATCGGTGACGACGACGCGGAAAGAGATCACGCTCGGCAATCTCAAGATCGCGACCCGCTATTATTGGAAAGTGTCGGACGCAAACGGCTCGTCGGAAACCGCTTTTTTCGATACCGAAAACGTCGCGCCGCGCGTCCTTTCCGTCAAAGGCACCTGGAACGTGCGCGACCTCGGCGGCCGCATCGGTTTGAACGGGCGGCGCGTCAGGCAGGGAATGCTTTACCGGAGCGCGGGTCTGAACGAAAATTCATCCGGCGGCAAAGCCGGACGCGGCCGTTTGGATCCGGCGACGCGCAACTATGTTTCAGAGTGTCTCGGCTGGAAAACCGACCTCGATCTGCGCAACGAAAAAGAGTGTGCAAAAATGACCCGAAGTCCCGCGGGAGAAAATGTCGGATGGGTGCATATCCCGTCTTCGATGTACGGTTACATCGTCGACAAAAATTTCGGGCGCGACGCATTCAAAAAGGAATTGTTGCTGCTCCTCGACGAAAAAAATTATCCGCTCGTTTTTCACTGCATCAACGGCAAAGACCGCACGGGGACTTTGGCGTACATTTTGCTGGCGCTCCTCGGCGTCGGGGAAAAAGAACTTCTGCTCGACTGGGAATTCACGCGGCTCTGCAAACCTTCTGCGGGACTCGAATACGCGTGGATCGACGAAATGCGGCGCAATTTCGCCCGGTACGCGCCGGGTGAAAGCATCCACGTCCAAGTCGAAAAATGGGTGCTTTCCCTCGGCATCACCCAAGACGAGATCGCGCGTTTCCGCAATATCATGCTGGAATAAATCCGCGGGCGGCGCATTGATTTTTCCGGTGATGGATGCTATATTTTTGCCGGACAAGGAGAAGTTTTTATGATCGATGCAAGTTTTTTCATTCCGATATACAATCCGAATGTCCAGTGGCTCAAAGAAGCGGTGGAATCCATCGTCCGGCTCGCCCGGAAAAACCGGAGCAAGATCGAATTGCTCCTCGGCGACGACGGCTCTACGACGGATATCGGAAACGTCCTCGATGCGTTTCAGGCAAAATATCCCGATCTCGTCAAAGTTTTTCATTTTGAAAAAAACGAAGGCGTCGGAGCCGCCAGCACGAAACTCGCCCGCGCCGCGCAGGGGCGGTACATCGCCTCCTTCGACCAGGACGACATCATGCTTGCTTTCGACCTTGACGAAGAGATCCGCATCCTCGATGAAAACCCGCAGTATTCGGCGAGTTACGCGCAGAAATTCCTTTTCAACGAATACGGTCTGACGGGCGAAGTGCACGGCGACATCTGGTCGGATTTTCTCGCTTTTTTCCCGCCGAAAATCAATATCAACGCGATGCTCATCCGCCGCGAAACGCTCGCTTCGCACGAATATTTCAAGCCGTTGCCGTGCAGCAGGATCAATCACGACATCTGGCTGATGCTGCGCCTTGCGGAAGACGGCGATTACTGCTACCGCAACCGGATGCCCCGGCTTCTGTACCGTTCTCATCAGAAACAGAACAGTCTGCAGGAAGACAACAGCTGGGATTGGCATTTCATCGGGCAGGATATTATCACCCGGCACGGGGAACTTTACCGCGAAATATTGCTCGGAGAAAAACTCCCGTACGGACGCGACGACAAGGAAAACGTCTTGATCGACCGGTTGACGGGATTGGCGTTTTTCCTCAATCAGGCGCGACGTCATCTGTCGGAAAGTTTCATCGAAAAAGCGGTCGCGCGTTATCCGCAGGATCCCGGCGCGCACCAGATCCGGTTGCTTTTCAACCGGCGTTGCGAAGCGGCGCGCTTCGACCGCGTCTACGATGAAGCGACGGAACTTTTCAAACACGATTCCGATGCGTTGTTGCAGATCGTCGAAGCGCGCCTGATGCGCAATCAGGATCTCCGCATCCGCGAACAAGCCCTTTGGGAACAATACCGCCATTTGGCCGCGCTCCGGACGACGCCTCCCCCGATCGTGACGGAAGCGGTCGGGGCGATGCATTTTGAAAAAAAGCACGCTCCCGCGACTTATTCTTTCAATTTTTCCAAACCGACGCTGAAATAGAGATTTCCGCGCCGTTGCGCGTTTCCGGAGAAAGAGTTTCTTTTATTTCCCGATGTTTTTGCCGATGAAGGTCTCTTCCCAGCGGGCTTTCACTTCGCCCGCGTAGTCGGGATCGACGCCGAGGTAAGGCGAAACGTCGTCGGCATCGGCGAGAAACGCCGCGATCTCCGCGGCGGCTCCGGCGAACCCCGCGAGAATATCCATCGAAAGATTGGCGATGACATCGTCGCGGCGGTGGTGGTAATTCAGTTTCGTTTCGCAGTTGTAGCGTTCTCCCGAAAAGCCGCCGATGCCGGAAGCGGAAAAGGGAAAAAAATCGTTGAACGGCTTCGGGATGCGGTTTTCCAGATAGTAGATATTGCGCGCCTGAAAAACGGAACGGATCTTGTCCCGCAAAGGTACAGGCGCGGAAACGCGCAACACCGTCCAGCCGACCGCCGTGCCGGCTCCGTCGAAGTTGAAACAGAATCCGCCTTTGGAAATTTCATCTTTGTGGGCGGCAAGATAGGCGCAACTGCCGACGGAAAGCTGTTCCTCGGTGCCGAAGGAAAGGAAGCGGATCGTGCGTTTGTGTTCCGTTTCGCTCAAAATGCGGGCGAATTCCAATAAAAGCGCGCAGGCGGCGGCGTTGTCGTCGGCGCCGGGGCAGTTCGCCTGGGTGTCGATATGGCTCCCGAAATAGATGATCCTGCCGTCGGGCGCGTATCCCGGCAGTTCGGCGACGACGTTGCACGACTGCGAAGGGACCGCGCCGCCCGCAACGCAAAGGCGCGCTTTGGACGCCTTTTTCCGCACCCACTCCCAAGAGTCAAAAGCGGCGACGCTCACGCACGGCAACGCGCCGAACGCCTTGACGTAGGCGGGGAAAAGTCCGTCGGCGAGAGTCGTTGCGGAAACAAAACGCGTATCGACCATCATCAAAAAGGCGGGGCGGGCTTCCATCATACGGCGGTAATCTTTTCCCGAAGGGAAATTGACGCCGTAGTAAATAACCGCCCTGCCGGTGAGATACGAGAGATCTTCCCTCTGAAAATCGGTATG
>JAKSOG010000020.1 GCA_024405715.1 Victivallaceae bacterium | reverse complement strand
GAAAAAGGGGAAAAAGAAACGCGCCTCCGCGAATTCGCGGCGGCGCGACGGCACATCAGAGGACTTTCACGCGACCGGGAGTCCCGGTGTCAAGGACGCTTGCCGGCGGCTGTACGGGAAGATTTTGCCCCCATTCGATGATCGTGCCTTTGGAATCGACCATGATCTCGCCTTTGCTGACGGCGGCGAAACGCAGCACAAGGAGCCACAACGCGCCGCGGACGGTGTAATAGGCCGCATAAACGGGGCTGGCGACGATCCAGTAACAGGTTTTGCCCGTATACCAGCCGATCTTCTGGATCGCGGGAGTGGACGGGGTCAAAGCGCGGATCGACGGAACGACGCCATCAAGAGTGGAATCGAGCGTGACGGGCAAAAAAGCGTCGTCGTATTTGTCGAGAAAGAGTTCCTTGGAAATCGGGCGGATGGTATCGGCGGTCAGCTCGAATACATTGATTTTCTGATTGCGGACGATGAATTCCTTGCGGTGGTTGAGGATATAGGTTCCGGGGCTCATCACAAAAGCGGCGAAGGCTTCTTTGCCGACGACGGCGTTGGCGCGGTCGACCGCATTGCCGCCGTTTCGGGTGATGTCGAAACAAATGCCGGGGGCCTCGCTGCAAAAGATCACGAGGCTGTTTCCCTGAAGGTCCGCGCGGGGATCGACGGTTCCGTCGACGACGCGGATGACGTCTTTGGTTTCCGGATAATCCCGGGTTTCAACGGTTGAACATCCGGCGATCAAAAAGGCGGCGAAAACCCCCATCGCGCCACGCAAAACTGCTTTCATCATCATCCCGTCCCTCAATGTTTCCCTTTTCCGTAATATAACCCGGTTCGGGAAAAAGTCAAAAGAAATTATTTTTGCAAACGGCGTCAATGCCGATTATGCTCACAAAAGAAAATATTGCGGTCAACCAGTATTGATTACCCAATTCTGCGGTATACCGACAGCGCCGATCGGTTTTTTTACGCTGAAACAAGATAAAGGAAAAAGGACTTTGAGGTTTTGCCTCAAAGTCCTTGTGTTTTTGGTACACCCATAGGGATTTGAACCCCAAACCTTCTGGTCCGTAGCCAGACGCTCTATCCAATTGAGCTATGGGTGCAAAAAATATACCGTTAACGTTTCGAGAACTGGAACCGACGACGCGCTCCCGGCTGACCGGACTTCTTACGTTCCTTCACCCGCGCATCACGCGTCATCATCCCCGCTTCTTTCAGCGCCGGACGATAATCTTCATTGTATTTGACCAGCGCACGCGCCACTCCGTGACGCAACGCGCCCGCCTGCCCCGTCATTCCGCCGCCGTCGATGTTCGCATTCACGTCGAACTTCGCCGCGCCGTCCACCACCGCAAAAACCTGCGCGATGTATCCGCAAAGCTCCGCGCTGGGGAAGTACTGCTCCAACGCTTTGCCGTTGATCACCACTTTGCCGGTCCCGGGAGTCAGACGAACCCGCGCGACCGCACACTTGCGACGGCCGACCGCCAACACTTCATCGCTTTTTTTGATCGCCATAACCGATTACTCCACCGTGACTTTGACCGGCTTCTGCGCCGTATGCGGATGCTCCGCTCCGGCGTAAACCTTGAGCTTGCCGAACTGCGCCCGACCCAAACGGCCGTGCGGCATCATACCCCAAACCGCCTCCTGAATGATGCGTTCCGGAGAGGAATCGCGAAGTTCCCCGGCCGTGCGCTCTTTGCGCCCGCCGCGGTACCCGCTGAAACTGACATACACTTTGCGTTCGTCCTTGCGGCCCGTGAAGACCGCCTTGGCGGCGTTGATCACGATCACGAACGCTCCGGTATCAATATGCGGAGTATACGTCGGCTTATCTTTGCCGCGAAGCGCATTCGCCACGCGGACCGCCAGACGTCCCACCGGCATCTCGGAAGCGTCGAACAGCAGACAACGCTGCTCGATTTCCCCGACTTTCGCCAAATAGGTTTTCATAACAATTGTTTCCGTATTTTCTTTTTTCACGCATTCGCCGCCCCGCGGTTTCGCACATCCGCCGGAAACGGCTGTTTCATCCGGGAAAGCCCCGCCGCACGCGATGATCGAAGTCGCCGAGCCGTGTTCTCCCGCCTGAAAGTCCTATAATGTATCACGCGCCGCCGCACTTGTCAAGCAAAAATCACATCTTTTTGTTTTTTTTGCGACGGCGCTTGCTTTTTCCCTTATTCCCTCTATATTAAATGTCAGAAAGCAGGTCGATCTCGGAACAATTTTTGCATCGGGTCCTCTTTTGGGCTTATCGTTAAGTTTGTGCGCGAGATGCAATCCTGCTTTCTTTTTTTTCCGCCTTACGCGAGCGCGATCGAGTCGTTGAGTTTTTTCATCGCGTCGAGTTGCGCTTCAATTGATTCGACCAGTTTGAGCTGGGTGCGGCAACGGTCGAGATTATGCCCCGGACGTTTCGTCTTGAAGTAGACGTCGCCTTCCAGATAATCGGTCAAAAAGCGGATGCCGATCTCCAGCGTGATGAGTTTGCCCGAAAACGGCAGCAACTCCTTTTCCAGCGGATTGAGGAATTTCGCCCGGCTCAAATAACCGCGCAACAGCGCCTCAAACATCCCGAAACGCATTCCCACTTTCGAGAGATCGCGTTCGTCTTCGGCGGCGGGACTCGTCCCCGTACGCACCATGTCGCCGAAATCGTAATGCGGCAGTCCCGGCATCGTCGTGTCGAGGTCGATCACGCAAACCGCCCGTTGCGACGTTTCGCCGATCAGCACGTTGTTGAGTTTCGTATCGTTATGCGTCGTGCGTTCGGCAAGTTTTCCCTCCGATTGCAGATCGGTCAGGATGCGGCAGTCGGCGGCGCGCGACATCACGAAATCGACTTCCCTCGCCACTTCGCCGAGGCGGCCGCAACGGTCGGCGCGGATCGCGTTTTCCAGATTTTTCAGACGGACCGGGGTATTGTGAAAATCGGGGATGGTCTCGTCGAGCCGTTCGAGATCGGCGAGATCGCATTGGAATTGCCCGAACGCGGACGCCGCCTGAAACGCCTGTTCCGGTGTTTCAAGAATGTCGTAGGTGCGCGCACCGCCGACGAAATGATAACAGCGCCAGAAATTCCCCTCCCCGTCGCGGAAAAAAGGTTTCCCGTCGGCGCGCGCCGACACGAGACGCAACGTCTGGCGGTCGCTTTTTTCGGCGGCGATCTTTTCGGCGATATGCGCCGTGACGCGCCGGAAATTTTCCATCAGCGCTTCCGGACGGCGGAAAATCGACGTATTGAGCCGTTGTACGATGTAAGACGACGCGGCGCAGTCCATTTTGTAGGTGTCGTTGATGTGTCCCGTGCCGTAGGGAAGCGCCTGCACGAACTTGTCGTCGACCGCAAAAGCGCCGTGGATTTTTTCCAGATCGAAAGCCATTTTGTTTTCCTCCATTCCGTTTTTCTTTGACATACTATATCACCGGAAACGCATTTTTACATAGTTTTTTCGTTTACAGGTATGGACTTTTCGGCAAACAAGGCGTATATTAATGCAAATTCCGGATTTTTTTGCGGGAGGATCCTTTCAATGAATACGCGTTCCGTCGATCTGTTTTTAAGCGACGAAGTCCAGACGCTGCTGGACGATTTCGCCGCGTTGCTGGACGTCCGGGTCACGCTGTTTTCACTCACGGGCGAACGGCTCCGGCGCGGCAAAGCGATGCGCAATTGCGAATTCTGCCGCATCTTGCAGGAAGACATGGGCAAACTCGACCGCTGTCTGTCGCTCGACCAACTCAAACAGAGCGAAGCCGCCGAATATCACGACGTGTCGCTGTACCGCTGTCACGCGGGGTTGTACGAAGGGATCGCGCCGATCTGCGTCCACGGCAAAACGGCGGGTTTTCTGATGATCGGGCAGTTCACACTCGACGAGGCGAAAATGCCGGAATGGATCGACGGCATCGAAGACGAAAAAAAGCGCGAAGAAATGCGCCGCGCCTATCTCGAACTGCCGTCGTTCAGTCAGGAAAAAATGGACGGCATCCTCGGTCTTTTCAAAACGCTGATCGACTATATCGCCGTGCGGGAACTCGCCGTCGTGCAGGACGACCGCCTGCGGCAGGAGATCGACCGCTACATCGAAAAACACGCCACGGGGGCGATCCGGCTTCCGGAAATGGCGAAAAAACTCCGCCGCAGCGTTTCGACGATCTCGCAATTTCTGCGGCGCAACTACCACACCAATTTCAAGGATCTGGTCATCGAATACCGCCTCACGCAGGCGGAACGTTTCTGGAAAGCGCACCCCGATGCATCGGTAGCGGAAGCCGCTTTCGCCGCGGGGTTCAGCGACCAGTTTTATTTCTCGCGGGTCTTCCGCAAGCGGCGCGGTGTGCCGCCGGGGGTTTTCAGAGCGCAGTTTCGCGGTCGCAGGTAAGCGCAAGCGTCGCCTTTTCGACTTTGATGCGGCACTTTTCCAATGCGTCGGCGTCGAGTTCGCGGGGGATGTCGATCGCATCGCCGATCGACATCGTGATGCGGGAAAACGGTTTCGGCACCTGAAAGCGGTCCCAGCTTTTAAATTCCCAGTAACGCGAATAGTTGACGACGATCGGCACGAGCATCGCACCGCTGCGGGAAGCGAGGTGGATGGGACCGTTTTTCATCCGGTAACGCGGACCGCGCGGACCGTCCGGCGTGAAAACGACGATTTTCCCTTCGTCCATCGCCCGGAAAGCCCCCAGTTGAGCGACGGCTCCGCGCTTGGACGAGGAACCGCGCAACGCCCCCACGCCGAAAAGCGAGATGAAATCCGAAAGATATTGTCCGTCGCGCGACGGACTGATGACGGCGAGAGTCCGGCTGCGGAGCCGTTTCGGAAAAACCAGCGGCAGAAAAAGCAATCGGTTATGCCAGGTGACACAGACCACTTTGTGCGGATCGGCGCAATAACCGTTGGGATCGTCCAGCCGGAAGCGGAAAAAAAGGTGAAAGACGAGCCACATCAACCCCGCGGGCAGATAATAGATCCAGATCGGCAGTTTTTTCACTTGACGGAAACGATGGACGAATGCATTCATTTTTTCTTTTTCCCGAAACGACAGAGATCGGACAACGGACAACCGGCGCACGCCGGAGTACGGGCGGAACAGACGCTCCGTCCGTGACGGATCAGAAGATGGGAAAAATTCGTCCACCGCGCGGGATCGACCGCATCGCAAACGGTTTTTTCGATTTTCACGGGATCGCCGGACGCGACGGCTCCGATGCGGTTCAAAACCCGGTTGACGTGCGTGTCCACGGGGAAACCGGGAATACCGAAGGCGTTTCCGAGCAAAACGTTGGCGCTTTTTCTGCCGATCCCGGCGAGCGACGTAAGATCTTTCATCGTCCTGGGAACATCTCCGCGATAGACTTCGACGATGCGGCGCGCGGCGCTTTGAAGATTACGCGCCTTGGCGGTATATAATCCGAGCGGGCGGATCGTTTCCGCGACGGTTTCGACCGGCAATGCCGCCATGGACGGGGCGTCCGGAGCGACGGCGAAAAGCGTACGCGTAACTTCATTGACCCGTTCGTCGCGGCATTGCGCTGAAAGCATCACCGCCGCCAGAAGTTGAAACGGCGTGTCGTGTTTCAGCGGACACGCGCATTCTCCGTAAACGGCGAAAAGCCGATCATACAAAGTTTGAAAAAGTCCGCTTTTTTTTCTCATTTCACCGCGCTTTTTGCAATGTGTTTTTCCGGCGTGTAATATAGCACGCGAAGCGCCTTTTGCAAAACTTATCTGCCCGCGGGCACGAAGACCGCGCTTCCGCGCGCGAAGTCGATGCGCGCCAGCCGCACATAGAGATAATCGCCGCATTTGTAGGAGCGTTTGCCGTATCTCTGGCGGAGCGCGCCGTCCTGCCGGTCGAAACGGCCGCCGAGTTGCTCGACGGGAACGAATCCGTAGATGCCCAATTCCGGTACGTCGATCTGCAATCCGCCGGAAAGAACGCGCGCGACGACGCTTTCGTAAAGATTGTCGTCGCCGTTTTCGAGCCGTTCTTCAAGATAACGCAGTTTCAGCCGGTCGTTGGCGGCGTAGTAGGCGGCGTCGTTGTTTTCTTCCGTCCGGGAACAGTACGCGGCGATCTTTTCCAGCGTGTGCGCGTTGCGCAACCGCACCTTGGAATCGGAATTCCAAAGCTGCTGATGCACGACAAGATCGGTGTAACGCCGGATCGGACTGGTGAAGTGACAGTAACGCATTTTGCCGAGCGCGAAATGCAACGCCGCTCCGGCGGAGTAGGAAGCGCGCGGCAACGACCGCAACAATGCGCTCAAAATCACTTCGCGGCGCGGGTCATCGGGAAGCGACGCGATGAAACCGTTGCAATTTTTCCGGTCGGAAATATCGCCGCAGACAAGATGAAACGCATCGTTCATAAGATCGGAAAATTCCATCGTTTTTTCGGTTTCCGGAGCGGGATGCACCCGGAAGATCCCGGCGACGCCGCGTTCGACCAGTTCATTGCCGACGGCGCTGTTGGCGGCGAGCATACATTCTTCGACGAGCCCCTCGGATTCGGCGGAGATCCTGCGGTCGAGTCCGAGAATGCGGTTTTCGTTTTCAGCGCAAAGCACTCGCGTTTCGGGAAGCGGCAGGTCAATGAAATTTTCGTGCGCCGCCCGGAACGCGCGCATTTTCCGGGTGATGTCGAGCAATCCGCGCAAATCGGCGCGCAGCGATTCCGGCCACGCGGCGGGCGCGACGTTTTCATCGGAAAACTTCTGCACATCGGGATAAGCGAGCCGATGCCTCACCCGGATCACGGAATGTTCCCGGCGGGAAGCGACCACTTCGCCCGTCGTCCGGTCAACGTCGAGAAAGACGCTGTGGGCAAGACTGTTTTCGCCCGCACGCAAACTGATGCGGGCGGTCAGCCCCGGCGGAAGCATCGGCAGAGTCCGCCCCGGAAGATAACAACTGAATCCGCGTTTTTCCGCGCCCCGGTCGAAACGGCTCTGGGGAGCGATATACGCCGCCACGTCGGAAATATGCACCCCGAGCGTCACGAGTTTCGGATCGGGATGCGGCGAAATCGACAGCGCGTCGTCGAAATCCTTGGCGTCGGCAGGGTCGATCGTCACAGCGGCGAGCGCGGTACGGTCGATCCGCGCGATCTTGCGGGGAACGATTTCCGACGCCGCCGCATCGTCCTCCGGCGTGTAACGACCGGGCAAACGGTATTCTTCCATCACCGCGTCGAGATCGGCGGCGATCACGCCGGCGCGCCCGATCGGACGGACGACAGCGGCGTAACGGATGTCGCCGTCGGCGCCGTCGAGCCGGAATTTCACCCATTCGCCGCGTTGAGCGCCGTGGCGGGAACCGTGCAGAACGATTTCGTCCGGCATCCGCGCATTGAGCGGACGGATCCGGTTTCCGGCGAGCAATTCGCCTACGAATTCTTCGCGTTTGCGTTCGACGATCCCGACGATGCGTCCGGCGGGACCGCGCACCGGTTCACCGGGGGAAACGGGACGCGGCGGCAAGAGCTGCACTTTGACGACATCTCCGTCGATCGCCTGGTTGACCATCTTCGCGGGGATGAATATGTCGTCGCCCTCCCCCCGCGCGACAAAACCGAAACCGGACTGCGTCATGGTCAGAACGCCGGTGATTTCTTCGGCGGCGCGGCGGTTTTCCCGTTCGCGGCGGCGTTCGGCGATGTGACGGAGACGTTTTTTGCGTTCTTTTTTCATTTCTGCGGCAACTTTCCTTTTTCCTTGCGGGATCCGCGAGAAACCGGAAACGTTTTTCACTGAAAAAAATATTTGCAAAAAGCGTCCGGCACTGGCATATTATAAAATATAATATGTTCAGACAGAACGCAAGGCGTTTTCGAGTTCTTTCCGGAGGTTTTTATGAAAAAAACAACGGTCGCCGCTTTTGCCAAGCGCAAAGCCGCCGAAGAAAAACTGGTGATGGTCACCGCATATGACGCTCCCGCCGCACGGATCGCCGCCGACGCCGGCATCGACATCCTGCTGGTCGGAGATTCCGTGGCGATGACGGCGCTCGGTTTGTCCAGCACGATCCCGATGACGATGGACGAAATGCTCCACCACGCCAAGGCGGTCCGCCGGGGCGCGCCGGAATCTTTCGTGGTGTTCGATATGCCCTTTATGAGTTATCAGGCGGACGACGCCGAGGCGCTCCGCAATGCGGCGCGCGCACTCAAAGAAGCGGGCTCCGACGCCGTCAAACTCGAAGGCGGCGCGGAAGTCGCCCCCCTGATCGCGAAACTTGTTTCCGCGGGGATCCCGGTGATGGCGCATATGGGCCTGATGCCCCAGCACGTCCGTGCGATCGGCGGCTACAAAGTCGCGGGACGCACCCCCGACGAAGCCGCCCGGTTGCTCGCCGAAGCACGGGAAATCGAAAAAGCGGGGGCGTTTTCGCTCGTCCTTGAATGCGTCCCCGCCGCCCTCGGGAAAAGCATCACCGACGCATTGACGATCCCGACGATCGGGATCGGTTCGGGCGCGGGTTGTTCCGGACAGGTACAGGTCCTCCACGATCTGCTCGGCCTGGGCGGAGAGGGTGTGCCGCGCGACGCACGGCCCTTCCCCGCGAGCGGCAATGCCGCGAAAGAGGCGCGCGCGCAATACGCCGACGACGTCAAAAAAGGCGTTTTCCCTGCGCCGGACAACAGTTTCTGACGGATCCGCTATGGCTACAGCGCAAAAAAAAGAAAAAAACGGGAAACCCCGTTCACCGCGACTGAAACTTTTCCTGCTTTTAGCGGGGATCGCGCTGGTCGTCGCCGCGCTGGTTTTCGGGTTTCTGCAAATACGCGCGCTGCTTTTCACGGAAAATCCGCACCTCGCCCTGCGCAACGTGGAAATCCGCGCCTATTCCGGCGGATATTGGGAAAAACGCCACGATCTGCTGATCCGCGAACTCAAACTCGAACGGGGCAAAAATATTTTTTGTTTCCCGGTACGGGAAATCCGCGAAAAACTGCTTCGGAAAGCCAACCTTTCCGATGCGGAAGCCGAGATCATCTTCCCCGATACGCTCCGGCTGACTCTTTCCGAAAGGATCCCCTGCGCCCATCTCGAAAGCGGCAATTCCATCTGGGTCGCGGACGATACCGGAATGATCCTGCAAAGAGCCGAAACCGCCGCCGAAAAACTCTCCCTGCCCGTCATCGTCGAAAGCCGGAAAATCCGCTATGCCCCTTACTACCGGCAACGCGAACCGCGCAAATTGCTCCTCCCGGCGTTGCGGCTCTGCTCGATCGTGCAGGAACATTTCCCGCATCTCAAAGTCAAGGAGATCCGCTTGACGGGAAAAGGATCGCTCGAAGCGCAACTTTCGTATTTCAATCAGCCGGTCTGCTACGTTACTTTCCGCGACGAAGGCAGCCGGCAACAATACATCTTCTGGGTTGAACGTTTTCTCGACGCGATCAACGATGCACGCCGCCACGGCGATCAACGCAACCATTTCGATCTGCGCTTCGACGCGCGGATCAACGTTTATTGAACAAAAACATCCAACACGGAGAGTCATTATGCAGGTTTTAGTCGTCGGTTCCGGAGGCCGCGAACACGCACTGGTCTGGGCACTCAAAAAAAGTCCGAAAGTCGATCACGTCTACTGCGCCCCGGGAAACGCGGGGATCGCCGCCGACGCCGAATGCGTCGATATTCCGGTGTCGGAACTGGAAAAACTTGCCGATTTCGCCCATGACAAAAAAATCGATCTGACCGTGATCGGTCCCGAAAATCCTCTCTGTGCAGGGATCGCCGACGTTTTCCGCGCCCGCGGATTGGCGGTTTTCGGTCCCTCTCAAGCCGCCGCGCAACTCGAAGGCAGCAAGGATTTCGCGAAAAAATTTATGCTTAAATACGGTATCCCGACCGCCCGCGGAAACTCCTTCACACAAGCGGACGATGCAAAAAAATACATCCGCGATGAGTTTTCTTCCGGAGTCCGCGGCATCGTCGTCAAAGCCGACGGCCTCGCCGCCGGAAAAGGTGTCCTCGTCGCCGAATCCCTCGACGAAGCCCTCGATTTCGTCGATAGTTGCTTCGAAGGCAATTTCGGCAAGGCAGGCGCAAAAGTCGTCGTCGAAGAAAAACTCGACGGCGAAGAAGCTTCCATCCTCGCCCTTACCGACGGACATACCATCGTCCCGCTGGTCAGCTCACAAGACCACAAACGGATCTTCGACCTCGATCAAGGTCCCAACACCGGAGGCATGGGCGCGTATTCCCCCGCCCCCGTCGTCACCCCGAAAGCGGCGGCACGCATCAACGACCAGATCCTGCAACCTTTCCTGCGCGGGATCCAACAGGAAAATCTCGATTTCCGCGGCGTCATTTTCGTCGGATTGATGATCGACAAAGGTTTGCCGAAAGTTCTGGAATTCAATGTCCGTTTCGGCGATCCCGAAATCCAACCCGTACTCCGCCGCTTTGAAGGCGATTGGTTCGACGTCCTCGACCACGTCGCCCACGGCGACCTCGCCAACGCACAACTGGTCTGGTCCGGCGAAGCCGCCGTTTCCGTCGTGATGGCTGCCGGCGGCTATCCCGGCAAATACGACAAAAATGACGAAATTTCCGGTCTCGAAGAAGCCGAAAAAAACGGCGCAAAAGTCTTCCACGCCGGAACTTCCCTCGCCAACGGCAAAATCGTCACGGCGGGAGGACGCGTACTCGGGGTTTCCGCCCGCGGGAAAACCATCGTCGAAGCCATCGCCAACGCTTACCGCGCTGTCGAAAAAATCCATTTCAAAAATGCCCACTTCCGCAAGGATATCGGTCAAAAAGCCCTGAAGCAACACGACGATATCTGACGGACAAAACGGACTTGAACGGACAAAACGGACGACGTCCTGATTGCAATCGGATGCAAGCGGGTTGCCCCGCATGTATTCACAGCGTCTGATTTGCAGTCGATCCTATTGTCTTTGCCGCAATCCAACCCCATACCGGTGATGCGTCCGTCTATGTCCGTTTAGGTCCGTTTTTGTCCGTTTCCGGGGGAGGACAACGCAGTTGCCGGACAACTCACAGCGTCTGTCGAGATACTCGCGGACGAGCCCCTCAAACGGGGCGAGTGTTCTTTTTTGGGGGATTCAACGGGTAAAAAACTTCAACAATGCGAGGCGGAATTTGTCGTAGGGGGGATAGCGCAAAGAAAAGTCGAAAAAGCGGCTTCTTTCCATTACGGGTTTAAGATGGGAAAAGGTATCGAACGTCAACTTGCCGTGATACGCGCCCATTCCGCTTTCTCCGACGCCGCCGAAGGGGAAACGGAAATTAAGGAAATGGGTGACGACGTCATTGAGGACGACGGCGCCGGAACTGTATTGTTGCGACAAAGCTTTTTTCAAATCGCGATTTTTGCCGAAATAGTAGAGTGCCAAAGGTTTGGGACGTTTCGGCAACTTCCGGAGCAAATCGGTGGAGGAAACGAAGGATTCGAGTGGAAGTACGGGACCGAAAATCTCTTCTTTCAGCAGCGGGTCGTCCGGTACAAGACGGTCGATGACGGTTGGAGCGATCCGCAAAGATTCGGGATCTTTTTCGCCGCCGCAGAGCAAACGGCCGCGGGAAGCAAGGGCACTCAGGCGTTCGTAGGCGGCGGTATCGACGATTTTTCCGAGGTCGGGACTTTTCAGGGGTTCGGCGCCGTATAATTCGCGGATGCTTTCCCGGAGCAATACGGTAAACTCGCTGCGGATGCTTTCCTCGACGAGGAGATAATCGGGTGCGACACAGGTTTGTCCGGCGTTGGAAAACTTGCCCCAGGCGATGCGTCGGGCGGCGCGGGAAAGATTTGCGGTATGATCGACGATGCAGGGAGATTTCCCGCCGAGTTCAAGGGTAACGGGGGTGAAATTTTCCGCCGCTTTCCGGAGGAGGATTTTGCCGCCGGCGGCGCTTCCCGTGAAAAAGATATAATCGAAACGGTAGCCGGCAAGTTCGGCGAGATGCATTTCCCTGCCGACGACGAGGACTTCGTCGGCGGGAAAGACCGAAGAAACCAAAGCGCCGACGAGCGTCATCGTGCAATTGGAGCGGGAAGAAAGTTTCAGCACGACTTTGTTTCCGGCGGCGTAAGCGCCGAGGAAGGGTTCCAGCGTCAGCAAAAGCGGGTAGTTCCAGGTCGCCGCCGCCAGGACAAGTCCGTAAGGTTCCGGCAAAAGGTAACCTTTGGCGGGGAAATTGAGCAAAGAAACGCGACGCGGACGGGGAGCGGCGAGACGCGGCAGCCGGCGGATCAGATATCCGAGGATGTCGAGCAGCGGCTTCATTTCGCCGGAAAGGGTTTCAAAGGGAGGTTTCCCGAGGTCTTCGCGCAATGCGTCGAGAATTTCCCGGCGGTGCGCGGTCAAGACGGTGCGAAAACGTTTCAGCGTTTCGCGGCGGTGTGCGACGGGAGTCGTTTCTCCGCGGTCGGCAAGTTCCCGAAGCGCGGCAAGCCGTGCGGACAGATCGTTCATCGATACGCCTCCATTTTCGTCCTTCGCCCGGTTCAGTACGGAGCGAAAAATTCGATAATATCATCCTGTTTCCCGCGGCAGGCCGTCGCCTGCTGCGGGGGGATCA
Organism: Victivallaceae bacterium; assembly: GCA_024405715.1. Lineage (GTDB taxonomy): Bacteria > Verrucomicrobiota > Lentisphaeria > Victivallales > Victivallaceae > UBA1784. Next base: position 8,506 of record JAKSOG010000020.1, on the reverse strand, counting down.
TTTCGCGTATTCGACCGAACGGGTTTCGCGAATGATCGTCACTTTGATCTGACCGGGATAGGTCATTTCCTTTTCGATGCGTTCGCAGATATCCTTGGCGAGCATCTGGGCTTCGCCCTCGCCGATTTTTTCCGGGGTAACGACGACGCGCACTTCCCTGCCCGCCTGAAGCGCGAAGCAGGATTCGACGCCGGAAAAATCCTTGGCGATGGTCTCAAGTTGTTCCAGCCGTTTGAGATAAAGTTCCGTCGTTTCGCTGCGGGCGCCGGGGCGGGATGCGCTCAAGGTGTCGCAGGTGCTCACGAGGATGTCGTACAATGTTTCGGGTTCCAGTTCGCCGTGGTGGGCGGCGACGGCGTGAATGACGTCTTTCGCCTCGTTGTGTTTACGCAGGAAATCCGCCCCGATCTGGGCGTGGGGGCCTTCGATCTCGTGATCCATCGCCTTGCCGAGGTCGTGGAAAAGACCGATGCGTTTGGCTTTTTTCTCGTCCAGTCCCAATTCGGAAGCGATCATTCCCATGAAGTACGCCGTTTCGAGAGAATGTTGCAACACGTTCTGCGAGAAGCTGTAACGGTATTTGAGACGGCCGAGCATTTTCATCACGGGCGTCGGGACTCCGGGGATACCGGCTTCAAGGACGGCGGCTTCGCCGATCTGGAAAAGTTCCTCATCCAATTCCTTGGAGATTTTGGCGGCGAGTTCTTCGATGCGGGTCGGATGGATCCGTCCGTCGGCGATGAGTTTTTCCATCAACTGGCGGGCGACTTCCTTGCGGACGGGATCGAAACAGCTGATGACGACCGCTTCGGGGGTATCGTCGATCAGAATGCTGACGCCGGTGGCGGCTTCGATCGCGCGGATGTTGCGGCCTTCGCGCCCGATGATGCGTCCTTTCATTTCATCGTTGGGCAGCGGGATCGTCGCCGTGGTACGTTCATAGGTGCAATCCGATGCATAACGCTGAATGGCGTAGGTGAGGATGCGTTTCGCTTCGTGTTCGCTGCGTGCCCGCGCCTCTTCCAGTTCGGCGCGCACCATCAGTCCCGATTCATTGCGGATCTCGTCGCGCAGTTTGTCGAGGATGATCGTCCGTGCCTCGTCGCGGGTATAACCGCTGATGCGTTCCAATTCGTCGATCTGCCGGGAGATCTCGGCGGCGAGTTCCTGTTCGCGGGCTTTCAGACGGTCGCGCAGTTCGGCGAGCTGGTTTTCCTGCTTGTCGAGATTGGCGATTTTTTCATCGAGCGCATTGGTGCGGCGATCGAGCGCTTCCTCGCGTTGAGCGAGACGTTTTTCGACACCGGACTGTTCGCGGCGGCGGTCGCGCAATTCGTTTTCGCAATCCTCGCGCATTTTGATCGTTTCGCTTTTGGCGGAAACGCGGGCGTCGCGCAGGATATGTTCGGCTTCGCGCTGGGCGTCGCCGCGGATCTTTTCCGCGTCGCCGCGGGCGGAATCTTTCTGCAATTTGCGGATGTAGCCGCTGATCAGCGCGCCGGCGAAAATGCCGACGACGGCGGCCGCCCCCCCCACTGCAATCATTTCAATGTTCACCATTTTGTCCTCTCACTCTGCCGGGGAATCCCCGGCGTTCACTGCGATCGTTTCATTTTCCGTGATCACCCACGCCACGGGGCGATCCCACTTTTCCGACGGCAACCGGAATTCCGCCAACTGGCGGGAGTAAATCACCGCCGCCGAATTCCGCACGGTGCGAAGCAACCGGTCGTAAAAACCGCCGCCGCGCCCCAGCCGGGTCCCGAAACGGTCGCAGGCGACCGCCGGCACCAGATAGAACATTTCGCGGCACTCTTCGTCCGTCGCTTCCGGCAACCGCGGATCGGGTTCAGGGATTCCGAAACGTCCCGTCACGAGATCGCGTTCGCGGTCGCGGATTTCCACCATCGAGTATTCGTTTTTGCTTCGATCAAAACGGGGCAGGAAAAAGCGTTTGCCGGCGAGAGCGCGAAGGTCGGGTTCCGCGCCGAAGGCGACGAAAGACGCGACCGCTTTTGCGCGCCGGTATTCCGGAAGCGATTCGATGCGGCGGACGATCTCACGGTCGAAAAGAAGCCGCGATCCGGGAGACAACTCCCGCCGTCGCGCCGCAAATTCGCGGCGCAGAGATTCTTTCGGCTCCAATGCGTCCATCGTTTCCGTCGCCGCGGGAAAAATGCATACGAAGGACCGCTTTCCGCGGGGGAAAGCCCGAGGGAAAAAGAGTTTCCCCGCGAGGAGAAAACACTTTATTGTCAACGACTCCGCCGTCATTCCGGCGGAACGGATCCGATCCTGCGCAGTGCACCGTTTCCGGAACGGCCCACTCCTGTCAATATATTGAAAAAGCGAAATACGCTTGCTCTGCCACAATATAACACCGTCTTTCCGTCAAGTAAAGGGACAATGCGCTTTTTTTGCAAATATTTTTCCCTTTATGGGAAAGCGCTTGCAGATACCGGCAAAACGTGTTATTTTAAAAAAGTCGCCGACGCGACGTTTCACAGAAAAAGAGGCAATGATATGGCGAAACTTCATCCGGCGGGGATACCCGCGATCGACTGGGCGCGTGCCGATCATCTGATCGAACTGGCGTTGAGCGAAGACCTCGATCTCGCGGGCGACGCGACGACACTCTCCGTGATCCCGGAGCGGACGCGCTGCCGCGCGGTGTTCCGCTGCAAGGAAAACGAAATGGTTCTGGCGGGACTTCCGGTCGCGGAAAAAGTTTTCGGGATCGTCGACGGCGGGATCGTTTTCACGGCGCACAAAAAGGAGGGCGACCTCTGCCGGAAAGGCGACATCCTCGCCGAAATGGAAGGCCCCGCGCGGTCGATTTTGACGGCGGAACGGACCGCACTCAACTTTCTGCAACGGCTTTGCGGGGTGGCGACGACGGCGCGGCGTTACGCCGAAGCGCTCAAAGGCACGAAATGCGTGATCCTCGACACCCGCAAAACGACGCCCGGCTACCGCAATCTGGAAAAATACGCCGTCGCCGTCGGCGGAGCGGTCAACCACCGCATCGGGCTTTTCGATATGATCATGATCAAGGACAATCACCGGGAACTGGCATCGCTCGGCGACGCCGAAGGCATCGTCCACGCGGTCGAAAGAGCGCGGGCCGCCTATCCGGATCTCGCCGTCGAAGTCGAAGCCGACCGTCTGGAAGAAGTCGAAGCCGCGCTTCGCGCGAACGCCGACTGCATCATGCTCGACAATATGGACGACGATACGATGGCGCGGGCGGTGAAACTCGTTTCCGGCCGCGCCGAACTGGAAGCATCCGGAGGTATCACGCTGGAACGGCTCGGCGCCATCGGCAGACTCGGAGTCGACTACGTTTCGGCGGGGGCGCTCACCCATTCGGTCAAATCGGCGGATATTTCGCTCGACGTGGAGGTGAAACCATGATCGCGCATCTGCACGGCACGTTGCTGGAAAGCGACTTCACGTCGTGCGTAATCGACTGCAACGGAGTCGGTTATGACGTTTCGATCCCGTTGAGTACGTTCGACAAACTGCCGCACCCCGGAGAAACGGCGGATCTTTTCATCCACACGCAGGTCCGCGAGGATGCGATCACGCTTTTCGGTTTCGCCGCAGGCGAAGAACGGAAACTTTTTCGTCTGTTGCTCGGCATTTCGGGGATCGGAGGGAAACTCGCGCTCAACGTCTTAAGCGCGATGCCGGTCGAAAGTTTCAACGCGGCGATCCTTGCCGGAGACGTCCGGGCGCTGTCACGCATCAGCGGCATCGGCAAACGCACCGCCGAACGGATGGTTCTTGAACTCAAAGACAAACTCGGCGATTATTTCAACGTCGACGCGGCGGCGGTTTCCGCGGCGCCGGCGAGCGCCGACGCCGCGCTCGCGCTGGAACAACTCGGCTTCAAACGCGCGGCGATCAACGAAGCGCTCAAAGAGTTGTGCGCACAACTGCCCCCCTCGGAGCAGACGAGCGAAAATCTCCTGCGTCAAGCGCTGCAAAAACTCAACCGATGAAAGTCGTTTTTATCTGCACCGGCAACACCTGCCGAAGTCCGATGGCGGAACTCTATGTCGCCTCGCGCCTCAAAGGCGATGCGCGTTTCGAGATCGCCAGCGCGGGACTGGCGACGTACGGAGGGAGCCGGATCTCTCCCGCCGCCGGGGCCGTGCTGAAAAAACTGGGCATTGATCCTTCCTTTTTCCGCAGTCGCCCGGCGACGCTGGAAATGTTGCGATCAAGCGATCTCGTTGTCGCGGTCATCCAGACGGTCCCGGAGAAAGCTCCGGCGATACGTCTGCTCGCGGAATTTTCCGGCGGCGATGCGGACGTCCCCGATCCTTTCGGCGGCGACCAGTCGACCTACGATCATATTTTCGCCGTTATGCGGCCGTCGCTCGACGGTCTCGTCGATTATCTCAAAGGAACACGCTGAATGGAAAACGTCTGGCGCGAAAAACACAAAATCTTTTACAGCCGCTTCGACCGCGACGGACGCCTGAAAATCGACGCATGGAGCGATCTTCTGCAGGAAGCCGCGGCGACCCACGCGGATCATTTGGGCGTGGGAATGCGCGACTTGGCGGAGAAAGGACTCTTTTGGGTGCTGGCGCAGATCCGAGTCGCCGTTTCCGGCGATCCCGCGCCCGGTGAGATCGTCGAAGTCGCCACTTATCCGAGCGGCGGCAGACGCCTTTTCGCGACGCGGGAATTCCGGATCTCCGGCGCCGACGGGCGGATTTTATTGGAGGGGTCGAGCCGTTGGGTCATGCTGGCAACGGGAACAGGGCGTCCGCAATCGTTTCAACTCATCGCCGACAAACTGCCCGACAATTCGGATCTTCCGGTCCGATTCGATTTCGCGGAAAAACTCCCGGCACCGGAAAACTTCGACTTTTCCGCGTCGTTTCCGGTCCGGCATTCGATGGAAGACCTCAACGGGCATCTCAACAACGCTGGGTATCTCGCTGCGGCGCAGGACACGTTGCGCATCGGCGGCGGAAACGAGACCATCCGCGGTTACGAGATCGTCTATCACAAGGCGTTGCGTTTTCCGGAAACGCTGACGCTGAAAATGAAAAAGGGCGGCGACGCCGCCCTTTTCACCGGATTCAACGATCAACGGGAGCGCTGCGTTTCGGGCGCGCTTTTTTTCCGTTGAGACCGTCGCGGAAAAATTTCACAACTGGATCTTGCGCTGTTCGGCTTTGGGAACCGCGAGGCATACGCAGTCGTTGACGTAAGCGCGTTCGGGCAGGACGATCATCACGTCGAGCGGTTTCTTGTCCAGAGCGAACGCGGCGTGATGCCAGACGCCCGGGCGGATCGACAGCAGTGTGCCGCACGGCACATAAAAGACTTCGATTTTGTCCATCGGGACGCTCTTCGAGCAATCCGCCGGAGCCACCCATACGAGCGCATCGCCGTTGAGCGGCATCGACACTTCGCAGGTGTGATTGTGGTATTCCCCCGCGTCGATCACGAGCGGACGCGGTTTCATCCGGCAGGTCGAAAACGAAGGATTGCTTCCGAAAAGTTCCTGCTGGACCATATCGCGGTAGAAGACGATCGACGCATCTTTCGGACCGGTCGTTTCCGCCTCGGGGTGGATCAACGCGGCGAAACTGCCGTATTTCGCAAATTTTTCGACGCTCAATTTCTGGACTTTGATGCTTTTCATTTCCCGATCCCTCCTTTGTGGTTGAAAACGTTGTTTTTTGCCGCGCGTCAACGACGTCTGCCCCTGCCCCCGGAACTGCCCCGTTTCGACGGACGCCGTCCGGACGTCTCGAAGCGGTGCGCCGCGCCGGGAACTTCTTCGGGCAGGCGCAACATTTCTTCCGACGGGAGCGTGCTGTGGAATTGCGTTTTGAGCATTTCCTCGATCGCCGGCAGGTAATAGGCCCCGTATTCGCAGAGAAAACTGACCGCGATCCCGTCGTGTCCGGCGCGGCCGGTGCGTCCGATGCGGTGAATGTAGTCTTCCGCCCGTTCGGGCAGATCGTAGTTGATGACCATCGAAACGTCATCGACGTGGATGCCGCGCGCCGCGACATCGGTCGCGATGACGATCTTTTCCTCGCCGGAACGGAATTTTTCCAAAATCCGGATCCGTTTTTCCTGCGCGATGTCGCCGGAAAGCACCGGCACGGAGTAACCGAATCGCGCCAGATCGGACTGCAGACGCAGATTCACGTCCTTGCGGTTTCCGAAAATGATCACCCGTTCATATTTTTCGTGGGCGAGCAAATACAACAGCAGCGAGAGTTTTTCGTCCCGCAACACCGAATAAAACTGTTGCCGGATGTGTTCGCTGACAAGTTTTTCCGGTTCGCTTTCGACGACGGCGGGTTCCGCGAGCCATCCGGAGGAAAGCCGCAGAATGCTCTCGTCCAGCGTCGCCGAAAACAACAGCGTCTGCCGCTCGCCTTTTTTCGGTAACCGGCTGACGATGCGTTTCACGTCCGGGATGAATCCCATATCGAGCATACGGTCGGCTTCGTCGATCACCAGGATCTCCACCTGCGAAAGATCGAGGTCGCCGCTTTGCGAATAATCGATCACCCTTCCCGGCGTCCCGACGAGCAGATCCAGATTTTTATCGAGCGCACGGCGCTGTTTTTCGTGATCCATGCCGCCGAATACGACCTCTTTGGTCAAGGATGTGTAAACGCCGAGCTGTTCGGCGTCTTTGTGGATCTGCACCGCAAGTTCGCGTGTCGGCGCCAGCACGAGGATGCGGGGGGCGCGTTTTTTGCGTCCGGCAAGCGGATGATTCAAAAGATCGGTGAACGCCGCCAACAGAAAAGCCGCCGTTTTCCCCGTGCCGGTCTGGGCGCGCGCCGCAAGGTCGCGTTTTTCCAGCAGGATCGGCAACGCCAGCGCCTGGATCGGAGTGCAATACTCGAACCCCGCCGCCTGCACGCCGAACTGGACATCCCGGTGCAACGCCAAATCGAGGAAACGCATTTTCCCTTCGACGACGGGCACGTCCCTGAGTTCCGCCGGATGCGGCGGGACCGTCGCCGCTCTGGTGCTGGGAGCGGAATTATTTGCTCCGGACGGCTTTCGGACGGGGGGGATGCCTTTGCGTTTTTTCGGTGACGCCGGATCGGCGGTTTTCGGCGCATTCTTTTTCGCCGGACGTTTTTTCCGGGATTCGTCCGGAAGTTTCTTTTCTTCACCGCCGAAGAAACGGCGGATCGTCCCTAAAATATTCAACTTCATTCTCCTTGATCTTCCCGCGCGGCGGCGACTGCAGAATTTCCGGAAACCGGGATGCCGCCCGAAAAACCGGATGCGCGTACCCGTTAATATACATCGCAGACAAATATTTTACAAAAAAAACTCCGGCGTTGTTGATTTTTATTTTCCGGGGATTATATTGGGGACAGAAAGGAGACGGGAAAATGAAACATATTCGTCTTGCGGTACCGTTTTTCGCCCTTGTTTTTCTCGCCGGATGCCATTCCGCCCCATCGACGGCGGATTTGCCGCCGGTCCGGAATTTCGACCTTCACCGCTACTGCGGCGTATGGTATGAGATCGCCCGTTTGCCCCACTCGTTCGAGGACGGGATGACCGCCGTCAAAACGACGTATACACTGCGGGACGACGGGAAACTTTCCGTCCTCAATGAAGGGATCCGCGGGGGGAAAAAGAAAGAAATAACCGGCGTCGGACGCTTCAAAAATGCGGAAAACGTCGGCGAGCTGGAAGTTTCCTTTTTCCGGCCTTTCTACGGTGATTACAAGATCATCGAACTCGACGACGCTTACACCGTCGCCGTCGTGACTTCCGCCGCGAAAGATTATTTCTGGATCCTCGCCCGGACTCCGGAGATCCCCGAAGCGCAACGCGCGGCCATCGTCCGCCGCGCCGCCGGCAACGGTTTTGAAACGGGGAAACTGATTTTCGCGCAATAAACGTTTCGACCCGTTGGAAACGGGGGGCTTGCCCCTCGTTTTTTATCTTCCGCGCCCCCCGCTTTCCGGCGCGGATGTTTTTTTCTTTCCGGATGCAGAAAACCGGCAAAAAAAACCTCGCCTGCAGGGGCGAGGTCGTTTGCAACGGAAGCGGCGATCACCGTTCAATGACTTTTCGCATAAAGTCGCTGAAATCGCGGTAAATTCCGTTCGGGTCGGGGGTCAGGGAAATGGATCGGGAATTTTCCCAGATGCTTTCGTCGCAGAGCACGGCGCGGGCTTCCTGGAAACGGCCGTTTTCGGTGACGGAAACGATGATCCCGACGAAATCGCCCTCGCTGGAAAGGACGAAATCGCCGATCTGGGCTTTCAATTCCATTGCTCCGCGGGCGGTGTTGCGGACGATCAACGCAGGCGTGGGGCCCTGCATATCCAACGCGCAACGGTCGCCGAGGGGCGCACTGTCTTTCCCGAAACCGGATGCTTTGAAAAGAAAAAGCTGCTGTACGCCCCGTTCGCGGAGTTTTTCCGCGGAAAGGGCATTGAGGGGAGTACGCTTGACGTTACCGGGAAGTTCAAGCGCGGCGAGGCGC
>JAKSOG010000002.1 GCA_024405715.1 Victivallaceae bacterium | reverse complement strand
TTTTTCGCTTTCGACGCGGCGTTCGAGGACGGGAAAATCTTCCAGACGGCAATCCAGTCCGAGCGTGCGGAAATTTTCCTGCATATAAAGTGCGGCTTCGCGTTCTTTTTTTGATCCCGCAAGACGTGGACCGATCGTTTCCGAAAGATGACGAATGACTTTTTCCAGATTTCCGGTCGATGGTGCAAGCATAAAAAAAATCTCCCTATTCCGTTTCAAAAGCCGCAGGAACGGCGAAGTCCGCCGACTTGAATTCCCAGTTTTCCGTCCCGTCCGCAGGGAAACCGTGCCCGGTGTCGATATACCAGACGATCCGCCGGGGAGACGCAAGATTGTGATACATCCGAGCGATCCCCGACGGCGGACAGGTGAAATCCCCCAATCCCGCATCGTACACATCGACGGGACAATGGATGCGTTTCGCGTGAAACGCCGCATCATAATAATTCAATCCGGGGAAATAGCGCATTCCCCAGCGCGGCGGCATCAAGCCGAGCGTGCTTCCGCCGATATTGCATCCCCACGGCACGCGGACGCGGCAGAAAGTCACGCGGTCGTCCAACGCCGCCGCCCAAAGCGACTGCAAGCCGCCTTGACTGCCGCCCGTGGTCATCAGATCGCGGCCGTTCCACTCCGGCAGAGCGCGGACGAATTCCAACGCCCGCAAAACCCGCAAAACCATCGCGTTGAAATAGCATGTACGGGGATCGGCGCCGTCGTTCAAGGCATATCCCGTCAACGGACGGAAAAATTCCGTGTAGAAATCCATCTCCTTTTCCAACGGGAACCCGTGGGCGTTGATCTCGAAAAAAAGCATATTTTCCGGCGGCTCCGGCTTCTCCTGCATATACAAGCCGTACCCTTGGAATTTCACCGTCGCCGGAAGCGATTTCGCCGCGGCGTCGCGCGGCATCACCAGATACCCCGTAACGGGACGCGGTCCGGGGCAATCGACCGAAACGGCGAACGTTTTGTATTTTTCCGGTTCTTTTCCCGCGACTTCTTTCATTTCATACTTCAGGGGGACTTCTTTCAAACGGGACTTTTCCCGATCCCAGAAAGCGTCGAAATCCCGCGGTTCTTCGCATTGCGGGATCTTTTTTTCGTCGGCTCCGGCGCAACTCAAAAAACGGTATGCCGCAGGACCGGCGCCCGGAACTTCGACCCAGTACAAAGAGCCGTCGGGATTGCACACTTCCGCGCTCAAACAGACGAAACCGGGCTTGTCCAGCGTCGTTTCGACCGTGACCGGCTTGCCTTCCAAATGAACGACGCCTCCGCTTTGTTTGCCGTCGTCGCCGCTTAACGTATAGCGGAGATCCACGCCGGTAAGCCGACTGCCGTCAAGCGTCGGATCAAAAACAAATCCGATCGTGTCGGAGCAGTGCTTCGTGTCGAAAGGTTTATCTTTCATCGCCGCATTGAATTTCGCGACGCCGCGGGGAAAAACGGGGGCGTTTTGCGATTTCAGGAGGGTGATTTTTCCGTCCGCGTTTTCCGCGCTGAAACGGGGCATTTCGTTGACGGTCAGGATCAGATCGCGGTCGTCGGTCAGCAAAAGGGCGTCGGGACGGGTGTTCATCCCGCTCGTTTCGATCTCAAAGAAATGGACTCCGGCGGACAATTCGATCTTTTCCGGGCACTTGCTCCAGACGAAGCAGGGATACCGGACTCCGGAGACCTCTTCGTCGCCGACTTCGCCGCAAAGTTTTCCGTCGATACGCAAGCGCATCCTGCGGGCGTTGTCGCCGTAACTTTGATTGCGAAGGTAAAGATCATATTTCCCGGCGCGGGGGATCTCCACCTTGCCGGAGATTCTGGTGCCGACTTCTCTCCCGTACAAATGCGTGCTGCCGGACTCGTGGGCGGGATTTTCGTTGACGAAGGCGAATTCGCCGTTTGCGCCCAGTCTTTCCGCCTCGATAAGATAAGTATGAGCGGAAAGAGTCAGCGCGGCGCACGTCAAAAGCGGAAAAACACCCATTTTTTTCATTTTGTCCGCCCCCGTTGATACCCGTTACTTTTTCTCGACGAAAATGATGCTGTCGCCGGGTACATCGGTCAGGACGTTGCCTTCGACGCCGCGTATCTTCCATCCTTCCGGCAGATCGACCGTGACCTTTTTCGCCGGATTCCAGAAAAAGAGCACCGCGCCCTGGTCGCCGAGCCACACCGTGCCGAAAGGCGTTTCGCGGATATAAGGCATCCCGCAGAAATCGACCGCCTCGTTGAATTTCGGGACGAAGGAAATCGCGCGGTTGGCGCGTTCAAGTTGACCGCGGACGCTTTCGATGCCGAAAACGGCGCCGTCGATCTCAAACGTGGGGAAACACGCATACATCCCGGTGCGGAAAGCGTCGAGCGTGACGCCGCCGACGATATGAGCGCTGGGTGTACCGCCGATCATCGCGAACTCTTTGCCGGCAAACGACGTGTATTTCTCGGGGCGGTACCAGTAATTGTCGATCACGAGAGGATTCATTCCCTCGATCGAAACACGGCAGTTGTTTTCGTGGAAGAACTTGTAGAACTTAATCTGCGATTTCAGTCCGGTGGGGCTTTCGGGCAGTCCGTAATTGACGGTCGCGGAAGCGGCGGCGTCCATATCGCGGTAGACCCAGCCGACGCCGCCGGCGATCGCCCGGGAAAGGACGGTGACGTACCAGTCGTAGAATTCAGGATTGTTGACGTCGATGACGGGGTAACTGCCGAAATACTTGAAGATCTCTCCCTTTTCGTCGCGGACGAACCATTCGGGGTGATTGTTGATGATCCAGCCGCCGTCGCCCTGGACGTAGCTTCCCGCCGTCCAGATGCGCGCCCGCGCCCCGGCGGCGACGATCTTCCCGAAGATCTCCATATTCCGCTCGGAGATGATGCTTTCGATGGGGCTTTCGGGGTTGGGCGGGAAAATGAAACGGTATCCCGCCCTGCCCGCGAAGCGGATGACTTCGTCTTTTTCGTCTTCGGTCAACTGGTAGCCGAAACGCGCCACGGGATAGCCGCAGTATTCTTTCAACCCCGATTGCATACGGAGCGTATGGCGCATAAATTGATACATCGCCAGATAATCGAGAAGCCCTCTTTCGGTGCCGTCGGCATACCATTGCCAGTAGTAATCGGTGCGAAGCGGCGCTTTGATGCGGCCGAGATTTTCCGTGTGGCCGGCTTCGATGAATTCCGCGCCCTTGTCGCGGATGATGCGCGCGGAAGTCAGCGTCGGCGTCGAACGGTTGCCGATGTAAAGACCGTTTTCACAGACGATCATCGCAAAGGGCTGTCCGGCAAAATCGCGGGTGTCGGATTTGGTTTTGCCCGTCATATCAAAAGCGGTGTAGCCGCGCGGCGGCTGATAGCAGTCGAAACGATGCGCGTACAATGGTTTTTCAAGATCAAGTTCGGCGGTGAAGTTCACGCCGCTGACCAGCAGCGGACTTTTGACCAGTTCGATGCGGTCGGCGATGCCGTCCAGAGTGCGGCCGTCAAGTTGCAGTTTGCCGATCTTGAAGATCCATTGCATTTCATTTCCGGGCGCGACATAGGTGATGACCGCCTGATTGCCTTTGCCTTCGAGTTTGGAAAACGTCCACTTGATGTCGGCGGCGGTGGAGGAATCCTTGATGTCGACGGCTTCGGCGGTGGCGGAGTCGAAAACTTTCTGTTTCTTGGAAAACGTGAGCGCGGGGACACGGTATTTTTTGATGAAAGCGCTCTTCCGGTTCGGCCGCGTCACGGAAACGCTCCCGTCGGAAGCGACTTCAAGCACTGTGCCGTTGCCGAATGTCGCCCTGTTTCCGGAAATCTGCACGGGGTCGTCGGAATCGTAAATACCCAGTTGCGGCGCGTCGAGCGACACGGTCGCTTCGGCGACTTCGGTGCGCGCGGGAATTTCTTCCAGTTTCGTCATACACTTTTCGGCGTCGAGTTTGCCGCCGAAACAATCGTTCGCGAGCGCGGCGAAAAACGCCTTGGAATAAGCCCAGTTGCTGAAATCTTTGATCTGACTCGGATTGGTAAGTTCCGTGTTGAAAAAAGTAACGCTTCCCTTGCCGATCCTGATTCGCGCGATGTAAGGCGCGACTTCCTTGCCGGAAGCGTCGCGGATCGTCGAAAGCGCGACGGCGCCGTCGCGCAGTTTCGCTTCCCGGTAAAAGCGGAAAACGGGGAGCGTTTCAGGGAACATCGCAAATTTTTCCGATCCAGGACGATTGGCGGAAAGGAGTTCGTCAAGCGTAACGTATTTTCCCAATTCGACGGGAAGCAAGTCGCCGAGCGTTTCCGGCGCATCGATGGTCAGGAGTATATGTCCCCCGTTTTCGACGTAGATCTTCAATTTCGCGATGCGTTCAGGCGTAAAAAGCAACTTCTGGCTTTCCGGATGCAAATGATTGAAAATCAATATCTTATACGCCGCCGCCTTGTCCAGCGCGGGCGTGATGCCGTCGAATGCCTTGGGCTCGACTTTGTCGCCGAGATGCGCCTTGATCGAAGAACCGGAAAGACCGTCGAGATAAGGCGCGTTGACCTGAAGGACACGCGCGCCGGATGTCGCCAGCGCGGCGGGCAAAATACTGCCGAGCCAGGCGCGTCCGCCGTTGAAGACCTGGATTTTCGGTCCCTTCGTGCCGACGACGGGCGCCATTTTGACGCCGCCGCCGCCCTGCGGCTGTTGCGATTTATCGTAGGAAGGCAATCCGGCGGCAAGACAAAACGATGCGAGCAAGGCAAAAAATGCGAGCGGCTTTTTCATCAACGTATCCTTTCTTTTTCAAAGTGTTTTTTCCCGGTGCTTGTAAACGAGCGTCATCACGAGGTCGAACGCCACCATCAGCGTGTTGATCAGATAGAGGTAAAAGACCCAATCCCAATTGTAGATGACTTTGTGCGCCATTCCCGCGAGATAACCGACGAGAATAAGAAAGGCGAAGGTGCAACTTTTGCCCGCATGGCTTTTGCTTGTCAAAGATCGACATTTTTTCTCCTTTACACGTTAAAAAGCGCGGCGAATTCCGCCGCCGTCAGGTTTTTTCTTCCGCCGTAGGGACAATATTCAAAAAGTTCCGCATAAACGACTTTGCTTCCCGCCGTTTCGCCGTATTTTTCGCACAGTTTGGCGCGCGCGACCTCCGCGGATGCACGGTAACGCCTGCCCCAGTGCGCGAGGAGATATTCATACCGTTTTTCCCACGGCATCGCATCGAAATCGACTTTGCCGTAATATCCCAGTTCATAAGCGAGCCATTCGTAGAACTGCGATTTCTGACAATCGAGCGCGCGGCATTTTTGCTCCATCGCGTCGTCGATCGCGACGACCGCATCGGCGCGGCACGGGCGCGGATCGGTGAAATCGTCATAGACGTAGGCGAAAACGGGCGCTTTTTCCAAAATCGGGAAATCGGGACAGAAAAGCGGCACCTGCACCATATAGGAAGCATCCAGCACGAGTTGCGACACCGCGCGGTGATCGGCATGATAATCGCAGAGCCGGTGCGTCAAAACGACATCGGGCTTGAATCCGCGGATCAGCCGGATGACTTCGCGCCGGTTTTCCAGCGACGGAACAAGTTCGCAATCGTGATTCTGCGCCAGAACTTCATATTCGGCGATGCCGAGGACTTGTTTCGCCTGTTGCGTTTCTTTTTGTCTCCGGGCGGCGAGCGCGGCGCAGTCCATCGAAAAATGCCCGCAATCGCCGTTGCAGAACGAAACGAATTTCACCGTATGCCCCGCTTTCGCAAGTTTGATCGCCGTACCGCCGAAACAGATGTCGGCGTCGTCCGGATGCGCCCCGATCATCAGATAACGTCTTGCCATAAAATCTCTCCTTTTTCGGAAAAATTCTTGTTTTTCTATTAAAAATAATTGAAAAAAACAAAACAATCAATATATTTAAAACAGAAAATCAATCTCTTTTTTCGATCAAATGAATATCGAACGGTTGAATCTTTTTTTGCTGTTGAGTGAAACGCTTCATTTTTCCCGCACGGCGGAAGAACTGGGCATCGCGCAATCGGCGTTGAGCCATCAGATCAAACTCCTCGAACACGAATGCGGCTGTTCCCTTTTCGAGCGCTCGAACCGTTGGAAAGTCGCTCTGACTCCGGCGGGACAGGAACTGGTGCATCACGCCAAAATGCTTGTCGCCGCCGAAGACAACGCCCTGCTCCGCGTCCGGGCGGCGGCGCGGGGCGAATGCGGAAAACTCGACCTCGCATTCAATCCGTCGGCGTCGAACCTGACGGTCCTGCTTAATACGATCCGCCTGATCCGCCGGAATTATCCCGACATCGCATTGCACATCCACGAAAAACCGAGCAGCGCCGTTTATGAAAGCGTCAAAAACGGCGAAGCCGACATCGGTTTTCTCCGGTTTCACGCCGCGTCGGACGAAAATTTTCAGATCCGGGAGATCGCCCGCGAAAGACTCGCGGTCGTCCTGGATCGGACACATCCTTTTGCAAGTTGCAAAACACTCACATTAAAGGATTTGCGAAACGCGACATTCCTTTTGCCGAACGGCAAGGATTCCCCGCTTTTGCGGGAGACCGCCGATGCGCTTTGCCGCAAAGCGGGGTTTGAGTTGAAACTCTTTCAGGAGATCGACAACTTTCACACCATTTTGCGTTTGCTTTCCTCGTTCGACGCCGTGTCGATCATTCCGGTAACGTATCAAAAAGATTATCCCGGATTCGTTTTCCGCATCATCGACGATGCGGACGCGGTTTTGCCCGAAGCGATGATGTGGAAAAAAGACAACCCGTCGGCGGTATTGCAGACTTTTCTCGACGCCTTCCGCCGGACGGCAAAGGCGTAACGACTATTTTTCGCACAGCGGGAAAGAAAATCCCTCGTCGAGCCGCCGCGACCTTTCCCTGCGGCCGTACCGTCGATTGTCCGTAATCGGTCGTGAAGTGGATCGCCGCGCTTGATATGTCGCTCATTTCCAGATCTTCAAAAAGGACGTTTTCGACAAAACCGCCCCGCCCCGGCATCGTTTTGACGCGGATGCCGATGCCGACGCCCGAAATGCGGCAACGACGGACGACGGCGTTGCGGATGCCGCCGGAAAGTTCGCTCCCGATCGCGACGGTGGCGTGACCGCCGCGCATCACGCAGTCGGAAATCTCGACGTTTTCGCAGGAACGCCCGACGCGCATCCCGTCCTCGTTCAAGCCGGATTTAAGGGCGATGCAATCGTCGCCGCAATCGAAATCGCAACGGGAGATCCGTATGTTGCGGCAGGAATCGGGATCGATCCCGTCGGTATTGGGTCCCGCCGTGCGGACGGAAACGCCGTCGATCGAAACGTTTTCGCAATAGACGGGATGGATCGTCCACATCGGTCCGTCACAAATGGTAACCCCTTGTATTTCGACGTCTTTGCAATTCACAAACTGAATGAAAGACGGGCGCAGAGCATCTTCCGGCGTACCGAAAACGCGCTCTTCTTTCCGGAAAACGCATTTCCCCTTTTCCGCCAACCGGAGCGCGGCGCTTTGCTGACATTTTTCCACGCGCGCCACGCCGCGCCGTTGCCGTCCAAAATGCCCTCGCCCGTGATTGCGACTTCCGGGTGCCGTACGCATCAAGGGCGCGATAATTGAAACACTCGATCCCTTCCCAGCGCGTAAAAACGACGGGCAAATAATCTTCCGGATCGGGCGAAAAGACGACGGTTGCGCCTTTTTCGAGATGAAGCCGGACGAAATCCGCCATTTCGATCGCGCCGGTATGCCAGCCCCCCCGGCGGCACCCGGACGACCCCGCCGCCGGATTTCCCGCACGCCCGGACGGCGGCGGCGACCGACGGAAAACCGGAAACGCAAAATTCGCGGTGCGGAAAGGTCGAAAGTATCATAGCGGAAACACGTTTCACGCGAATGGATTATTTCGCTTTCTTACACCGTCGCAAAAAAGGGAAAATACGGCGAATCATTTTTTTGACCGAATGGGCAAGACCGGACCGTCCGCTCTTGTTTTGCAAAGCGGTTGATTTTTTCTGCGCAATCCGTGCTTCCAACAGCCATTGTCGAAGCTGATCTGCAAGCCGGACAAGATCTTCCGGAGCCAATACGTTCAGCAATCGTTGAAATTCGTCCCGCGCCATTCCCCGGTCGTTGCAAAAGAAAAATTCTCTGCGATAACTGACCAGTATGCGTTGCAAAAGAAAATTCCGCAATTGCATCAGTTTGTGCTTTTCAGCCAGGACATAACAATCCCTTATACCGGAAAACAAACCGCAAAGTTTTTTTCCGTCGTTTCCCAAAAAATCCACCTTTTTGTGTCCGGTGCGATAGAGGTAGACCACCTTTTTCAGCGCATAGAATTTTTCGGCGCACAGCATTGCCTGAATAAAAAAAGGTGGATCCTCAAAGCGCAGATAAGCGGGGAAAAAGATTTTGTTCTGCACGATCATTTCCCGGTCAAAAATGAATCGCGTAAAACCGTAATCGAACTGATAATCGTGATAATCGATGACTCCTTCCCGCCGGAAAACATATCCCGAAAGCCGAGGTTCCGGAAAATCCGTCCTTACCGTACCGTCTTTTTTCAGGATCGAAAATTCTCCGCCCGCAGCCTTGCATTTATGAGAAATCGCGGCATCATAAAGTGATTCCAAAACATCATCCGCCGGATAATAGTCATCCGGATCGAGAAAGATCACGAATTGTCCACGGGCGGCAAGCAAAAGTTCATTCCGCGCGGCGGCAACTCCGGTATTTTGATGTGAAACAAAACGCAACCGCCGATCTCGGGCCGCATATTCCGCTAAAATTTCCGCACTGCGGTCCGTCGAACCGTCATCGACGCAGATGATTTCAATGTCTTTCAAGGTCTGAAACAAAACTTTATCCAGACATTCCGAAATGAATTTTTCCTGATTGAAAACCGGAATCAATACCGATATCTTAATCATTTTCCATCCTTGATTTTGTAGAGAAAGCGCCAATATCCGCCGCATTCATTTACTTAACTTTCAAAAATCCGATCCTCCACGCGCCGATGGCGGGGATCGTCACGCGCGTTTCGCCGTTTGCGCGACGCAATTCGCACTTGACGGGTTCATTTTCCGCAGTGACCCATTCGGCGGCGGAAGCATTTTCCGGCACGTTGCGCAAAAGCATTTCAAAAGGCGGTTGCACTCCGATGGTCGCGTTGGCGATCGTCACGCACCGGAGCGCGCCCTTTTCATCGACACGGGGGATGACGTTGCATTGGACGGGGCGGACGGGCAAAGCGGGAAGTTGGTGTTTCGCCATTTCGTCCAGAAGATTATAGAGAAACGGCACCCGCGTCGAAGAGATGACGATCCACTCGAAACCGCCAGCACCGAGCAAGCCGATGAAAGTACCGTCTTCGCGCGCGATAAGGACGGTCGCGGGGGCTTTTTCCGGCTGACGGTATTCGCCCAGGATGCGCGCTTTGGTTTCCGGCGGCACGGTGAATTTGAAAGCGGGCGCGCAATAACTTCCATGCCGATCGACCGCAAGATCCTTATTCAACGGATCATCGGTGTAATATTCCTCCGCTTGCGGAAGCGGTTGCGCGGCAACCCCGCCGACCAGATGCGACAGCCCCTTTTTTCCCAGCGCATCGACGGCGGCGCCGTCGAGCAGGACGCTTACGCCCGTCAACTCCGCAACAAGTTCCTCTTCGGAAAGAGCGTTGACGACCTCTTCCGTCACGATCCTGACCATCGCATCGCGACGGTAACCCGCGATCGGCAACCCGACGGCGAGGACTTCGACGTTCTTCCAGTAATCATACTCACGCGCGACGCCGACTCCGGCGGGATGCGTTCCTGCGGCGAAAGCGATGTAATCGCGGTAAAACGGCGCATTTTTCGCCAACGGCGCAAAAATGTTTTCCCCGTACCAATCCGGCGTTTCCAAAAAGGGATTGACGGCGTAATAGGAAAGCGAATCCGCTCCGGAAGACAAGTAAAGCAGCGATTCAAGGTTCAAGCCCTGCGCGGTCTTGCAGGTAAAATCGCGGGGAAAATCTTCGATCTCGGCGCAGATCTGATCGACGACGTCGTAACCGACCTGTTCCGTGACCTGCTTGGAAATCGTCATGCTTTTGTGCAAAAAGGCGTAAGGATTGTGATCGCTGTACGCGCTTCCCCCCGGTCGCGATGCACTACGGTGACCGCTTACTTGCTGCAAAGTACGCAAGATCGCATTGCGTTCCGGGATCTTGGTATGCTGCAATGCCAACCGCGTATCGGGGGAAACTTCGTGGAACGCCTTGGCGATCGTCGCGGCGACGAGGCAAAGACTTTCCTCGCCGAAAGCAAGCCATCTTTTTTCCAACGCAGGGTCGGTTTTACACGCTTTGATAAGTTCTTCACGGGTATAGGCGCGCCCTTCTTTTTCGGAGAAAAGTTTAAGGCACGTTTCACAGTAACAGCCGCCGTATTCATTCGCGGGAGCGTGATTGGCAAGGCGCAGATCGTCGTCGATCCAGACGCTGCCGGGCTTCCACGCGGCGTAAAGACGGCTCATTTTGTCGAGATATTCGAGAAACCCCGTCTGCCGCGGGCAGTTGGAGATCCTGCAGACTTCCCCGTTTTTGCCGACGTAGGAGCCCCAGTTTTTTCCCGCCATATTTTCCGGTGCGGAAAAACGGTCGCCGTGTCCGACGGTTTCCTGGATCTGCAAGCTCGGAACAATGCCGATTTTCCGCAAGTCGGCGGCGCACTTTGCCATGCGTTCCGCCCGTCTGGCGTGTCCTTCCAGAGAAGGGAAAAACGTACCGTTGGAAAACCACACTTCATCGGCGCACGCGCGATATTTTTCAAGTTCGGGAAGCATTTTTTCCCAGATGCCGGGATTGATCTCGTCAACGGAAAAACGCTGGATCATCAGCGGACGGCTGGCGGCGGGTTCCACCGCGCCGGAGGCGACGCAAAACACCGTCGCCCCGGTCAAAAGAATTTTGCGGAACATAGCATATCCTTTCAAACGAAATAAAAAACGGAAAAAAACATTTTTCCGCTCTTAATATAATTGACACAGGGAAAAACTTCAATATATTAAAGGGGGATCGCGGAATTTCCATATGCTTGCACTTACCGGACAAAAATATCACGGGATCACGCTACTTTGCCGTTGCGGCGGCGGCGCCTACGGAGACGTCTATTACGGGGAAGACCTTTCCGGACGGCGTCTTGCGGTCAAGATCATTTCCAAGGAAAAGCTCGGCGACGGATGGGCGCGCGAACTCAAAGGCGTCATCCATTACCGCAAAATCACCGAAAACGCACCGGAATTGCTTCAAATCTATCACGTCGAGGAAGACGACGACACGTTTTTCTATACGATGGAAGCGGCGGATTCCGCTTCGCGGGAAAGCTATCGCCCCGACACGCTCGCGTCCCGGCTGCGCGGCGGGCCTTTGCCCCGCGAGGACATCCTGCGCGTACTGACGGAAATTTTCCGGGGCATCGCGACGATCCACGCCGCGGGGTTCGCTCACCGCGACATCAAGCCGGACAACATCCTTTTCGTGAAAGGGATCCCGAAACTCGGCGACATCGGTTTGCTTTCATCGCTGAATTCGACGATGACGCAGATCGCGGGGACAATGGATTTTCTGCCTCCGGAGATCCGAAGTTCCGACTCCACCGTGTCGGACACGCATTTTTCGCGGAAAAGCAACGATCTTTACGCTTTCGGAAAAGTCATCTATTGTTGCGCGACAGGAAATCATCCCCGCGAATGGCCGGCCGTTCCGGCGGAATTGCCGCTGACGCTGCCGCTGAAACTTTTTCTGCGGCTCTCGTGCCGGCTTTGCGAAAAAGAGTCGCTTCTTCGGCTGACGTCGACGGGAAAAATCGAACGGGAACTGCAACGGATCGGACGCTCGCTTGAACGGGGCGACACCTTCGCGGCGAAAACGCTCCATTCCCTGCGCGAATGCGCCGCATCCCCCCTCCGCGGCGCCGTCCGCGCGGCCGCGTGGTGTTTGCGCCACTGGATCGTCTGCATCGTCATCGCGCTGATCGCGGGAAGCGGCATCTACTGGATGCACCGCCGGGAAACGCGTTTCGAGATCACCCACCGCCGGAACAAAATGTTCCGGGACGCGGATATAGGCATATCCATGCTGATCCCTGCGGAATGGGAACCGGTGTCGGCGGAAACGGCGCGAAAATTACTCAATGAAAGATTCCCCGAAGACGATTCGCGCTCTCCGATCAATGAAAAACGGCAGCAAATGTTCCGGCAAGCCCTGGGATTCAAAGGCAGTTACATTTACTGCGATTACGACCCGGTATTCGCAGACAATCTCGCCATGCAGAGCATTCCGAATTCGGCGGAAAACCTCGCCTCGCTTCCCGACGACGAATGGCGTTTCCATATCCAACAAATTTTCCGGGGGGAACTTGCCTACAATTCGCGGGTTTACGATCTCAAACGCACGGTGCGCAATTCCATGCCGTGCATCGAAATATCTTTCTCGTCCGACCCGGGAAAATCCGTCGCCATACTTTACGTTTTTCTGCGGAAGGGGGATCCTTTTTCCATCACGCTCACGTCCAAGGCGGAAACGTATCCGGTGCGGCGCGAGGAAGTCGAGTCCGTGCTGAAAACGCTTAAAATCGATGTAAAATGATCCGCCCGGTGTAAAAAAAACGCCTTTTGCGGCAGTAAGTTGGCAAAGGGAAAAAACGGGAGGACGCAGATCGTTATGGCTTTCACGACGAACAAATCGCTGTTGGCGCGGGTGCGCGCCGGAGATGAAATTTCCTGGCGGGAATTTTACGACGCCTACAAGCCGCTGATCTATCTGTGCGGCGGCGACTGCGGATTGACGCAGGACGAAAAAGAAGAACTCGTTCTGCAGGTGATGGCGGAAATTTTCCGCAAAGACATCGTCGGGAAGTACGACCCCGAACATATTCCGGAACACCTTTCGTTTCAATACACGCCCGAAAAGGGACGTTTCCGTCATTTTCTGCGCAAGATCATCCGCAATCAGGCGATCCGTATCTACCATCGCCGGAAATCGCATCTGCCTCTCGATGCCGAAACCGCTTCCGACGAACTGCCGTCGTCGGACGAATGGGGAAACATCTGGGAAACGCAATGGCGCAAACATGTGATGGCGATGGCGATGACGGAATTGAAGACCAAAGTCCGCCCGGAAACCTACATCGCTTTTGAAATGTACGCGGTGCAGAACCGTCCGGTGAACGAAGTGGCGGATTTTTTGAACCTTTCCCTTTCTTCAGTCTATACCGCCAAAAGCCGCTGCATCGCCACGCTGAAAGAGATCATTGCGAAATTGGAGGAACAGGAATGAACCACTATGACAAAGAGGAACTGGAACTTTACCGCAACGGCGAAATGTCGCTGCTGGGACGCATCGTCTGCGCCGCGCATCTGGGCAAATGTGCGGAATGCGCAAAAAAATTGCACGATCTGGATGATGACGACGATTTCATCGTGCAATTGCGCAACAGCGTCAAAAGTTGCGGCACAATCCGCTCCGGAAAAAGTTCCGATTCGACGCGATAACGCCGTTGCGCGCGCTTTTTCCCGGTTTCCGCGTTGACATTCACCGCTTCGCCGGTTATATTTTCCCGCGACGGAAAACAAAGATGCGGAAACGATGCATTTCAGGGATCTCTTTCAATATTTCGCGGCGGGCGACGATTTTTCCCGTTATCCCGGAAGCGGCGCCGACAGCGCGGTGCTGATCCACGGGTGGGGCGTGCGCGCCGCGTCGATGCGGGATCTGGCGCAAATGCTCCGGCGTTGCGGATATTCCGTCTGGAATTACGATTATCCGACGGCGCGGCGTTCCATCGGTGCGCACGCGCAAAAATTTCTCGCCGCTTACCGGCGCGAAGTTTTCCGGGGCAGGATACACATCCTCACGCACAGTATGGGAGGTCTCGTTCTGCGCCACGCGCTGGCGCAAATGAGCGAAGCGGAATGTCGCGCGATCGACGCGATCGTGATGCTGGGACCGCCCAACCGGGGATCTCGGTGGGGGCGTTTCGGCAGAAACCCCTTCGTGCGGCGATTCAACGGTTCTTTGGGCGATATGGCGCCGGGAAGTCCCGCCGTAGACGTCCCGGCACCGCTTCATCTGCCGCCGGTCGGGATCATCGCCGGGAGTTTCGACGGGAAAGTCCGTCCGGAGCATACGGTTCTGCCGCAAGGGATGCCGTTCGAGTCGCTGACGGTGCGCTGTACGCATCCGCGGTTGCGCGATCCCGCCGTCACGGGCGAAGCCATACGCCGCTTCTTCCTTGACAAGCATTTTTGAGAAATAAAAAAACGGAACGGACGATCATTGATCCGTTCCGTTTCCGGATGATGCGCGGTGTTATGCCAGTTTGTTGAATTTCTTCAACGACAGCACGAAAAGCACTGCGCCGATCAGAAAAAGCGCCGTAAAGGGCTTCCACACCACGTCAAGCCCCGCTCCGCGCAACAATATCTGGCGGCACATTTCGACGAAGTGTGTCGTCGGTGCGATTTGCATGACATCCTGTACCCATTGCGGCATACTTTCCCGCGGTGTAATCAATCCTGAAAGCATATTCAACGGCATCAGCACGAGAATAAGAAACATACCCATCTGCGGCATATTGTCCGCGACGCAGGCGAGAAAAAGTCCGAGCGACGTCATTGCGAAGAGATGCAACGCCACTCCGATGAAAAAGAGCAACGGACTTCCCGCGCAGGGAACACCGACAAAACCGCACATTATCACGCCGAGCGAAAATGCCGCCGCGATCAGTACGACTGCGGTCATCGACCAGATTTTGGCGCACATGATCTCAAAAACCGTCACCGGCATCACCATCAGGTGCTCCAATGTTCCGCTTTCGCGTTCGCGGATAAGTGCGGCGCCGATCAGAATGATCGCCAGCATACTGACGGTGATGACAAGCTGTTTGATCGCGCCGTGCCAAGCCGGGGTAAGATTCGGATTGTAGCGGTTGCGCACCACCACCTGCGCCGGACCGGAGTCGGGATCGGGCTGTTTCAGCAAAAAGCGGCTGCTTTCCTTGGCTATAATCTGCTCGATATATCCGGAACCGACAAATGCCTGCGTCATGCGCGTCGCATCGGCATTGAGCTGTAATTCCGGGTTTTTTCCGGAGGCGACATTACGCTGATAATTGCTCGGTATGATCAGGGAGAAAGTGTATTTGTCATTGTCCATGCCCACGTCGATTTCCTGCATGGTAGCGCGCACGGGTTTCAGGAAAAGCGGCGGCAGAAACGCTTCGGAGATCCGTTCGGAAAGTTCCGAATGATCCTCGTCTACAATCGCAATCGATGCCCGCTGTACCGATTCCGGTTCTCCCTTTGCCGTGACCATGACCCCGAGCGAAAAGGTGAGCACGATCAAAAGTACCATCATCCCGTCGCGCCCGAGTTCGATGATCTCCTTGATACCGAGATGGAAAATATTTTTGAGATGCTGATTCATCGTCAGGACTCCTGTTTTTTCTGGAAAAGCACGCCGAGCGCAAGAATGATCGGCGCCATGATCAGCAACACCAGAAGCGGCGACATCAATTCAGCGAAATTCAATCCCTTGTTGAAAACGCCGCGGGAAATGATCATCATATACGAAGTCGGATAAAGTTTTCCGATCAGGAGCGCAGGTCCTTCCTGCGAGCCAACGGGATTGATCAGACCGCAGAATTGCTGTGCGGGAATCATCGTCCCGAAAAGTGTCATAAACAGCACCGCGATCTGACTTCTCGTCACCGAAGAAGCGAGCAAACCCATTCCGGTAGTGATGCAGCAATAGAGCAACAGGGAAAGCAACAGCATCATAAAACTCCCCTTGATCGGCACCTGAAAAACCGTGACCGCCAGTGTCACCATAAAAAGCGCACTTAACAGCGAAAACAGTAGATATGGCAACTGTTTGCCGAGAAGGAACTCCGATTTCGTCAGCGGTGTCACATACAAATTGATGATGGATCCCTGTTCTTTTTCACGCACGACCGCCAATGCCGCCAGCACGGCGGGAATCATCAGCAGAATCACAGGGATCTGCGCCGGAACCATTGCCGGCATACTCAACACATCAGGATTGTAACGGTAACGGATCTGCACTTTGGGAACAGCAAGCGAATCCCCCAGTTCCACCGGATGTTCAAGACGCATTTTTTCAATCCACTTGTTGTGCAATCCGACGACGTATCCGTTGACAGTGTTGGCGCGCATGGGCATCGACCCGTCAATATGCACGGCGATCTCCGGCTTTTTCCCATCGTACAAATCCTGACCGAAACGAGGCGGGATCACCAGAACCAGCGACAGTTTCCCGCTGGCCATACGACTGTCAATTTCCGAATAATCGTGCAACGGTTCACATTGGGTGAAGTATCGTGACGCTCCGGCAATATTGAGAATGTAATTCTGACTGGTAATGCTCCGGTCATAGTCCAGCACCGCAAAGGGAAGATGTTCCACGTCGGCACTGATCCCGTTGCTCATGACGATCATCAGTAGCAATGCTCCGAAAAGTGCCAGCGTCAGCCGGATCGGGTCGCGCATCAATTCCATGGTTTCCTTCCACGCGCAACTGTACCAGCGTTGGAAATTGAAAACGCGGGAGAGTTTTTTCCGCCACGGGGACAAAGGTTTCGTTTCCGCAGGAGCGGTGTCCTCCGGAGACATCTTGTTGACCTCGTGCGCAAGCGGGTCGGCATCTTCGAGATAACCGATGAAAGCCTCTTCCAGAGAAGCCGCCCCCCGTTGCTTCACCAGATTGGCGGGGGAATCGCACGCGAGCGACTTCCCCGCGTGCATCAGCGAGACCCGGTCGCATCGTTCCGCTTCGTTCATAAAGTGGGTGGTAACGAAAATCGTCACCTTGTCACGGCGCGACAAGGTGATGATCTGCTCCCAAAAGAGGTCGCGCGCCACGGGGTCCACGCCCGAAGTCGGTTCGTCGAGGATCACGATCTGCGGATGATGGATGACCGCGGCGGCGAGCGCCAGCCGCTGCCGAATGCCCATCGGCAGCGAGCGCGGCGTGACGTTTTCGACATTGCGTAACTGGTATCGGTCGAGCACTTCGTCCACGCTGGCGGCGATGCGGTCGTCGGGGATGCGGTACAGTCCGGCGAAAAGCGTCAGGTTCTGGCGCACCGTCAAATCGATGTAAAGCGAGAAAATCTGAGTCATATAGCCGATGTTCTGACGGATTTTCATCGTATCGTTGCCGACGGCTTTGCCGAAAAGTTTGGCGACGCCTTCGGTCACGGGCAAAAGTCCCGTGAGCATACGCATCGTCGTTGTTTTGCCGCACCCGTTCGAGCCGAGGAAACCGAAAATCTCTCCGCGGGGGATCTTGAAACTGACGTGATCGACGGCAGTGAAAGAACCGAACTTTTTGGTGAGGTTTTCCGCCTCGATCGCATAATCTTCGGAGTCGTCTCTTTCCAACGGCGGAATGACCAATTCCTGATGACCGATGCGTTGTTCCTCCGGCAAAAGTTCGATGAATGCAGCGTCGAGATTGTCCTTGCCGGTCTTTTCAAAGATTTCCTGCACCGTACCGGTGTCGAGGATCTTGCCCGCATTCATCGCGATCAGCCAGTCGAAACGCTGCGCTTCGTCCATATACGCCGTTGCGGCGATGACGGTCATATCCGGCTGTCCTTCGCGAATATTGTCGATAAGACCCCAGAACTGGCGGCGAGCCAGCGGATCGACGCCCGTTGTCGGCTCGTCAAGCACGAGAAGATCGGGGTCGTGGATCAGCGAACAGCACAATCCCAGTTTCTGCTTCATCCCGCCGGAAAGTTTCCCCGCCGGACGGTCGAGAAAGGGATAGAGTCCCGTGCATTTGGTCAACCGGTCGATGCGGCGGCGCCGCTCGGCGGCGTCGTGACCGAAAAGCCGCGCGAAAAACTGCAGATTTTCCTCGACGGTCAGCGTGAAATAGAGATTTTTGCCCAGTCCCTGGGGCATATAGGCGATCCTGGGGCAGACGGCGTTGCGGTGTCCGGCGCTGCGCATATCGCCGCCGAGGACGAAAATTTCGCCCTGCTGCATCGCGTGTGCTCCGGTGATGAGCGACAGCATCGTCGATTTGCCGACGCCGTCCGGCCCGATCAGTCCGGCGAGGATCCCCTGCTTGATCTCCAGCGAGACGTTATCGAGCCCCACCGTTTTCCCGTACCGGAGCGAAACGTCGCGCAAGGAAACGACTTTTTCGCCCTTTCCCGGCGAAACACAACTCATTTCGCGGCGCCTTTCCCGGTTTCATCGGACGCAAGATCTTTGAGCATCGCGGGGAGTTCACCGCCTTTTTCCCGGATGGTCTGCAATTCCTTGGGCCACGGAACGTTGGGATCGACGCGCACCCAGGCGACGCCGGGAAGTCCGGTTTTGACGTAGTCGATCAACCGGGCGAGCAGTTCGCGATTGACGTGCGCTTTGATGCGGAACATCATTTTCTGACGTTCGATCTTGGTTTCGACGGTTTTGGGCGTGAACTGAGCGACGCTTGCGACGTAGGTGACTTTGGCGGGGATCGGATAATCCGGCGCGACGTCGAGCACGATGCGCGCATCCGCGCCGATGCGGACTTTGCCCGTGTCCTCTTCCGAGAGGAAGAACGTCATATAGACGTCGGTCAGATCCACCATATTGAGCGCGCGTCCTCCGGCGGAAAGCACTTCGTGGGGTTCCGCGACGCGGTACTGGATACGGCCGTCCAGCGGGGCGGTCAGATAACTGTCGTCGATGTCCGCCTGGATCCTTTCGACGTCCGCCTTGGCGGCGAGAATGTTCGCCTTGGCGCCATCGGCGTCGGCCTTGGCGGCGTTGACGTTGGCTTCCGCCTCGGTCACGGTCGCCTGCGCGGCGCTGAAATCCGCCTGCGCGGTAAGCCAGAGCGCTTCGGCGGTGTCGAAGTGTTTCTGGGAAGTCGCATCGGTTTCAAGCAGTTTCTTGAAACGGTTGTATTCTTTTTCGGCGTTCTGCAAAACCGCTTTGGAACTTTCGAGTTTCGCCTTGGCGCTGTTGAGCGACGCTTCGCGCACTCCGATGATCGCGCGAGCGCTGGCTTCCGCCGTGATCGCCTGCTGATGTTTGGCTTTCGCCTGCGCGAGTTGGGCTTCGAGAACGTTGGTCTGCATAACGACCAAAACCTGTTTGGCTTTGACTTTGTCGCCTTCCTGGACTTTGATCTCCTCGACCTTGCCGGCGAGTTTCGCGGCGATGTTGATCTCGGTCGCTTCGATCCGTCCGTTGCCGTAGACGAAAGCGGGATTGCGGTAGAGCCGGGAGGAGTACCAGTTGACGATGAAGTAGACTGCCAGTCCGCCCACGGCCAGCACGATCATGGAAACGATCAATTTTTTCATATTTTCCCTTTCGCTTGTTTTGCGGAATATCGCAATTCGGCAGTTAATATATCCCACGGCGGCGGCATTGCGAAAAAAAATGTGTGATTTTTCATCGCGTCGCACATCCGCCGTTCCGATCACGTCTATTTTTTGTCGTTCCCCTGCAAGTGGAGCAACAAAATGCGTTGCAATTCACGGATCGCGCCGGGGTCACGATGCGCGCTGTGGCCCGAATGGACGATCCACTCGCTCGCCGCACCGTCGAGGTGACTGCTCGAATAAGCCACGACGCCGTCGGAACCGCCGGGCTGATCGGCGGCCTTTTCGTTGCCGATGATCGAATGATAGACGAGATCGTCTTTCATCGGGGAACTCCCCAGCGCCACGATGAAGGGGTTGGCGGGATCGAGGTTGTCGATCCCCGTCGCCGCGTGTTCTTTCATCCGTTCGATGCCGGCGTTCGTCTGCCCGTGCCGCGCCAGAAGTTTCACGATATCCGCGCTCATATCGAGGATGGAGATCGGGAGTTTGATCAGCGCGATCCCGAGTTTTGCGATGCTCATTCGCGCCATCAGCGACCCGCGGTGCGGCGTCGCGATGAAAACCGCCCGGTGGACGAAAGGCACCGCCGGGAAAAACATTATTTTTTCGGCTTCGGCCTTTTCTTCGGGCGACCACGGCTCACTGAGTTTTTCCCACGCTTCTCCGGTCACTTGTTCGATCAGATAGGATGGTTCTTTCTGCAACAGGGAACGGGTGATGAGTCCGCCCATGCTATGACCGACGATCACCGTTTTTTCAAAATTGGCGCGCGTTTTTTCGTCGACCGCGAATTCCTTGTAGGCCTCCATCAGCGGTTCGCGCAGTTTCCGCGCCGAGGCGAAGACCGGCATCCCGCTGGAATAGGCGAAAAACCAGAATTGATAATTCCGGCGGATCACCGGATCGTTTTTGAGCGTGTTGATCATCTGCAGCCAGGTGCCGGGGCTGGACATCAGCCCGTGGACGAAAACGACGGGGATCTTGTCGGGATTGAAAGGTTCGACCATATAGAGTCCGCCGTAATTTTCCTCGTCGGCATTCAGCATCGTACCGATCAGGTTTCTTTCGGGCAGATTGTCCAGGAAGACCGCCAGCGGCGTGGAAAAATCCAGCGCCAGCGGCGTTTTGTTGAACAATTCCGCATTGATCCCGGCGGGCGGCATGATCGCTTCTTCCATCAAAGTATCCTGATAGACGGGATGAAGCGAAAATTCATTTTCGCCGCGCGGCGAAAGCATCAGGAAAAAGGTCATCGGCGCCGCCATCCCCGGCGGCGTACGCAAACTTTTGTAGATCTGCCGGTCGCGGATATAACCGACCAGCGGCACTCCGAAGCCGAAAGAGCGCGTTTGCATCCGCAGATTTTTCACCGAAAAATCCGCCGCCGCCGCGAAATCCTCGAACGCCTCTTCGGGGAACGACGAATGAAATTGTCCTTTTTGCAAAATGTAGCGGCGGTCTTCGATGTCCAGCAGCGTCACCGAATCGCAATGCAACAGATCGTGGCTTTTCAGATACGAAAAAACGCCGTTGCAGGATTCGTTGTAGAGCAGAAGACTCTGGATCACCGAAGCGTCGAAATGCGACAGCGATTCTTTCCGCGGCGTCCGGATGATGCGGTGGCAGTAATAGAGCGTCGCCAGCTGACAGCGGATCGCTTTTTCCGGATCGGAACAATATTTGGCGACGCCGTTGCAAAGATCGGCGGCGATGTAAAGATATTTGACGTTGCCGGTGATCGAAAAATAATCTTTGAGTTTTTTCAACGCGACGGGCAGATCGTCCAGACTTTCCGTTCTCAGCAGATTGCCGTGCAGAAAATTGACCGTATCAAAGGAAACGCCGTCGGAATTGAAAAGTTCGGAGCGGAAATAATTCCGCACATCTTTTTTGGAAGCGGGATCGACCGAGATCTCTTTATTGGAAAAGGTTCCGCAGGAAGTGAGCAAAACGAGCGCTGCGGCGACCGTCAGACGCTGCAACCACGAAGGGGAACAAGTTTTTTCAAGTCGCATAGTCGATTCCTTTTTTTCGGTCATTTCTCAAGAACGGGCGCACCACGGCGGCGACGGTTCCGGAAAAAGAGTCCGCCAGACAGTAGAACCGCGCGATCGGTATAAACAAACCGTCCGGAAGCGTCGGTGATATCCGATTTCTGCGACATGGGAAATGTCTCTCCGTCTTAATTTGGGTACTATAGCACAAACCTTCATTTTTTTCAACGATGCGGCGCACAATACAATGTAAAAAAATCGAATCTTTTTTCACAGTGCGGATTGCCGAGGAAAAAAAGCGATGCTATATTAGAACCGGTACGGAAAGGGGGCGTTCCGGCCCCGTCCATTACAAAAGGGGGAAATATGAAAAAAATCACGATTTTTGCAATTCTGTCGGTTTGCGCCGGATTTTTCGCGCTCGGCGCCGCCGAACCGGCCGTCTCCGACACGGGCAATTACGAGAGCATAATGCTCACCATCTGGGAGGACTCGCAGCTT
The DNA here is from genome assembly GCA_024405715.1 of Victivallaceae bacterium. Lineage (GTDB taxonomy): Bacteria > Verrucomicrobiota > Lentisphaeria > Victivallales > Victivallaceae > UBA1784. The sequence goes on along the minus strand of JAKSOG010000002.1, from coordinate 19,940 downwards.
TATCAGCAGGACACTCCGACTTACGGGGTGAAACTCGGCATCCTCGGATGCGGCGGAGCGTCGGTCTACGGCGCCGAAGGCGCGGTGATCGCCGCGTCCAGCCGGGAAGTCTGCGGTTTCAAGGGCACGCTCGCCTATACTTCCGGCGAAAAACTTTCCGGCGCGGCGCTGGCACCCGTCAATCTGGTGAAAAAGGTCAACGGCGTGACGCTCGCAGTGGTCAACGTCGCGGACGAAGGCGGCATCCAGATCGGCGTACTCAACTTTATGAAGAACGGGTTCCTGCCCTGTTTCCCGATTTTCAATTTTGCCTGGTAAAACCCCACTCACACAAAGGAGATCCAAAATGAAAAAACTGTTGCTTTTCGCCGCATTCTGTTTCGTCGGAAGTCTTTTCGCTGAAGAAGCGAAGGCCGCGATGTCGTACAAAGATTATCCGGTTTCCTATCTGCAGCTGGGTATCTGGTACAATTTCCCCCGCTCCCAGATGGAAAGCAATACCGTCGGCATCAAATCCGGCTGGCCGATGTGCGCCGGCACGGGTTCGGTAACCGGTCTTGAAGCGTCCTGGCTCGGCTCTCTCACGCAGCATATCGACGGCGCACAGCTCGGCTGGACGGTTTGCTATTGCTACGACCTCAAAGGTCTGCAGGCGACGCTCATCACCTGCATCAACACCGATCATCTGACCGGATTGCAGGCGTCCCCCGTCTTCAATATGGCGGGCGATGTGACCGGCGTTCAGGCGAGCAGCGTCAACGTCGCCCGGAATTTCACGGGATTTCAGCCTGCCGCGATCCTCAACGTCGCCGATGATTTCAAAGGATTTCAGGCGGCTCCGATCATGAACATCGCCGACAACGTGGACGGCATGCAGGCGAGTTTGCTCAACAAGGCGAAAAAGGTCGGTTTCCAGCTCGGCTTGCTCAATATGGCGACGGACGGTTTCCAGATCGGTCTGCTCAATTTCATGGACAACGCCTGGTTGCCCTGCTTCCCGCTGGTGAACTTCACCTGCGGCAAGTAATCGCGAAAATCATCGGTTTGCAAAGACTCCGGAACGGAATGTTCCGGAGTTTTTTTTATCCCGCAAAAAGACAAAAAAAAGCGGAACGGTCAAAAAACCGCTCCGCGTTTCCGGACGAAAAAAATTACTTCGCGCGACGAATGCCGAGCGCATCGGTGATCTCGATGTACTTGGCGCGATTTTCGCGGGCGAGATAACTCAACAGCTTTTTCCGCAACACGACCATCGCCAGCAATCCGTGACGCGTACTGTTGTCCTTGGGATTGGCTTTGAGATGCTCGGTCAATTCGCCGATGCGGCCGCTCAACAACGCGATCTGGACTTCCGGCGAACCGGTATCTCCGTCTTTGCGGGCGAATTTCGCGATGGTCTGGGTCTTGACGCTCTTGTCCATAATTCCGATCTCCTTGATTTTTGTTTTCGCATCCGGCAGCCGCCGCGGGTTGGACATCGCCCGTCGGAAACACGACCGCTCAAAGCGTTTCACCGGAAAATTTTTCCGGAATGTCTTTTAATATAACGCCCTTTTCTCTTTTTTGCAAATCCGGCACAGCGGCACCCGGGCATTGGCAAAAGGGAAAAAGCGTATTATATTATGAAAAACCGTCCAACGGGAGGCATTTTTATGATACAGGATTTTCCCCGGCGCGTCGCCGTACTCGGCGCGACCGGTTCCATCGGGCGTTCGGCAGCCGCGGAACTCGCGGAACAGCCGCGTCGTTTCCGCGTCGTCGCGCTGGCGGCGCGCCGTCAGCTTGACGAATTGGTCCGGCAAAGTGAACTTTTTCACCCCGAAGTCGTCGTCACGACCGATCCCGCTCTGGAAAAGGAACTTGCCGCCCGGCTTCCCGCGGGAGTGCACGCGGCGGCGGGCGAAGCGGCGATGGTGGAAGCGGCGATCCGGGACGACGTCGATCTCGTTTTGTGCGCGGTCATCGGCACGGCGGGGATCCGTCCGGTGCTGGAAGCGCTGAAACGCGGCAAATGCGTCGCGCTCGCCAGCAAGGAAGTGCTCGCGCTCGCAGGCGAACTGGTGATGCGCGAAGCGAAAAAGCATCCCGGATGCCTCGTCCCGATCGACAGCGAACACTCCGGAGTCTTTCAGGCGTTGGCGGGACGCCGTCCCGACGAGATCGCAAAAGTGTGGCTGACCGCTTCCGGCGGTGCGTTCCGCGACTGGGATCCCGCGCGTCTCGACGAAGCGACGTTTGCCGATGCGTTGCGCCACCCGACCTGGAAAATGGGCGACAAGATCACGGTCGATTCCGCGTCGCTGATGAACAAGGCGCTTGAACTTATCGAAGCGCATTTTCTTTTTGACTTGCCCGAAGACAAACTCGACGTCGTCGTCAATCCCCAGTCGGTCGTCCACGCACTCGCGGAACTTGCCGACGGCAGTTTCATCGCGCAGATGTCGGTTCCCGATATGCGGCTGGCGATCCGCTACGCGCTCTCGTATCCGGAGCGGTTTTCCGGCAGCGTCGGCAAAACGACGTTGCCCGCGCTCGGAAAACTGGAATTCCGCGAAGTCGATCATATTCATTTCCCGGCGATCGCACTGGCGCGGCGCGCCATCGCGGCTTCCGGCACGATGCCGGCGGTGCTCAACGCCGCCGACGAGATCGCCGTCGAACGTTTCCGCAAGGGAGAGATCCGTTTCACCGACATCTGGAAACTCGTCGGCGACGTCATGGAGCAGATCCCGGTCGAAGAGCAGAAAGATCTCGATCAGATCCTCGCGTGCGATGCGCGTGCCCGGGAAGCGGCGCGCGTCTGGTTCCGGCGCTGAAATATTCCGGGTCAGCGGTTCGCCAGCGAGACGACGTACCCCGCGTAGATCGCCAGCAACAGCGCGCCTTCCACCTTGCCGATCCGTCCGCGCAGACGGAGCATTCCCCAAAGCAGAACGACCAGTACGCACATCACAGCGAGATCCGCCGTGACGATCCCGGGCGTTTTCAACGGTTTCGCCAACGGCGCGATGCTCATGATCAAAAGAATGTTGAAAAGATTGGATCCGACGACATTGCCGATGGCGATCTCCGTTTCGCGTTTCCACGCCGCGACCGCCGACGTGGCGAGTTCCGGCAGGCTGGTGCCGAGCGCGACGACCGTCAACGCGATCACCGCTTCGCCGATACGGGCAAGTTGCGCCAACACCACGGCTCCGCGAACGAAAAGTTTCGCGCCGATCACCAGCGCCGCGATGCCCCCCGCGGTCAGCAACAACGCCTTGACGATGCCCGGACGGGCGTCGCTTTTTCCCGCCGCCTCCTCGAATCTGCCCGGAGAAAAGATCAGCCGCACCGCGAGATAAAGCACGAAAAGCGCCAGCAGCAATGCCGCCTGAAGCCGGGAAACGCCGCCGCAGAAATACTCGATCCCGGCGAACCCAAACGTCGCGATCGTCAGAAACGGCATATCCACGCGGGAAAGCGACTTCGAGACCGCAAGCGGCGCGATCAGCGCGCTCACGCCGAGGATCAGCGCGACATTGCAGATATTTGAACCGATGACGTTGCCCGCGGCGATGTCGCCCGCATCGTTCAGCGCGGCGTCGATGCTGACGACCAGTTCGGGCGCGCTCGTGCCGAAAGCAACCAGCGTCAATCCGATGATGAGTTTCGGCACGCGGCAGCGTTCGGCGAGCGCGACGCCGCCGTCGACCAGAAAATCGGCGCCGTAATAAAGAAGCGCCGCTCCGATCGCGCCGCCGAAAATCGTCCAGTATTGCATCATCATCGTTTTTCCTCAAGGGAACAGGTTTCCCGCCAAAGGACGGATTTTTCCTCACACAACGCAAAATCCCAACCGCCGTCCACAGTCTTTCCGCAGAGCCGGAGCGGCGCATCCGCAACGACGCGGCATCCCGCCAGTTCGACGCATTCTTTCAAAGCGGTGCGCGCGACGCGCGCGGCTCCGGGATCGGCATACAGCGCAAGCGGCTTTCCGGGATGTTTTTCCAGCAGAAAAAGAGAAAGCCGGGTCGCCAGATATTCGGCGACATCCTCTTCCGACCGGAAACGGCATTCGTTGCAGACGATATTTCCCGTCGGCGGCTCTCCCGGCGGCAACGACGAACATCCCGCCGAAAAAAACGCCAACGCTCCGAATATTGCCGGAAACGCTTTCACGGCCGTTTTCTCCGGATACATACGGCGTTGCACCGCGGGCAGCGAGTCAGATTCATCGGCTCGTCAAGTACAAACGAATGATGGCAACGGTCGCAATGAAAAAGTTGCTCGTGCGTCAAATGCCATTCGTTGCGGTCCAGACGCGCCGATTCGCGACGCCACAGCACGAAAAGGTAGCAGATCCACGCCAGAAGCATCAACAGAAAAGCATCGCAATAACGGATGGCGAACATTATTTTTTCTCCTCCTTTGCGCCCCAATATATGCAAATGAGATCGTGTCGATCGAATTTGAATTTCGCCAATTCCCGCAAAGCGTAATCATCGAGCGCCGGATCGCCGCAGGATTCCGCCAGATTCAATCGGCAGACCGCCGCACCGCCGACCGGGATGATCCGTACCGCGGTGCGGGAAACCGGACTGCCGTCGGGAACGTCGGTGAAATTTCCGCCGACGGGGAAGAGCGTGCCGTCGCCCCGGCGCACGGAAAACTCATTTCCCCGCAACGGAGCCGGCACGGAAAAATCCGGCATTACGTCGGCGAAACCGATGAACTTGTCTTCCGGCGGCGGGGGGATCTCCGGCGGATCCGCGACTTTCCAGACCGTATCGGAACCATTCTTTTCCGGCGGGAGTGCGATCCCGACCTCGTTCGCAAAGGAGAACGCCGCGAAACCGACCGGCGCGTCGCCGCGGGCGGGGATCGTCGGATCGTCCACGGGGAATTTGTCGCCGGTGGATTTCCACAAGCGGGTTTCGGGGCGGTCGCTTTCGTTCATGCCGCGTTCCGTTTCCGGGCGGTAGCGGAAACCGAAAAACGCGACCGCTCCGATCAGCGACAGAACGACGAGCGCATAGCAGAAGGGCAACAGCGTTTCCCGGATGAAAAAGCGGCTTCTTTTTCCCATTGCGTCGTTCTCCGTTTCCGTTTACTGGTCGAAGCGCGTTTCCGAACGTTCTTCGCGCGGATCGACGGCGAGAAAACTGGCGACTCCGGCGCTTTGCGACAGATTGATGACGTCGAGCACTTTTTCATACGGTATCGCACGGTCGGCGCGAATAATCACCGTGGCGTTTCGGGAAAGACTTTTCAACTGGCTCAACGCTTCCGCCAGTTTCCGGGAATCCACCGGATGATCCTGAAAATAGATCCGGACTTTTTCTTCTCCGGGCGTCGCCGCCAGCGATATGACGTAGCGTTCGATCTGCGTGACCGTCGCCTTTTTTTCACGGGGCAGATCAATGCGGATCCCCGACAGCCGCGTCGTCTTGCTTGAGATCGTCAGAAACAACATCCCCAGAAAAAAGATGTCGATCAGCGCAGTCGCATGCGGCCATCCCTGCCGCGGGACCCTTCGGATCCGGTAACGCCGTCCTCCGAATGCACGAAATGAGCCGTTCATTTCATTTCTCCGCCGTTTTACGCTCTTTGCGTTCGAAAAATCCGGTGATTTCCAGCGCCGCCTTTTCCATATCCAAGGCGATCGCATCGGCGCGGACGGACAAATAATTGTACGCCAAATGACAGGGGATCGCCGCCGTCAGTCCGGCCGCCGTAGTCAGCAACGCCGTCATCACCGAACCGGAAATATCGGAACTGGACAAATAGGAATTCGCCTGGATGACCTCAAACGTCTGAAGCATTCCGAGTACCGTGCCGAGAAAACCGAGCAGCGGCAGGATGAACGCCAGCGTGCCGATGAAACCGAGATGGCGTTCGAGTTTCGGCAATTCGTCCAGCGCGGCGTCGTCCAACGCCTGCCGGATGCTTTCGTCGCCGCGTTCGTAGGCGAGGATCGCCGCGCCCAGGATCCGGGCGACGGGGCCGGGCGTATTGTCGCAAAGCGTCAGCGCTTCGACGATCCCGTCGCGGTCAAGGACGTTGGTCAACCCCTGCAACAATTCCCGCACGTTGATCTCCTCGCGGTGAAACTGGAATGTTTTTTCCAGAAAGAAAAACAATCCGAGCACCGCCCCCGCCAAAATGACCCACATCAGCGGACCGCCGTCGTTCATCAGTTTCAGGAAAAGCATATTTTACCTCTTTTTATGTCCTTTTTTGCTTTGAAGGATTTCTGTTTTCATCGCCGCGAAATCCGTCGGGATTCCGGTCAATTTCAAATTTTCCACCATTTCGCAAAGCCGCAATGCTTCCGCGCGGTCCGCCGCCCGGCGCGACCGGGTCCGGATGCGGATCGCACCCTGCGCGGCGCGCCAGCACCAAATGCTTTCCGGCGGAACTCCGGCGAGGAAACTCTTTTCCGCCGAAAACAATGCATCGCGGTAGCAATCGGCGGCTTCTCCGAAGCGTCCGTAAAATTCGCGGCACCGTCCGAGCAGATAAAGCGCTTCCAGACGGATCGCGGGATTTTCGGACTGCTCCGCCAGTTCCCGGTAATCGGTTTCAGCCGAAGCGAGCAATTCGGGACGCATTCCGGAAAAAGCAAGGATGTAATTCATATCGGCGATCCGTCCCTTCGCCCGCATCCCGAAATCGCCGGACGGACGCAATTCGCGGCTGCGCCGGTAACACTCCAACGCCCGGGAATAATCCCCCGTCGCGCTGGCGGTATTGCCGGCGAGAAAAGCGATCTCGGCGGCGGCGACTCCGGAAAAAAACCGTTCGAGAGACTCTTTCGCATAGGCGTCGGCGCGGACGACATCCCCCCGGTCGAGGAAACATTGCAAACGCGCTCCGGCGCTTTCCGCCGCAAAAGGCGAAGCGGCGAGGATCTTTTCATATTTGTCCAACAGCGCGAGCGCGTCGCCGTCGCGTTTTTCCCGTATCATAAAGAGAGCGTACTGCACCACTGCCGCGGGGAAAACCGGAGAATTCCGGTACTTTTCTTCAAGCGCCGAAAAATACCGCGCGACGGCGGCGGAGCCGTCCGCGAAACGCATCGCCAGAAAAAGGGCGCGGGGAGCCGCGTCGTCCTGCGGAAACAATTCAGCGACTTTCGCGAACTCTTCGGGTGCGGACGGATCGTTCAACCGCGCGGATAATTGCGCGGCGCGGAATCGGCTGCGCCCCGTGTAAGGATCGTCGGGATAACACCGGACCAGATCGCGGTATTTTTCCCGCGCGACGGCGGGATCACCGAATTTTTCCTCAAGTTCCGCGATTTTGAAAGCCGCGTACCGTCCGTAGACGGGAGAATCGACGAGCGAACGCGCCACCGCCCGGGCCTCTTCGTTTTTGTCCGTTAACACCAGCGCCTGAAGCAAACGCGCTCCGGCGACATCGCGTTCCGCGCCGTTGTCCAGCCAAAGGTCGCGCAACGAAGCGACGGCGCCCGGATAATCGCGGCAACGCAACAAGTAGGTGCCGTATTCCAGTTTCGCGGAAGCGCTCGCCTGCGTGACGACGATCAGGGATTGATACATCGTGCGGGCGATGTCGTCGAGCTCTTTTTTTTCCGCGAAAATCGCCGCCGTATACAAAGCGTTTTCACGGAAAAAGAGCGGATATTCCCGATTGGAGGAGATCTTTTCCCATTTTTTCAGCGCCGCATCGAAATCGCCTTTTTCGGCAAGCGAACGCGCTGCCGCCAACGTAAGATACGCCGTCAATTTTTCTCCGGGGAACCAGCGTTCGCAACGCGCCGCGACTTCGGCGAGGCGCTCCGGAGGATTTCCGGCACGGACGTGCATTGCGAAAAGTTTGCCCAAAACCGAACGGCGGGCAACATCGGAAATCTGATAATCCAGCGCCTGCGACAAAAGTTCCGCCGCCCCCGCGAAATCGTCGGCATCAGCGCGCTTTTGCGCCGCCGCCGGCAACGCTTCCGCGACGATGGCGTTTCCGCAACACGCATAACGGGAAACGAACTTTTTCCATTTCGCGGCAAAATCTTTTTCGTCGCCCCGGCGGACGGCGCAAAGAAGTTCCAGAGAGTCTTTTTGGTAAAGCGCGTCCGGATCACCGGCGCAATCCAACGCTTCGAGCCGGTCGGCCGCCGCCGCGACGTCGCCGCGACGCAAGAAAATCAGGATCGCGCCGCAACGCGCACGAAAACTCCACGCTCCGGCGGGAAGTCCTCCGGCTTCGTCGAAACAGCGCAACGCCTCTTCCTGCTCGCCGGCGGTCAATGCCTTCGCGCCCCGGTGAAAAAGTTCCCTCCCGGACGCAAAATCATCCATCGCCGCCGCCGGCGCGACGGCAAGCGCCGCGCCCATCACGGCCGGCCCGAAACACCGGACGATGGGGCGCAAAAACGGCATACTATTCCGCTTTTTCCCGGTTTTTCTCCTGACGGTCGGCATCCAGTTTTTCCCGGATGCGGTCGACGATCTTTTGCATCAACTCCGGTTGAGCCGCGAGCAATTCCTTGGTCTGGTCGCGCCCCTGGGCGAGCTGTTCGCCTTCGAAGTTGAACCACGAGCCGCGGCGTTCCATCAGCCCGAGATCGACAGCGACGTCGATGACCGAACCGGTTCTGGAAATTCCTTCATTGTACATAATGTCGAATTCCGCCACTTTAAACGGAGGCGCCATTTTGTTTTTGATGACTTTGACGCGCGCCCGGTTGCCGAGAACGGCGTCGCCGACTTTGATCGCCGAAGTCTTGCGGATGTCCATACGGATCGAAGCATAAAATTTCAATGCGTTTCCGCCGGGCGTGGTTTCCGGATTGCCGTAAACGACGCCGATCTTTTCGCGGATCTGATTGGTGAAGATCACGCAGGTGCGGCTCTTGGAAGCGGCTCCGGTGATCTTGCGCAGCGCCTGCGACATCAGCCGCGCCTGCAATCCGACGTGGGAATCCCCCATCTGCCCTTCGATCTCGGCGCGGGGCACCAGCGCAGCGACCGAATCGACCACAAGAACCGAGATCGCGTTGCTGCGCACGAGCGTATCGACGATGTTGAGCGCGTCTTCACCGCAATCGGGCTGGGAAATCAGCAGATTGTCGATGTCGACGCCGATTTTGGCGGCGTAACCGGGATCGATGGCGTGCTCGGCGTCGATGATGGCGCATTTGCCGCCGGCTTTTTGGGCGTTGGCGATCACATGAAGGCAAAGGGTGGTCTTGCCGCTTGATTCGGGCCCGAAAATTTCGATGATGCGTCCGGCGGGAAGACCGCCGATGCCGAGCGCGAGATCCAACGCCAGACTGCCGGTGCCGACGACCGGCACGTCGCAGGTGGCCGCCGAATCGCCGAGGCGCATGATCGCGCCTTTGCCGAATTCTTTTTCGATCTGGCTGATCGCGATCTGCAGACTTTTTTCCTTGTCGACCAACGGGGCTTCTTTTTCTGCCATAATGTGTTCCCTCGAATAAAAATTAGATGTCCAGATCCTTGACGTTGGCGGCGTGCTTTTCGATATATTCGCGGCGCGGCTCGACGACGTCGCCCATCAGCAAATTGAAAATGCGGTCCGCTTTGATCGCGTCTTCGAGCCGGACTTTGATCATCGAACGGGTTTCGGGATTCATCGTGGTTTCCCAAAGCTGTTCGGCTTTCATTTCGCCGAGACCTTTGTAACGCTGGACTTTGATGCCGCCGCCGTTTTTGCCGCTGTTGCGTACACACGAAAAGCGCGCGGCGAGACTGCCGATATCGCTCGGTGCGCCGTTGCCGATCGCCGCAGTGAACATTGTGCCGGTGGACGCGAAAACCTGCTTCGGAGTCAGTCCCGAAGCGGCGAGTTCCCCGACGAATTCGCTGCATTCGGACGCTTCAAGAATGTTGACGAGGTCGATGTGGCGTTTGACGTCCGCTTCACGCTGGCGCAGATCCTCTTCGGACTCGTCGCCTTTAAGCGGAGGTTGCGCCGCCCGGATGCGGGCTTCGGCCTCGGAAAGTTTGGCGATCTGCTCCTCGCCGCTGTAAACATAGGCGGCGGTGTTGGTGCCGTCGGGGTCGCGCACGGTGATATGGCTGACGGGACAACGCCCGTTTTCGGTGATCGCGGCAAAATATTCGTCGGGATCGATGCCGATGCGGCGAAGCCCCGCGGAAAGATGCGCCGCTTTGTCGTAAAGTTCGATCAGACGGCGCACGGTGGCGCCGTCGAGTTGCGAACCGTCGGGACGGCGGACGACGAGATCGTCGAGTCCGAGATCGACGAGAAAACGGTTGAGCTGGTCTTCGGTGTCGATGTAACGCACCTGCTTGCCCTTTTCGACCTTGAAAAGCGGCGGATTGGCGATGTATACGTATCCGGCTTCGATCAGCGGCCGCATCTGACGGAAAAAGTAGGTCAGCAACAAGGTGCGGATATGGGAACCGTCGACGTCGGCATCGGTCATGATCACCACGCGGTGGTAACGCGCCTTGGAAATGTCGAATTCTTCCTCGATGCCGCATCCGATCGCATAGATGAGCGACTGGATCTCCTTGTTGTCGAAAATTTTGTCGCGGCGGACTTTTTCGACGTTGAGGAGTTTTCCGCGGATCGGCAGGATCGCCTGGTAGGCGGCGTCGCGGCCCTGTTTGGCGGAACCGCCGGCGGAATCGCCCTCGACGATGTAGAGTTCGCAACGGCTGGGATCGCGGAGGTTGCAATCGGAAAGTTTTCCGGGCAATCCGGCGCCTTCGAGCAAACCTTTGCGGCGGACGGATTCGCGCGCTTTGCGCGCCGCTTCACGCGCCCGGGCGGCGGTCATCGCGTTGGCGCCGATCTGCTGGGCGATCTGCGGATTTTCTTCGAGATAGGTCGCCAGTTCCTCGTTGATGACCGATTCGACGATGCCGCGGACTTCGGAGTTGCCGAGTTTCGTTTTGGTCTGCCCCTCGAACTGCGGATCGGGAACCTTGACGCTGATGACGGCGGAAAGTCCCTCGCGGACGTCGGTCGCGCTCAACGGGACGTCGTTTTTCATCATCGTCTTGGTGTAATTGTTGAGAGTACGGGTCAGCGCCGCCTGAAATCCGGTGAGGTGGGTGCCGCCCTCGATGGTGTTGATGTTGTTGGTGTAACTGTGGACCTGCTCCTGCGTGCCGTCGTTGAACTGCATGGCGACTTCGACGTCGATGCCGCCGCGTTCGCGGTGGAAATAGATCACCTGCGGATTGACGACCGTGCGGTTTTCGTTGAGCATTTCGACGAACTGGCAGATGCCGCCGTCAAAGTGGAAATGTTCGTGTTTGGGCGTACCGTCGGCGCCGATCTCGCGTTCGTCGTAGAGGTCGATCTGGATGCCGCGGTTGAGAAAAGCCAGTTCGCGCAGACGGTTCTGAAGAGTATCCCAATGGTAAACGGTATCGGGGAAAATAGTACCGTCGGGTTTAAACGTGACGCGGGTGCCGCGTTTGTCGGTCGCGCCGATCTCTTTGAGGGGGACGTCGGTGATGCCGCGCTTGAAAACGATCTCATAGGCCTTGCCGTCGCGGAAAACTTCCACTTTGAGGTAGTCGCTCAAAGCGTTGACGCAGGAAACGCCGACGCCGTGCAATCCGCCGGAAACCTTGTAGGAATTATGGTCGAATTTGCCGCCGGCGTGAAGCACGGTGAGGACGACTTCGACGGCGGGCTTGTGTTCGGTCGGGTGCATATCGACGGGGATGCCGCGGCCGTTGTCTTCGACCACGATCGAATTGTCCTTGCAGATGGTCACCGCGATCGTGTCGGCGTAACCGGCGAGAGCTTCGTCGATGGAATTATCGACGACTTCGTAAACCAGATGATGCAATCCGCGCAATCCGGTGTCGCCGATATACATCGAGGGACGGACCCGCACGGCTTCAAGACCTTCCAGAACGGTGATCTTGCTGGCGCTGTAATCCGTTTCGGCAGAGACATTGATTTTTTCTTCTTCGCTCATTTTTGATTTTTCCGAATGGTTGACGAAATTTCCGGCGTAGCCGGAAATATTTTTTCTTTTCCCTTCGGTTATACTATACACCGCGAGCGTCGGCAAATCAATTGATTTTGCCGGAGATTTTGCGGGAAAAAAGCAACTTTTTCACACCGTTTCCGGAGGAGCGAAAAAAATCCGGCGGCGTCCGGCGTTTTTCCGGAAGCGGAAGTCCCGCCGCGCCCCATAAAAAAACGCCCTTCCCCGAAGAGAAGGGCGTTTCACAATGACCGTGTATTTCGGGAAATTTATTTTCCGGAAACCACTCCGTGCTCTTTGAAGGCGCGGGTCGGCGCGAATTCGCCGAGTTTGTGACCGACCATATTTTCGGTCACGAAAACCTGCGTGAAACTCTTGCCGCTGTGCACCATAAACGTGTGTCCGACAAAATCCGGAATCACCATGGAGCGACGGCTCCAGGTTTTGATCGGGCTTTTGTGGGAAGCGCTCATTTTGCCGACTTTGTCGAGCAGACTCTGATCGACGAAAGGTCCTTTTTTGATCGACCGGGGCATTATTTTTTCCTCCGTTCAACAATGAAGTTCTTGGACGTCTTTTTCGGATTGCGGGTCCGCTTGCCTTTGGCGAGTTTACCCCACGGCGACACGGGATGTCCGCCGCCCGATTCGCGGCCTTCGCCGCCACCCATCGGATGGTCGACCGGGTTCTGCGCGACGCCGCGCACATGCGGACGGAAGCCCATATACCGCTTTTTGCCCGCCTTGCCGAGTTTCGCCGCCATATAGTCGAGGTTGCCCACCTGCCCGATCACCGCCCGGCAATCGAGATGGATCATCCGGACTTCGCCCGAAGGCAGTTTGACTTGGGCGTAGACTTCTTCCTTGCCGCGGAGCGTCGCGACCTGTCCGGCGGAACGCACCATTTTGGCACCGGCGCCGGGCTGCAATTCCAGACAGCAGATCTCCACGCCGACGGGAATGTCGCGCAATTTGAGACAGTTGCCCGGCTTGATTTCCGACTTGGAACCGTTCATCACGGTATCGCCGACTTTCATCCCTTCGGTGGCGATGATGTAACTCTTTGCGCCGTCCGCGTAAACGATCAGCGCGATGTTGGCGCTGCGGTTGGGATCGTATTCGATCGTCGCCACCTGCGCCGCGATGCCGTCCTTGTTGCGGAGGAAATCGACCGCGCGGTAACGGCGTTTGTTGCCCGCGCCGCGGAAACGGGTGGTGATACGGCCCGCATTGTTGCGGCCGCCGGTGGATTTCTTGCCTCTGGTCAGACTCTTGAGCGGAGCCACGGCGCTGAGCGAAGACTTGTCCACCACCGCCATATGCCGCCGCGAGGGAGTCGTCGGATTAAAACTCTTGATAGCCATAATTCAAAATCTCCCTCAAATGATCTCGATGCTACCCTCGGCAAGCGTGATCACCGCGCGTTTCCAGTCGGCGCGTTTGCCCGACTTCATCGTGCGGCCGACGCGTTTGGTCTTGCCGGTGTAGTTCATCACATTGACCGATTTCACTTTCACGTTGAAAATCTCTTCGACCGCCTTGGCGATTTCGATCCGGTTGGCGGAAGGATTGACTTTGAACGTGTATTTCTTTTCCTGCATCAAAGCGTTGCACTTTTCGGTGACGACGGGCGCGATGACGATGTCAAAAGCATTTTTCATTTTGAACTTCTCCTTACGCCAGCCGTCCGATGAAAGCATCGAGGGCATCCTTGGTGAAGACGAGCTTGTTGAAGCGCATCAATTCATAGGTATTGACCGTCAGCGCCGTGCGAAGCACGAGATTGGCGATGTTCCCGGTCGCGCAGACCGTCGCTTCGTCCAACTCGGGCACCGAGAGCAACACGCTCTCATCCGCGACTTTGAGCGCCTTGAGCACGGCGACCGCGCTCTTGGTCTTGTGATCCGCCAAAGCGAACTTGTCGAGCACGATCACGTTGCCTTCTTCGATCCGCTCCGATAACGCGCGCTTCAGAGCCAGAACCAGAACTTTTTTGTTGAGTTTTTTGGCGAAGGAACGCGGTTTCGGTCCGAACGCCACGCCGCCGCCCGTCCACACGGGATTGCGGCTGGAACCGGCGCGCGCCGCGCCCCGGCCCTTCTGACGGAAAGGTTTCGCGCCGCCGCCGGAAACTTCGGCGCGCGTTTTGGTACACGCCGTACCGGCGCGCTGACCCGCGAGATACGCGACCACCGCGTCATGCACCGCCTGGGTGCCTTTTTCCAACTCGATCGCGTTGTCGGGCAGCGCATATTCGCCGACCCGGGCACCGGTGCAATCGAAAATATCCAAAGTTTTAGACATGATTCTCATCTCCTTGCATTACTTGGCCGCCGGCTTTTTCAGCGCGGAGCGGACCAAAAGGATACCGCCGTTCGCGCCGGGAACCGCGCCTTTGACCAGCAGGAGATTCTCTTCGGGCATTACCTTGACGATCTCCAGATTCTGCACCGTGCAACGATCACAGCCGAAATGCCCCGGCATGCGCTTGCCCTTGTTGACCCGACCCGGCCATTCGCAGCAACCGATGGAACCGGGACGGCGCTCCCACGCACCGCCGTGACTGCCGCGGCCGCCGCCGAAATTGAAGCGTTTGACGACGCCCTGGAATCCCCGCCCTTTGCTGGTGCCGACCACGTCGAGGAACTCCCCGGCCGCGAAGATCGTAACATCGAGTTTCGCGCCGCGTTCGGCGCTTTCCGTCGTGCGGATCTCGCGCAACACCGCGGGAAGCACGTCGCCGGAAACTCCGGCTTTCGCCAGATGTCCGCGGCGGGCGCCGGAAACGTTTTTGCTCTTGCGGGCGCCGAATCCGAGCTGGATCGCGGCATAGCCGTCGCGTTCGACGGTCTTGACGTCCGTCACCACGCAGGGGCCCGCCTCGATCGCCGTCACCGGGATCAGCACACCCTTGTCGGAATAGACCTGAGTCATCCCGACTTTTTTACCGATTAAACCTTTCATACCTTTCTCCTTTCTGAGAAACATTCGATACTTGCCTCCAATCGGCCGGAGACCTTGGTATCTAGGGGTTCTTCAATCCCGTCCGGACGAAACCGGACTTCAGAACCCCGTTTTGATCGAAATGTCAACGCCGGCGGGCAGATTGAGCTTTTTGAGCTCGTCAACCGTTTTGGCGTTGGGATTGATGATGTCGAGCATCCGCTTGTGCGTACGCATCTCGAATTGCTCCATCGACTTTTTGTTGACGTGGGGCGAACGGTTGACCGTCCACCGCTCGATGCGGGTCGGGAGCGGGATCGGACCGGCGACCATCGAACCGGTACGTTTCGCCGCGTCGAGGATCTCGCCGACCGACTGATCCAATATCCGCGCCTCGTACGCCTGCAGACGGATGCGGATTTTCTGTTTTTTTGCCGTAGCCATTACTTTTTCTCCACGATTTTATCTTGAACGGATTTCGGAACGCGATCGAAATGGCCGGGCTCCATCGAATAGGACGCGCGACCTTTGGACAGCGAACGGATCGCCGTCGCATAGCCGAACATTTCGGCGAGCGGCACGTTGGCCGTGATTTTGGTGAATCCACCGACGCCGGCGACGATTTCCGCCACCGCGCCGCGGCGGCTGGTCAGATCGCCGATCAGATCGCCCATATTCTCGTCGGGCGTATTGAGTTCGACTTTCATGATCGGCTCCATCAGCGCGAGTCCCGCTTTGCGCGCGGCGTCCTTGAACGCCATCGACCCCGCGATCTTGAACGCCATTTCCGACGAGTCGACCGGGTGGTAACTGCCGTCGACGATATCGACGTGGAAATCCACCACCGGATAACCGGCGAGGACGCCGGACGCCGCCGCTTCGCGGATGCCGTTTTCGATCGGTTTGATGAATTCTTTGGGGATGTTGCCGCCGACGACTTTGTTTTCGATGACGATGCCGCTGCCGGGTTCGCCCGGAGTGACGTCGATGATGCAATGGCCGTACTGACCGTGACCGCCGCTCTGACGGACGAATTTCATATTGGAGTTCGCCGGAGTCGTCAGCGCTTCGCGGTAAGCGACCTGCGGCGCTCCGGTATCGGCTTCGACTTTGAATTCCCGGACCAGACGGTCGAGAATGATTTCAAGGTGCAGTTCGCCCATACCGGAAATGATCGTCTGACCGGTTTCTTCGTCGCTGCGCACCTGAAAAGTCGGATCTTCTTCCGCCAGCGCGATCAGACCGCGGCTGAGTTTGTCGCGGTCGCCCGAACTTTTGGGTTCGACGGCGATCGAAATGACCGGTTCGGGGAACGACATCGATTCAAGCACGATCGGCGTCGATTCGAGGCAGAGCGTATCGCCGGTGGTGACGTTGCGCAAGCCCACCGCCGCCGCGATGTCGCCGGAAAAGATCTCTTCGCGCTCCTCGCGATTGTTGGCGTGCATCTGCAACAGACGCCCGAAACGCTCGCGTTTGCCGGTGCGCGGGTTCAAAACCGTCATTCCCTGCGTGGCGATGCCGGAATATACGCGGAAATAATAGAGCCGCCCCACATAGGGATCGCTCATGACCTTGAAGACCAGCGCGGCGAAGGGCTGCATATCGCCCGCGTGGCGCGTCATTTCGGCGCCGGTGGCGGGATCGCTGCCTTTGATTTCCCAGACGTCGATCGGGCTGGGCAGATAATCGACCACCGCGTCGAGCAACGGCTGAACGCCTTTGTCCTTGAAAGCCGAGCAGCAGGCGACGGGCACGAGTTTCGCGGCGACGGTCGCTTTGCGGAGCGCGGTTTTCAGTTGCACGACCGACGGGGTTTCGTCGGCGAGGAAAAGTTCCATAATGTCGTCGTCGACTTCGGCGACGCATTCGATGATGTGGCGGAAGGCCTTTTCGCGCGCTTCTTTCATATCTTCGGGCACTTCGATCTCGTGGATCGTCACGCCCTTGTCGGCATCGTCGAACGTGTAACCTTTGTTGAGCAACACATCCACCACGCCGCAGAAATCCGCTTCCTTGCCGATCGGCAGATAGATCGGTACGGGAGTCGCGCCGAGTTTGAATTTGATTTCATCGACCACGCCCCAGAAATCGGCGCCGGTACGGTCCATTTTGTTGACCAGTGCGACGATCGGGACATTGTACTTCTGCGCCTGACGCCACACGGTTTCGCTCTGCGGCTGGACTTTGCCCACCGAGCAGAAGACGGCGACCGCGCCGTCGAGTACGCGGAGCGAACGCTCCACTTCGGCGGTGAAGTCGACGTGTCCCGGAGTGTCGATGATGTTGACGCGGTGATTTTTCCAGTAGCAGGTGGTCGCCGCGCTGGTGATGGTGATGCCGCGTTCGCGTTCCTGCTCCATCCAGTCCATCGTGGCGGTGCCTTCGTGGGTGTCGCCGATCTTGTAGTTGACGCCCGTATAGAAAAGGATGCGTTCGGTCAACGTCGTTTTGCCGGCGTCGATGTGCGCCATAATGCCGATGTTGCGGGTGTCGCGGAGCGCGATCTTGCGCCGCGGCGACTCGTTATACTGCTGTACTTTGTCGTTGTCACTGATCATTTTTCAATATCCCGTGCGCCGCCGCTTTTTACCAGCGATAGTGCGCGAACGCCTTGTTGGCCTGCGCCATTTTGTAGGTGTCTTCCTTTTTCTTGATCGCGGACCCGGTATTCTCGAAAGCGTCGAGCAGTTCGCCCGCGAGCGAATCGGTCATGGATTTTCCTTTGCGGCTTCCGGCGTAAGTGGTGATCCAGCGCATCGCCAGAGCGACCTGACGCTCGGGATCGACTTCGACGGGCACCTGATAGGTGGCGCCGCCGACGCGGCGGCTCTTGACTTCGAGTTTGGGTTTGACGTTTTCCAACGCCTGGGAAAAGACCTCGATCGCCGGAGTGTCGGGTTTCTTTTCCTGGATCAGGTCGAGCGCGCCGTAGACGATCTGCTGGGCGGTCGACTTTTTGCCGCGGGTCATGATCGTGTTGATCAGCCGGGCGACGAGTTTGCTGTTGTACTTCACGTCGGGAACGATCTCCCGTTTGACGGCGGTACGTCTTCTCATAATGGCAATCCTCTGTTGGAATTATTTCTTTTTGGCGTTTTCTTCGCCGCCTTTGGAGCGTTTGGCGCCGTACTTGGAACGACCCTGCTTGCGGGCGCTGACGCCGAGACTGTCAAGCGCGCCGCGCACGATGTGGTAACGCACACCCGGAAGGTCGCGGACACGTCCGCCCTTGACCAGCACGACCGAGTGTTCCTGAAGGTTGTGTCCTTCGCCGCCGATGTAGGCGGTAACTTCCTGACCGTTGGTAAGACGGACACGCGCGATTTTGCGGATCGCGGAGTTCGGTTTTTTCGGGGTACGCGTCGTCACCTGCAGACAGACGCCGCGGCGCTGCGGACAGGCGGTCAGCGCCTTGGATTTGCTTTTGAAGACTTTCTCTTCGCGCCCGAGACGCACCAATTGATTGATTGTCGGCATACTTTTTTCCTGTTTTTACCCTATGAAAATCGCAAGTTTTTCAATTATGGATTTATAAAATAGCACCGGAATGCGTTTTTTTCAAGTTTTTTCGCGCATTCCGGCGCCGTTTTTCACTCGTTGTCGGACTCCTCCGTGTCGTTTCCGGCGTCGATTTCCCCGGCGTCGACGATGTATTCCTCCTGCGTGTCGCGCCACTCGGCGGCGATCTCCTCGATCGACTTGTCGCCTCCGGCGGGGAGTTCGATTTCCGGCTCGGGGTCGGGTTCGATCTCGGTGCCGAGATACTTGAGCCGGATCGACTGCATCGACGTCGTCCCCGTACCGGCGGGGATCAGATGCCCCGTGATGACGTTTTCCTTGAAACCGGTCAGATGATCGAGTTTACCGCTCATCGCCGCTTCCGTAAGGATCCGGGTGGTATCCTGGAAGGACGCCGCCGAGATGAAACTTTCGGTCGCCAGCGCCGCCTTGGTGATACCCAGCAACACCGGTTCGGCTTCGGCGGGTTTGCCGCCCCGCGCGACCACTGCGGCGTTGGTTTCCTTGAATTCGTTGCAGTCGATCTGCTCACCGGGCAGATAATCCGTCGAACCGGATTCGGTGATGCGGACTTTCTGCATCATCTGCCGGATGATGATCTCGATGTGCTTGTCGTTGATCTCGACGCCCTGCGCACGGTAGACCAACTGGATCTCGTCGACCAGATGGCGTTGCAGTTCGTGGACGCCGCAGATTTCCAGAAGCGTCTGCGGCACGACCGAACCTTCGGTGAGTTTCTGTCCTTTGCGGACGAAATCGCCTTTGCTGACGGTCAGATGTTTGTGCAACGGGATCGTGGTGTATTCCTCGACCATCCCGGATTCGTGATCGCGGATGAGCAGCTGACGGCGGTTTTTGGAAATCTTGTCGACTTCGACCACGCCGTCGATCCGGGCGATCTCGGCGACGTCTTTGGGAGTACGCGCTTCAAAAAGCTCGGCGATACGCGGCAGACCGCCGGTGATGTCCTTGTTTTTCCCGGACTGACGCGGCACACGGGCGACGACCATACCGGGCGTGACCCGGGCGTCTTTTTTGGTCATCAGCACGGCGCCCGCCGGCAACGGATAATTCGCGATGAAATTGCCCTGTTCGTCGTTGATGACGATCTGCGGGTTCAGATCTTCGCGGTGTTCCATCACGGTCCCCTGGTCGCCGGAAGCTCCGCCGCGGCGTTGTTTCTGCAACGTGACGCCTTCGACCAGGTCGGTGAGCTGAACGATACCGCCCTCTTCGATGATGATCGGCACATGGCCCGGTTCCCAGCGGACGAAAACTTCGTTGGCGGCGACGCTGTCGCCGTCGTGCTTGGAAAGTTCGGATCCGGCTTCCAGATCGTAGCGTTCGAGTTCCGCCTGCAAAATCGCATCGCCGCGGAAATCGTAATTGGCGTTGTAGACCGTGCCGAGCGCTTCCGCCTCGAAGCGGGCGCGTTCGCGCGCTTCCTTTTCCGCCTTTTCCGCTTTGACGGGGTCGTAGATGATGACGTAGCCGTTTTTGTTGACGACCATCGTCTTGCCCTTTTGGTTTTTGAC